>CAYVLT010000062.1:0-18904 GCA_964452405.1 uncultured Ferruginibacter sp.
CGATAAATCATTACAACCTTTGAAGGTATCGCAAGACCTCCTTTGCCCTTCGGGTTGCTTCACAAGTTTGTCATAGTCATTGCAACTTCACCTGCCTTCGTTCAGGGAACTCCTGTGTATGAAAAGCACCATACCCTCACTCCCAACCCCTACTCGCTTCCGCTTGGCTCCATTCGTGCTACCCTTGTTTGTATTCATTCAGGGGAATGCCCCTATACGCTTCCCTGGGCTTCATCATTCCACCTGAATATACAAACACTCACACATACTCATTCCACCATGCTCCTGCTTCGTATGGGCCGTTTGGGTATGTATCTTTTCATCCACCCGTTCCCAATGTTTATGTGCTCGCCGGCGCTCCCCACTGCGACTGCGTACTGGCAGATACATGCAGTTCCTATTTTCAATGGTGTATCTGCCCGTCCTTGCTCAACACAACAACGAAATAAGAGAAGTATAGTTTGTATGTTGCGTTAAGGTGCTATCCTTCGCACTTCGTGCGTTCCAGTATAGCCTCTGGTGGGGAACTCGCCAGCCACTTCCGTTCCTCCAGTGTCTGCGGACGGCTCGCCGCTTCATTCCGTGTCCCGATGGCTATCGGGATGCCAGAAGGCTTTGCTTCTTTTGGCCGCAGGCGCTTTTACAGAAAGGCGATAATTAAAATTGATTTTGTTTACCTAAATAATTTTCCAAAAAATGGCCAGATAAATAGGAATTTCTGAAAATGATTGTTTCTAGGACTGACAAAAATTCATACTTACTCGCAAATCTTCCAGTTGGCTCATACTTTGACAATCTTATAGTGCTGTTAAAAATATTTTTTAATCTCCTGTTACTTTTTCTTCTTATCAGGCGGTTTAAGATTAAATACCTCCATACCATTTGAAAATATAGTTAGTCCCTGCCGGAAAAAAATCAAAATCTAAAGCACCCATTAAATACTATGTGCAATGGAATATTCAAAACTGACAAAAGCCTATGATGAGCTACTGGAAAGAATCGACCAGTACTTTGATTGCGGGTTACTGAAAGAGCCAAGAGCAAAAGCTAATTTGGAAATTTATAAAAGCGAATTGCTACAGGCATTGCAAATCGAATTGTGGAAAATTCATAAGAAAAAAACATACGATGCATACGATCCTGAAAAGTTAGTATGGATAAAAGCTAAAAAAATCTGGATTTCCTTTACCCGAAAACTGAAACAGAAATCAAACCAAAAAAGCGATGTTGAATTTACAAACTTACCCGAAAACGCATTCGTGAGCAATTTCCTCCCGGAACTCGAATCTCAAAACACCTTTGCAGTAATAGAAAGCCTTTTAAGCGAACGTGAAATAGAACTTCTACAGTACAAGAGACAAGGACTTAGTTATAATGAAATTAAAAAACTAGCAAACTATCCTTCTGCAGCCGCAGCCAAAACAAAGTTTAACCGTATGAAAAAATTCATACAGGTACGACTCGGTCTCCGCTAATTTTAACATTTTAAAACTTGTCAATTATGTCAAACAGGATGATAAATTCAACCAATCTTAAAAGTATTCTTTCAAGATTCTTTGATAAGGAATTTGACATTTCAGAAAGCATGCTGAGCCTATCTGAAACATTTCTTTTTTACGGAAAGGAATTAAATGATATTTCAAATTACCCGGAGCTCCGGGATACATTAGTATATCTTAAGAACCTTATGGAGCGGAACAAATTAATAACGCTCGATGACTTACAGAATTACTATGATAAGAAGCGTACAAAAACGAGGGCTCTTTTTGAGAAGCTGGAAAAAATCGATCCGGAAGAGTGTTTTGCGCTGGACTTCCAGGATGCCTGCACTATGTATATGAAGCCGGTGGAGAAAGATCATGAATTTAAAAATGAGCTTTATTATCTTCAAAGTTCAGGTGATTGTTGTACTGTTGAAATACAGATCGAAAAAAGAACTTTTCAAATAAATGCACCTTATTCGCCGTCTTATGTAGAAGAAGAAAAAGAAAAAATATTTTTGTCACAGGTAAAAGGCAATCACCTGGTTCGCCAAGAAAAAAAATGCTGTGTTTTAAAAAAAAGTAAAGATGCTGTTGTATCTAACTAGCTCTATTGATAATTCAGTACAAAAACCTGTTACCTTTTTTTAACTATAAGCGGTTTTATAATAAAACGAAATGCCAAATCAAATTAAATATTACCCAGTAGATAATGGCGATCAAACCTTGCTTTCTATTGAAGAAAACAGTTATACTACAAAAATCCTTGTTGATTGCAACATCCGTGAAAGCAGTAAGGGGGATAAAAACCCAGAGCAGTACGATGTAAAAGCAGATATCTTGAAGGAGTTAAGTAAAAAGGAACATAACGGTGTTAAAGATGTGTCATATGTAGATGTGTTTATATTGACACATGGCGATGAAGACCATTTACTTGGCTTTGAAAAGAATTTTTACCAGGGGGACCCGAAAAATTATAAACAGTCGAATAAGGACAACGGAGAAATTTTAATTGATGTTCTTTGGTTTTCCCCTATGGTAATGGGTACTCCCACCAATGATGATGAAAGATGCTTTAACAAAGAAGCAAAGCGCCGTATTAAATTATATTGCGACAAGAGCGAGGCCCGTAAGTTGCCTGGCAACCGCATTGTTATTGTGGGTAATGATGGGAATGAGAAATTAGAGGATGTGGAAGACCTGGTACGTTTTAATCCAGGAGATGTTGTGAAAAGATTTAATGATCGCAATCTCACCAACTTCTCTATTTTTATACACTCTCCCTATCAAAAGGATTTAAAAGATGAAGAAGTTGATAAGAACAGGGTGAGTCTTGTATTCCAGGCACGTTTTCACAATTCAAGTTCAAAGGATGGCTTCTCTACTTTAGCTATGTTTGGCGGTGATGCTAATTATGAAGCATGGGAAACAATTCTTGAAAAAACTAAGCGACATAAAAATGATACAGAGAAGAGAGCGTTAGACTTTGACTTATTTATGGCTCCGCATCATTGCTCCTGGACGTACTATGGGCCAACACCAATGAAGGAAGAGGATAAACCTGCGAAAGCTTCTCTGGAAATGCTAGATTATAAACGTGGGGCTGCTAAAGTAATAGCTTCTTGTAAGGAGATAAAAGATGATGATAAGAATCCACCGCACTATCGTGCAAAGCAGGAGTATGTAAAAAAAGTAAAAGATGAGAATTTTCTTAATACAGCTACACATAATAAAGTTGGAAAAACCCCACAGCCTATCATTTTCGAAATAACTCCACAAGGTCCTATGAAGCCCAAGAAACAGGAAGGTAGCGCTAGCGCTACCGGTGGCGCTGCCCTGGGTGCTATTAATCAACCATCTACCTATGGGTAAAAAATTATTCAGTGATTCGCTATCCGAATTTACAGAAGAAATAAGCAATGGTGCGCTAACTGAATCCATTACACAATTAGGGCGTTTCCTGGGAAAAAAGCGATTGAGAGCCTATCAATGGGGAGAGGGTACGATTGCAATAGCAACAGTAGTTCCTGTTGACTTACCGCCCCTTGGGAATTTTGAGGATTTAGATATTAGAGCGAATGAACCTTTACTAATTGTTGTTGATCTTAACAGCTATCCTGACATTGCACCTATCGTATTTCCAGACCGACTTGATTTTCCAAAGGATAATCTGGCACATTTATATATTGCGAAAAAAGGCAAACCGCCAGCATTTTGCTTAGTACGAGAAGGGCTTACGGATTGGTATTCAAATAAGCAGTTAAAGGATCTGTATGTGAGAGTAGGAAACTGGCTGAGAGATGCTGCATCGGGGCAGTTGTCAGAGGATGGGAACCAATTTGATCCAGTACGCCTGGAAGGATATACAGGTACGATGATTTATGATTATGATCAGATTGCCGGCATTGTTAATGAGAAAAAAAGTTTTTTATCTGACTCCAATTTTTCAATTGCGTTATTTGAAAGAATTGTATCAGGAAATAGGGTTGCTTTTAAACTTACAAAACCAGTTACGCAAGAATCTTTAAATGAATCCATAGAAGAGCTGAATAAAGAAAAACAAAAAAGTGATTCAGCTCCCTCAAAAAAGAATTATCACTTCGGATATATACTTTGGTCTGAAGCTACGACTGCTTATAACCACTATAGTGTAAACTTTCCAGAACACTGGAATGAGTTCAAAGACTTTTGTTCCTCCTATGGGATTTCTATTACTCAAATCGAGAATCAAATAGCAGAAAGTAACCATAATATTTTTGTCACAATTCCTGTAATTGTTGCTATTCGAAGACCCAAAAAAATAATCGGATTTTCTGCAGATATTGAATTTATCAATTTTACTATAAGGATTGATAGTATTGATGTAGGTAATGGAGCAATCATTAATAATGTTCCTGTATTATTCTACAAACATGGACAACCGTTAAGCCTCCAACGAGCCAAACAAATTTCAGGCTCGCAGGTCAATTTGGGTAAGTACTCATTGATAGCAGGGTGTGGCGCTCTGGGTTCTAAGGTGGTAATGCACTTTGCTAGAGCTGGTGCCGCAAATTATTTTTTAGCTGATCCCGATGATTTTTCGCCTCATAATCTTGTTCGACATGCATTGATGGGAAATGCTGAAGGGCAGAACAAAGCACAGGCATTAATACAGGAGATCAAAACTTTTTATCCATACGAAAAATTGCCGCTACTACTTACAAGTAAAAGTTCGGGAACCGGTCTTTTAGATCCTGGGCTTACCAAATTTTTTGAGTGGATTTTGGATTTTACTGCCTCCAATGCGTTTGCTCAATCTTTGACCAATGCAAAATTCGAATCATCAATAAGAATTGTAAGGTCTTTTATTTCTGATTTCGGCAATCTCGGTATTGTATTTTTCGAGGGGAAAGGGCGAAATCCAAGAATTGATGACTTGCAAATAATGTTGTATGCACAGTACGAGAAGATTCCCTCTATTTCTTCCTGGCTCAAAAGAGAAGCTGATAATAGTGTAAAACCAAATAATCTTTCCATTACGATTGGCGTGGGATGTAATTCTGAGACAACAGTATTATCTGACGATATCGTTAGCCTACATAGTGCTTATGTTTCGGCGGTGATAAAAGCTGAATCCCAAAATGAACAGGCAAGCGATGGCAAAGTATATGTTAATGAAATTAAAACTGAACCTTTTTTTTCCAACCATCCCTGTTTGTTGAGTATACCACCTATGGAGGTTTTTAATGCAATTAATGATCCGTCATGGCAAATACGAATGAGACCAGGAATTATTGAAATGATGAAAAGTGAAATGGGTTTAGCTATGCCAAGTGAAACGGGAGGCGTTTTTGTAGGATGTGCTAATTATAAAACTAAAACCATTCACGTTACAAACTTAATCAAAGCACCAAGTGATAGTAAGGCAAATCCAATTTGCTTTTTTAGAGGTGTTGAAGGACTGCCGGAAATAATTAACGGAATTAATCAGTTGACAGGGAACCAATTAGGTTATATTGGAGAATGGCACACACATCCTTTTGGTCCTAACGGTTTAAGCACCACTGATGCAAATACAGTTAAAAAATTCAAGAAAGGTTTTAATGATCTTCAAACTCCTTTACCTGTGTTTTTAATGATAATTACACCAGAACAAATATTACCTTACGTCTATTAGATTGTTTTATGTTTGATAATTATACATTAAAAGCCAGATATTTTCCTGTCATTTTATTTCTTTTTCCGATTGTAATTCTTGGGTTCTTTTATTCCTTGCAATTTGAATCAATATTCCAATTCCTTGCTTCGCTGGGCGTAATAGGAGCATTGACATATTTGCTTTCTCAATTAGGAAGAGATAAGGGTAAACTCAGAGAGGCTTCGCTATGGAAGGGGTGGGGAGGTACACCTTCAATTCAATTACTAAGGTTAAAGAACTCTCATTTGGATAAGTTTACAAAACAAAGATATCATCAAAAATTACAATCCCTTTGTCCCGTTGCTTCTCCTCCTGATGAAGAGATGGAGTTAACAAGGCCTCAAGAAGCTGATACTGTTTATCAAGCATGGACTAAGTATTTGATTTCACAAACAAGAGACAGTAAAAAATTCGCTCTTTTATATAAAGAAAATACAAATTACGGCTTTAGAAGAAATCTTTTGGGGCTTCGTTCATTGGCTATAACATTCTCTTTATGTTTGTTGATCATAAATTATCTATTCTGGTCTTTTAAGTTAAATACATTCAATACTCAAGTGTTTCCCAATAGTTTTATCTATTCTACAATAACTATTGCAGTAATCATCTTTTTTTGGTTATTTGTTGTAACAAAATCATGGGTGAAATTGGTGGCATTTTCGTATGCAGAACGATTATGTGAGTGTGCTGATAATCTTTGACAGCAAGCCAATACTTTTTGTTTATTAGTACAATATTTCTTGTTGTAGAAATTAGATCGTAAAAACTTACTAAGATTCAGATCCGGTAAAACCAATTTATTCCGATCAATATTCCTTTTGTTCGGCCAGCATCCGGCAAAGCTATAGCCCTTCCACAGCTGTCATCCAAGGCCAGCACTCCACTACGTTCCGTTTGCCTTCGGTTGCGCTCAAAAAATCTCCACCTCAAAGTTTTGCTTTTTCTCATGTTTAGTTCGGTAGTATTTTTTGCTCCAAGCCTTGGCGTTTCTTCCACGCTTCTATTTAGGGTTGCCTAAGCTGGCCAAACTTTCATTTTGTGCCGAGTTATTTTTCACGGTAATCCTATCAACTATGCAACACATATCACGACCTCACATCATTATGAAACTCTCATGGGAAATTCAGCGAAGAAAACAGTGCCTCCGTCCCAAAGTCTTGCAATCTGCCTGGGCAATCACCCAAAACGAGGACATCACCATCTACTATCTCGTAAAGAAACACAGTCAAGAGAAGTATCCTAGTAAAGTAAAGCAACAGGAGCTATCACTATTCAAATCGTAAACAAGTATTCATTCATATTTAAAAACAAACGTTATGCTATTTATCGGAAGCTCACAAAAGATGCGACAGTAACGCATATAAAGAAACAAGAGAAGGATGTAGTAAACTTCACAGTAGCCATTAACAACAGCTACAAACCCAAAGAAGCAGAGAAGCCAGTAACTCAGACTACCTTTATTAAATGCTCCTATTGGAAAAGCTCTAAGGTAGCGCCCATCCTTACGAAAGGAAGTTTAGTTGAATTAACTGGACGGATTACCGCCCACTCCTACAAAACATTTGATGATAAGCTTGGCGCTACTATCAACAGCCATGTTGATACGATTAAAGGACATCATCACATGAAAGCTGAAGCAAAGCTGATTGATGTGCCTGCACCTGAAGCACCAAAGGATGACTTTCCGTTCTGATGCTGCAAAGCCTGGAAAGCTGACGACCAATGAGGGTCGTCAGCTTGGATTTAAGGTCTTTCTAGAATCCAAATATTTCTTTTCATATCGAAATAAGGAGTGTAGCAAACAGCAGGAACCCCAACAACCCGGTTAATAGCCACCCAAACCACTTATCTATTTGTTTTTGTTTATTAGTTTCAAATGAAGAATAACCTTTGAAATAACTAGGGATAATAAACAGATAAAACATTCCAGCCCAAAAGGTAGTTCCAAACAGAAATTTCTCTTTTGATGAAAACGCTTGTTCGGTTGCTTGGATACCAAAGTAAATACTGACAAAAAAGATACATATACTAAGCAACGAATTTGGATAAAACAACCAGTTCAAATTTTTATTAAGAGTAAACAGTGAAGTAATACCGTTTGACAATCCTGTTACTTTTTCTCTTGGATTCTCATCAACAAGGCTTATAAACAAATCAGAGTTTTCATCTTCTCTTCTAAATCGAAGTGTACTCTTTAGCTCCTTGTTAAGGGAAAATAGTTCAAACTCAATAAGGATTGCTATAATATCATTTCTGAAAAGAGGTTGTTTGTATTCTTCAATCGAAGAATATTTTTTCAGAGCCATTTGAATGATGAAGGAGAATAAAAAAATTCTTCGTTGGGAATGCTTCAACAACACTTATGATTTCGGGAGCTGTTTCCTTAAAATGTTGTTCAACTTGTAGCAATAAAGATTTATCAATGGTATAGGTGCTGATTGATTTTTGAGCTTGTATGAAGACATAAAGAATCACTTTTTGTCATAAAAAATATAAACGGAAATTACAAAATTCATTAGTTATAATGGCGCATATTTTGTAACTTCAAGAAAATACATAGCGTATGGAAACGAATAAAAACGTAGGTATTTGGATTAGAGTTTCAACCGAAATGCAGGTTGAATCCGAGAGTCCTGAACACCATGAAAAAAGAGGAAGGTTATATGCAGAAGCAAAAGAATGGAATGTTATTGAAGTCTATCGTCTCGAAGCTGTAAGCGGCAAGTCAGTAATCGACCAGCCGGAAACTAAACGAATGCTGGCTGATGTAAAAAACGGAAAGATTACCGGATTGATATTTTCTAAACTGGCGCGACTTGCCCGCAATACAAAAGAACTTCTTGAGTTCGCTGAGATATTTAAACAATACAACGCTGATTTAATTTCTCTTGCCGAAAGCATTGATACCTCTACTCCGGCAGGCCGCTTGTTTTATACTATGATTGCAGCAATGGCGACTTGGGAAAGAGAAGAGATTGCAGAACGGGTGGCAGCATCAGTACCTATCAGGGCAAAACTTGGAAAACCGCTCTCTGCGAAAACTTCACTTGGATATAAATGGGTGAATAAAGAGTTTGTGATTGATGAAAAAGAGGCTCCTGTGAGAAAGTTGATTTACGAAGTTTTTGTAAAGACAAAGCGAAAAAAGGCAACAGCTCGACAGCTAAATGAAATGGGGTATCGTACCAGGACCGGCTCTCTCTTTACGCATGGCACAATTGCACGATTACTTAGAGACACAACAGCAAAGGGGCTGCGGTTAGCAAACTATACCACAGGAAATAAAGACAAATTTGGATCAAGGATAAAACCAGAATCAGAGTGGGTATATTGCCCCTGCCCTCCCATTGTTTCTGAAGAACTATGGAACGAATGCAATGCTATTATCGATAGCCAGCTTTCAAAGCTAAAAAAACCTGGCCCTCAATCCGTTCACTTGTTATCTGGATTTCTGTATTGTTCCTGTGGAAGTAAAATGTATGTATACCATCGGGATAAATTTCCGACGTATCGCTGTAAACCGTGTAAAACAAAAGTGGAAGTTGCCGATATTGATGCAATATACCAGGAACAGTTAAAGCAGTTTTTGCATACCGAAATCGATATAACCACATACCTCTCACATTCAGATATTGTGGTGCAGGAGAAAAACTCATTGCTTAAGGTAAATAAAGAGACTCTTCAAAAAATAAGAAAACGAATGGATGAACTTGTCTCTTTGCGGCTGGACGGAGAATTGAATAAGGAGTCATTTGCCGAGCAGTTTAAGCCATTAGAAAATCAACGGGAGCAAATAGAGGCACTAGTGCCGGAACTAGAAGCTGAAATTGATTTTTTGAAGATTCAGTATCTTTCAGCCGATACTGTATTGCATGAAGCGAAGGATTTATACGGTAGGTGGGGGAATATGGAGTTTGCAGAAAAGAGGACGATTGTTGAAACGATTACTCAAAGCATAACTGTTGATAAGCAATCGATTAACTTCCATTTATCTTATCTGCCGCCTCCAGGTAATTTTCAAAAAGGTGGAAAAAGTGATTACAAGAAACACAGTTCGGTCCCGGAGTGATTGTTGGTGTGCGATATGCCACCTACCTTATTTCCTTTATCAATCATGGAATCAAAGAGGTGGAGAAAACAGATGGCAACCTCGACGAAATTATTCCTGAAAATGTTTCGGTGGAAATTGAAACCGTTTCCGAAACAGAACGTTCCCTGCTCAGGATATTAAGACTTTGGAGTGGCAGCGCCGAGGTTGTTCCGCTGGGAGACCGATGGAAAGGAGGCACCCTCTTGTTACAGCCATCCGACAAAACACAGAAAGCCAAGGAAATTCCGGTAGAAGATTTCTTTCATAAAATTGTGATGTTGCGGGACAGGCTGCGGGTTCTGGAGCAAAACATTAACAGCAGCAAAAATTTATCCGATGAAGAAAAAGTGAATATCCAGCAATATATCACCCGCTGTTATGGCACACTCACCACATTTAATGTACTTTTTAAAAACAAGGAACAATGGTTTGTAGGAGAGAAGAACTCCTGATAAGTTGAAGCTGAACAATCTATTATTTTTATATTGTGTGCAGTAAAATGTTCACATGCTGCGACTGCTGAAAAGTTTGTATATACAGGTATTGCTCGCTATTATTGCAGGAGCGGTGCTTGCACAAGTGTTCCCCGGCTTTGCGGTAAAGTTGAAACCGCTTGCCGACGCATTCATCAGGTTGATAAAAATGATGATTGCGCCGATCATTTTTTGTACGATCGTAACAGGTATCGCTGGTATGCAGGATACCAAAAAAGTGGGACGGGTGGGATTAAAAGCGTTGTTGTATTTTGAAGTGGTCACCACCCTGGCCTTACTCATCGGGCTCATCGTAATCAACCTGCTTAAACCGGGTGCGGGGATGAATGTGGATATTAACACACTGGATGCTGCTTCGGTGCAGGGCTACATCCATCAAAGCCATACCGGCACCACGCTGGATCATCTCATCGATATCATTCCAGAAAATATCATCAGCGCCATTGCCACTAACAACCTGTTGCAGGTGCTCCTCTTTTCAGTGATCTTTGGTTTTGCATTGTCCAAAACAAAAGAAAAAGGTGCCCCGTTGCTCAGGGGTATTCAATCGCTCGAAGATGCTTTGTTCGTGATGATCAGGATGATCATGAAACTGGCGCCATTAGGCGCTTTGGGAGCAATGGCCTTTACCATCAGTAAATTTGGTTTGGGTTCTCTGAAACAACTGGGCGGTTTGATGATCGCATTTTATTCAACCTGTTGTTTATTTATCATTGTAATATTGGGAGGGATTCTCAGAGTTGCCGGCTATAATATTTTCCGGTTGTTGAAATACCTGAAGGAGGAGCTACTGGTTGTATTAGGTACTTCCTCTTCGGAATCAGCCTTGCCCGGCCTGATTAAGAAACTGGAGGATGCAGGCTGTTCAGAAGCCGTAACCGGCCTGGTGGTTCCAACCGGCTACTCTTTCAACCTGGATGGTACTGCCATCTATCTCACCATGGCCGCAATTTTTCTGGCACAGGCCACCAACACTCCCATGGACCTGGCTCACCAGGTAGCGCTGCTAACTGTACTGTTGCTCACTTCCAAGGGAGCTGCAGGCGTTACCGGCAGTGGTTTTATTACACTGGCCGCAACCTTACCCGCAGCTGGGCACATACCTGTAGAGGCCATTGCGCTTATCTTAGGCATAGATCGGTTCATGAGCGAGGGAAGGGCGCTCACCAATATAATCGGGAATGCTGTTGCTACGGTGGTGATAGCAAAATGGGAAAAAGAAATGGATGTACCGGTGGCGCAATCTGTTATTGGGTAGTAACGATTTTAAATGACCGTCTGAAACAATGAATGAAAAAAATTGAGACGGTTTTAGTTGATCGCATGCATCCATCTCCGGCGGAACCGCTATGGATCGTAAAGTTATCATGTGAATACAAAAGCTTGTGTACACAAATGTGTTGAGTATTTCAAAACAGGCAAACCATCAAACACCCCGATAAAAATGTTACCAAAACAAATTTCCACACGGCTTACACTGGTCATCGTAGTTTGTACTTACCTATTCGTCGCTTTGCCTGCCTGCAAACAAAACGCGGGCAATACCAGGCAGCCTGGCAACAAGGAAATAGCATTACTGCTGGACTCTTTTAACAGGGCTGCTGCGAGTGCCAGCTTTGATGCTTACTTTAATTTTTTTACACCAGGTGCAATTTTTACGGGTACCGATGCAACAGAGCGTTGGAACAAACAGGAGTTTATGAATTATGCAAAGCCTTATTTCGATCGGGGCAAAGCCTGGAGTTTCACCTCAATTGAGCGGCATATCTATTTTAATGAAACAGGCACTACGGCCTGGTTTGACGAATTGTTGAAAACCCAGATGAAATTGTGCCGTGGATCCGGGGTACTTGTAAAGCAGGATGGCGACTGGAAAATTGCGCAGTATATTTTATCAACCACCATTCCCAACGATAAAATGGATAGTGTGATACGCTTAAAAGCCGGGCAGGAAGACAGCCTGCTCTCGGTGATACAGTCCCGCTGATTAGTTGCCGCAGGTTACCACGCCGATAGCTGTAATACAATTGGCATATATTGTAATTTAATTTCCGGCAAATACCTTTCTCATGAAAACAAATTGCCTGCAATACCATGCAGTGTTGGTAAACCATACAGGTTGGGTGCACCATCGGGAACCGGAACTGAAACAACAGTCTTTGAAATAAGCAGGCGGGTGCATTGGAGGCAACAACAATAAAACTCAATAAGCAAGCAATAAAATGAAAGGAGCAACAAAACAACGCATTCAGTCGATCGATCTGCTTCGTGGTATCATTATGATCATCATGGCGCTGGATCACAGCCGGGATTTTTTTCACAGGCTGGCAAACCTCGACGATCCGCTTAACCTGGCCACCACCACTCCATTTCTCTTTTTCACGCGGTGGATCACCCATTTTTGTGCGCCTATATTTTTATTTCTTTCGGGTGTATCCGCCTGGTTGCAAAGTGGCCGCAAGACAAAAAAGGAACTCAGCCGGTTTTTGATCACGCGGGGACTATGGCTGATATTGGTAGATCTTTTTGTAATTACCCTGGGGACATCAGGTGATATTTTTTTCCATTACTTTATCATCCAGACATTATGGGCCATCGGAATCAGTATGGCCATCCTTGGCCTGATGATCTGGCTGCCGTTTAACGTGATATTAATATCCGGCATCGTGATTGTTGCCGGACACAATCTTATAGATTTTGCCGAAGCCACTCACGAGGGCGCTTACCCGCTTTGGTGGAAACTAATGCACAAACAGGGCGACTATGATTTATGGAATGGACGAAAGCTTTTCATATTCTATCCTTTCCTTTCGTGGACAGGTTTGATGTTGTTAGGATATTGTTGCGGTAAAATATTTACAGTATATGAAGGTACCCGGCGAAACAAAGTGCTGGTGCGGCTTGGTTCGGCACTGCTGGTGTTTTTTATCCTGCTCCGGTTTACAAATTTGTATGGTGATCCGCTTCATTGGTCCACACAAAAGAACTTCCTGTATACCGTTTTATCATTTATCAACGTGCAGAAATACCCGCCTTCTCTATTATACATGTGTGTTACCATTGGGGTGGCGCTCATCTTTCTTGGAACGGTAAAGAACACCGGCAGCCGGCTGGCCAGGATATTTATTGTGTATGGCCGTGTACCTATGTTTTACTACATCATACATTTCTATTTACTCACGGTAATCAATATCTGCCTGTACCTGTCGAGGGGACATACACTTGCCGAAGGGCTTAAGGGAATACCCGGCTCCCCGTGGAAATTTTTAGCACCGGGTGAGGGCTTCAGCCTGGGAATTGTATATTTCATCTGGAGTTGCGTGGTGGCATCCCTGTACCCGCTGTGTAAATGGTACGACAGGTATAAAACAAGCCATCCTGAAAAAAAATGGTTGAGTTATCTTTAATCATTTCGATTCAATACGGCATTGCAACCAGGAAGGAATGGTTGTGTAGCCGTACTTACAGTAACGGAAACCCCAAACATTAACAGGATCCAATTCCTTGAGCATCTTTAAAACCGAAACCATGACAGGAAAAAAAAACCTCCCCGGTCCGATATCCATCTTAATGATTGTGATCATTATTGCGGCGGTATGTACCTGGGTTTTGCCAGCCGGGCAATACAGTAAACTATCGGTTAACGGGAAAAGTTTCACTATGGTTTCCGATGCGGCTGAAACAACACTGCCACTCACACAACATACGCTCGATAGTTTAAACATTCATATACCCCTGCAAAAATTCGTAAATGGTGATATCCGTAAGCCGGTGTCGGTGCCCGGAACATTCAGTAAACTTCACAGGAATGGGCAGGGATTTATCAGCGTGTTGCAGGCGCCTGTAAAAGGCATCATTGATAGTATCGACATCATTTTATTCGTACTCGTTATAGGTGGGTTTATGTTTGTTTTTAATGAAACGGGGGCCATGGTAAAAGGCATAGCCTCGCTGGGTTACCGTATGAAAGGCAGGGAACAATGGCTGATTGGTATGCTCACCATTATCTTTTCATTTTTGGCGGGCTCCTATGGAATGGCTGAAGAAGCCCTGGTTTTTTACCCGATACTTGTACCCTTGTTTCTTGCCGCGGGGTATGACCTGCTGATTCCGTTGGCAGTGATTTTTGGAGGAACCTCTGTAGGTTGTATTGCAGCATTTTCCAATCCCTTTTCCACGATCATTGCATCCAATGCGGCGGGTATAAACTGGATGGATGGATTGGGGGAGCGCTTGTTGGTGTGGGCAATTGCCACCGCAATCACCACCTGGTATGTGTTGCGGTACGCTGCCAAAACCAGGAAAGATCCTTCTGCATCGTTAGTGGCCAGGATCGATGGCATTGTGAATCCTCCCATGGAAATAACCGCAAACAATGAAGCGCCGCCATCACCCGGGCTCAAGGCAAACCTGCTGATATTTATATATATCGCTACTTTTTTAATGATGATTTGTGGTGTCGTTTTTTTAGACTGGTGGACACTGGAAATGTCGGCCTTGTTTTTAGGAGCATCCATCCTGATCGCTGTCATAACACGGATGAATGAAAAAATTTTCATTGAAGAGTTTATCAAAGGAGCCCAAAGCCTGCTATCAGTGGCGTTTATCATTGGTGTGGCCAGGGGTGTTACCATAGTGTTGAATGAAGGCCATATCAGTGATTCGATCCTTTTTACAGCTACCAAAATTGTGAACGGCATGCCGCCTGCTTTGTTTATCCTTTTGCTGCTGGCTTTTTATTTTCTTTTCTCTTTGTTCATTCAATCCTCATCCGGCATGGCGGTTTTAACGATGCCAATAATCGGGGCACTGGCCATCATTGTAAATATCCCCGGCAGGGAAATTGTGAATTCGTACATGTATGGCATGTGTATCATGAGTTTTTTGGCGCCTACCGGCCTGGTATTGCCTTCGCTGGCGATGGTGAACATCAGTTTAAAAACCTGGCTCAGGTTTGTGATGCCATTGCTCATCATGTTAAGCATTCTTTGTATGCTTGCTTTGGTTATTGGAATTTACTGGTGAGTTGTTCTTCACCTGCATTTCAAGTTGTTTGGATAGTTACCAGCATCAAATCCCATTTTTATAAAATAAAAACACATGGTTCCCGATCATTTCAATCCACCCGAAGTGCTTGCACCTTACATTGCGTTTTACGGCATATTGAATGTGCCGGGGGGTTACAATGAACATTATGTGTCGCCCCCGCTGGGTTTTTGTGGCATCATCATTTGCCTGGACCAGGAGATCAATGCACAACTGAACGGGCAACTTTTTATGAAAGGAAAATATTGCTTAACCGGCCAGGTTACCGCACCAATGATTGGAGATACGATTGGTAAAAACCGGGTATTGATGGTGTTCATCCATCCGTTTGGTCTGCATCAATTGTTTGGTATCAACATGGCTTTATTGACCAATACAACCATGCCACTGCAGGATTTGATTGGTAAAGAAGAAGCTGACCTGTTGATCAAAAGCCTTCACCAGGCAGCAGATCATCGCCAGATGATTGATGTGCTAAATGAATTCTTTTTGTCGCAGTTGCCCGTTTTTGAAATTGCACCCAAAGTGAAAAATGCCCTCGAACAGATTCATAACAGCAAAGGAAATATCAGTATCAGGGAAATAGAACAAACCTGCTTTATCACATCACGTAGCCTGGAGCGTCATTTTAAAATTTATGTAGGATTAAGTCCGAAAGAATACGCAAAAATTTACCGGTTTAAATTCCTGGTCAATTTCATCAATCAAAATCCCGGTGTTACCTGGAACACGCTTTGTGAACAGAACGGCTATTACGATCAGTCACACCTCACCCGGTATTTTGAACGCTACCTCAACATTAAACCAACTGGCCTGGTAAACCTGGATATCGATTTTATCAACTACCTGTTGCAGGATACCTGAAAGCGGAGCTGTGAATTTTGTCGTGTTTGTACAGGAATGGTTTTGAAGCCAGACTTTATCTTGTGCATCCTGGAAGCAGCTTCATTTTATACTATGAATTGCTGGTGAAGGTGGTCGGCCCCGGCTGCCTGTGAGAAAAAATCCAGGAGATACAAGAAATAAGAGTACTACAACCGCTGTTACTATTGGTATTTACTCCGGTAAATACAGGGAAACAGTTTATAAAAATCGTTCCGGATTTTCTAATTTGTAGCCAGGAGCCGGTCCTGAATAAGGACTGGCTCCTTTTTTAAAAAGCCAACGAACTGTACGAATTACCGCTTCAAAACCAATTGATCGAAATAGGCATGGAGGCATAAATAACAAATCGCCATAGAAGCTGCCATTAATAATGGTATTTCAATTTGGCCCGGCAGATCATTTTAAAATAACCATACCTGTTAAAGGTTAAATTTTTGATGCTAACTTGTAAACAAAACCCAACACATGACCAACAATCAACCGAATGGTGAATTGAAGCGGGTAATCGGTGTGTGGGGTTTGGGCTTATGTATCGTAAACTATGTGGTGGGTTCTGCAATCTTTGCGGTGCCGGCGGTAGTGGGCCTGCAGCTTGGTGGCTATGCAATTTTTGGCTACCTGCTTGGTGGGCTCATGATGGCCTCCATTATGCTGTGTTATGCTGAAACCGGTAGCCGCATCACAACAAACGGGGGTACCTATGCCTACGTAAAAGCAGCCTTTGGTGAGTTTCCCGCTTATGTGATCAACTGGTTGTTTACGGTAGCATGGAGTATATTAAGCGACGCCGCGATCATTAACCTTTTTGCTGATTCACTTGGCAGCCTGTTCCCGGTATTTTCAACCGGGTGGGTGCGGGTAGCGCTGATATTTACTTCCATCAGTTTTATGATGCTGGTAAATATTATTGGTGCAAGGCAGGGTATCCTCTTTATTAAACTCGTTACCGTACTTAAACTGCTGCCGCTTTTCGGCATCATCATTTTAGGTTTTCCGCAGGTACAAACCAGTGCATTTCATTTTGATAAAGTTCCGGCTCTTAGCAGTTTTGGCGCCGTGATGCTGGTACTTTTTTTTGCTTTTCCCGGGTTTGAATCAGCGCTGAATTCAAGCGGTGAGATAAAGAATCCACAAAGAACAGTGCCCAGGGGTATCCTGATCGGTGGACTATTTATTGTTTTGTTTTACCTCCTCATCCAATATGTAACCCAGGGAATTCTGGGAACAGAAATGGAAGCTGCTCAAAAAGCGCCTTTGTCGGCCGCAGCAACTAAAATTATGGGGCCGGCGGGCGGCAAGTTATTGTTATTCACTGCTGCATTATCATGTTTCGGGACCGTTTTTGCAGATATTTTAAACGGTCCGCGACTTTTGTTTGCCGGCGCGAAAGATGGGTTGTTTCCCGCCTTCCTCGGAAAATCACACCCGAGGTATTGCACACCCACCTGGTCAATTATCGTATATGCGGTACTGATAGCTGTTATCAGCCCGGCAGGTGGTTTTGAGCAACTGGCCATATTGGCCACCGCTTCCATCTTACTGATCTACCTTGCTGTGGTACTGGCTACAGTCAAGCTGCGGACTGATAAAAATCTCCCGTCAGAAAATAGCTTTCGTATGCCGGGCGGATTGTTATTTCCGCTGATTGCAATCGGCACCATCTGTTGGCTGCTCTGTCACCTGAAACCGGCGGAGATCATTGCAACAATACTATTCCTGTTGTTTGTGTCAGTTGTTTATTTCGTCTCTAAAAAATTAATTACACCTGGTAATGTATTCAATACGGATGCAACCGGCGCTGCTGTGTTGAAACCCGGCGAGTCCAAACAGGAGTGACGTTTTAGGATCTTTAGCCCGGCTGTTCTCATCCTGGTGCAAGTGTTCATGGATCCGGGTGTTGTTCCATCGCTGCCAGCCGGTTTTGGTTCAGCCTTTATGAGTATATTGTAAGCCAAAATCGTTCTCCATAACCATGCCGGTAACCATAGGATCATTTGTTGTTGTGATGATACTCACACAAAAACTGCGGAAGTACTGCCGCCAGCACGCATTGGCGGAATTGGAAAAGGTATTCAGGTGGGCTTTATTTCTTTGCATTGCATTGTTTATTGTGGATCTCAATTTCAGGATCGGTGATTATACCCAATGGATATGGAACCTGTTTGCAGTGTTGCTGGTAGTGTACACGCTGAAGCAGCCCCCGCTTAAGCCACTTAAAATGACGTTGGTGGCATTTATTCCTTTTATACTGGTGTCAATCCTGGTTGACCTTACGCAACTGATCAGCTCAGCGTACGCGGAAAAATGGGGAAGTATTTTTGACTATGCTTTAGGCTTTGCCTTTATATGGTTGTGTGTATTGTTGGTAACGCAGGACCGGCAGTTGAAGCAGGCAGAAAAGGAACGCCTCAAACGACAAAAGGAAGACGAGATGAACCGTGCCATCGCGGTAAGAAAAGTAGAGTTGGAAGGCCTGGTGGCAGAACGCACTGCAGAATTAAGAAAGCAAAAAGAAGCCCTGGAACAAACGCTCTCCGAACTACAGGCAACCCAAAAGCAATTGGTGCAGTCAGAAAAAATGGCATCGTTGGGTGAACTCACTGCAGGCATCGCACATGAAATTCAGAACCCGCTGAATTTCGTGAATAATTTTTCAGAGGTCAACAGTGAGCTGATCGCCGAAATGAGGCAGGAGATCGATAAAGGTAATTTTGAAGAAGTGAAATTGCTG
>CAYVLT010000063.1:0-18752 GCA_964452405.1 uncultured Ferruginibacter sp.
GTGTTACCGCCATCAACCCATCCATTGCGCCCCGCTGGAAAATAAAAACCAGTATTTTCTTCTTTTTGTAAGGCATGCGCAATTTATCGCTGGCGGCAGCACGTGCAATAAAGGTGGGCACCCCGCCCACACCGATGCTAAACAGGGCGAGGCCGGCTTGTTTTAAAAATGCTTTGCGAGACGACATAAATTGTTTTTTTATTTCCGGTTATTACCGGTATTCCATACACGAATTTGTTTTCCGAAAGCCGTAGCTTTTGTGCCGGCCGGCGATTTACCGTCGCTGAAATTCAGGCGACCCGATGATCACACCCACCACCTGCGCCAGCATGGTATTATTGCCTTCTTTCGGAGAAATCTCCTTCCCGCTATCTTTTTTATTCATCGGTTCCCGGCGACGTTCATTCATTTTTTTTACACCGGCAGTTTCCATCATCTCATCATTGTTGCCATTGTCACTCCTGTTGTTAATACCGGTGTTTTTTTCCGCGGCTGCATCCACTTTCTGCAACAGCGACGGATCATTGATCATCGGTTCCAACCGCTTGATGCTGGCATCGAGGTTTCTTTCCGGCATCAGGATGTTACTATAGGTTACCAGCGCCGCCATGGCGCTTTCTGGTTCGCGGTTATGGTTAAGCGCCGCCAGGTTAAAGCTCACGCCGGGTATTTTTTGCGCAGCAAATGCCAACCCGAATTTCATCCGGTTAAGCAGGGACCCTGTATTGATCCAGTATTGTCCTTTATCCGGGAAGCCGGTAGGTGCCTGGTAATAATACAACTGCTGCCCCATCTTGGATACCCATTGGTACAACAGGAAAGGCTGTTCTATCCCGGCATTCAGCCCACGAATGGTACTTATGACCAGCTCAAACGGCGATTTTGTTTTTTCTCTCAACGCCTCCCGTGCCCAGAACTCCGGCGACGAAACCATTGTTATCAGCACCTGTTTGATGTCGCCATCATTTTTTATAAACGAGGCAGCCATTTTATCCACCAGCGACCGGGGCGCAGCATCACTTACAAAACGGGTGGCGATTTTTTTAGAGATAAAGGCCGCGGTGGAAGGATGATGCGCAAGCAACATAAGTAACTGCACTCCTTCATCGTAGCCGCCCCCGGCAGTAAATGTTTTGCCCAGTACTGTTTTCTCTTTATCATCATGCCGGTTCAGGGCGAAGAAAAAATCGCCGTTATGCACATAGCCTCTTTTCACCAGGTTATCTTCTCCGAATTTATCTATCAGTTTGCGGGCGAATTTTGACGGGCCCAACCCGTCCAGCGGGTAAACCGTCCAGCCCGTTAATACCCGGGCGGCTTCGGTAACATCGTTTTGTGTGTATCCTCCGTCCACGCCCAGGGTGTGCAGTTCCATCACTTCCCTTGCATAGTTTTCATTCAGACCCAGGTTTTTCTTCCGGTTCTTCATTTGTTCCAGCAATTGCTTTTTTTCACCATCAGCCGCATCCTCCATCAATTCCTTTGTTAACTGCTCAATGCGCTGCTGCTGTTTTTGCTGTTGTTCTGCAGAAACACTGTTCATGCCCGCGCTGTTGAAATTATCCAGGTACAGCAGCATGGCAGGTGACTGTGCAGTAGCAATTAATAAATTGTAAAATTTCCCGCTGGCATTGGGCCTGATCACATCCCGCTCGTAAGCCGGGATAAATTGGGCGCAATCGTTTTTGGTAATGGAAACATTAAAATGGTTGAACCAGAAATCTGTCAACACCTGTTGTAACTGGTTATTGCTGTATGCCGCTGTTAGTATTTTCTGGCAGGCAAACTGCCTGTATAATTCACGCGGGTTGCGGTACCCCTTTTCATTCATGTATTCCTGCAACGGCGCTTTGTAAGATGCCTTGTTTGATTGATCTATCGAGTCTTTTTTAATAACGCCCTCGCTGGTAGCTTCTTTCAATACCTTGGCAGCCCGCGGAAAAGCATCCAGCGCCTGCTGGTTGCTCATGTGGAGTGCATCGTATTCTTTCAGGCGCTGCTGCAGGTCATCATCATTCAGTTGGCCATTCAATTGCAACGTGAACCAGTTTTCCAATCCCTCTTGTACCACCTCATCAATATCCCCCGGTCGTGCACCAAACGTAAACCGGCTGAGCAAATGGGCAGCAGCTTCCCGTTCCGTTAACCCTGCTGCCTTCCAGGGCATCTTAAAGGCAGGGTTTTTGGGCGGACTGAATGAGAGCAGCAGAAGGCCGGTGCCAGCAAAAAAAACAATGAAGGCAATCGCTTTCTTCATCTGATTTGAATTTATATCAGTAAATGTACGTACCCTGTGATTTAATAGCTCGTTAAAGGTTTAATGCAGGAATGGAGAAATAATTTTTGCTGCCCCTTTTTTAATTAGGGTGGTTAATTACCTTTGCACATGGCAACAATAAAAAAGTCTCCCTCCATTAACAAATCCAACAGGTTTTTCGGCGAAGGTTTAACATTTGATGATGTGCTGCTGATGCCGGCCTATTCACAGGTATTGCCACGTGATGTTGACATCCGGGCACAACTTACCCCCAGCATACAATTGAATGTGCCGATGCTGAGCGCCGCTATGGACACAGTAACAGAAGCTTCGCTGGCCATCGCACTGGCGAGGGAAGGCGGACTCGGTATTCTCCATAAAAACATGAGTATCGAAAAGCAGGCCGACCAGGTAAAGAAGGTAAAACGCAGCGAGAACGGCCTGATACTCGACCCGGTAACACTTAGTCCTGATGCCAGCATCGGGGAAGCCGTTAGGCTGATGAAAGAGAACAGGATCGGGGGAATTCCCATCGTGGATGCCGGTCATAAATTGGTGGGCATTCTCACCAACCGTGACCTTCGTTTTGAAACACATTACCAGGATAAGGTAAGCACCGTGATGACAAAGGATAACCTGATCACGGCACCCGAAGGCACCAACCTTAAAAAAGCAGAACTGATCTTCAAAAAAAATAAGATTGAGAAACTACCGGTGGTGAACAAGGCAGGTGTGCTGATTGGCCTGGTAACGTTTGGGGATATCCTCAAATTAAAAAGCTACCCACATGCCGTGAAAGATTCCTTTGGCCGCCTGCTGGTGGGAGCAGGAGTGGGCATTACAAAAGATACGCTCGACAGGGTAAAAGCATTGCATGCAGCGGGCGTGGATGTTATCTGCCTCGATAGTGCTCATGGCCACACCAAAGGGGTGATGGATGCCCTGAAGGCCATTAAAAAGTCAGTGAAAGGTTTGCAGGTGATTGCGGGCAATGTTGGCACAGCGGCTGGCGCCATTGCCCTGGCTGATGCAGGTGCAGATGCTGTTAAAGTGGGGATAGGCCCGGGTTCTATCTGTACCACCCGTATCGTGGCAGGTACCGGCGTTCCGCAGATCACCGCCGTAATGGAAGCGGCTGCGGCTTTAAAAAACCGCAAAGTGGGTATCATCAGCGATGGCGGTATCCGTTATACGGGTGATATGGTGAAAGCATTGGCGGCCGGCGCCAGTTGCGTGATGATGGGAAATGTTTTTGCAGGAACAGAGGAAAGTCCCGGCGAAACCATCATTTACGAAGGCAGGCGCTTTAAACAATACCGCGGCATGGGTTCGTTGGGTGCTATGGCACAAGGCAGCAGCGACCGTTACTTCCAGGATCCGGAGGATGATATCAAAAAATTTGTACCGGAAGGAATTGAAGGAAGGGTGGCTTTTAAAGGACCACTGAAGGAAGTGGTGCATCAATACACCGGCGGCCTAAGAGCGGGTATGGGTTACTGTGGTGCGCTTACCATTAAAGCTTTACAGCAGGCCACTTTTGTAAAGATCACCAATGCGGGTATGCGTGAAAGTCATGCCCACGACATCGCCATTACCAAGGAAGCGCCGAACTACAGCCGTTAACGCGGGCCGGCAACCGGCAAAAAAACAGGGGCTGCAACAGAGGGAATTGAAACAACAGGGATTTTGGTACCAGCAGCAGCCCATTACCCGGCATCGTTGTGTCACTCACTTGTGCCCATGCTCATCATGCAGCAGGCATAAGGTTTACCGGTTGTTGCTCCGGTGAAAAACAAACCATCACATGAGAAAAAAATTACGGCAACTTAGCCTGTTTTGTTGGGTAATGTTGCTGCCGGTTATCACCGATGCACAGGATTCATCCCATTTACGCATAAGCTTATTAACCTGTACACCTGGTGATGAATTGTATTCCACTTTCGGGCACAGCGCCCTGCGGATCACCGATAGTACCGTTACAGTAAACGGAGCGGTACAGGATATTGTATTCAATTACGGCACTTTCAATTTTGATGATCCTCATTTCTATACTTCCTTTATCCGGGGCAAGCTGCTTTACTTTGTATCCACTGCCTATTTCAACGAGTTTAAGCTGGAGTACCAAACCACCGGCAGGGGGATTACAGAACAGGTATTAAATTTTACCGGTGCTGAAAAAGAAGCCCTGCGTGCATACCTGCTCAACAATATCAAAGAAGAAAACAAGTATTACAAATACGATTTTCTTTTTGATAACTGCACTACGAGGTTACGGGATATTATTGTTCAACACAAGCGCAACAAGCCCTACTTTGAAGCCATTGTACCGCCTGGCACCACCTTCCGCAACAGTATCCATGCTTACCTCGACCGCAACGATAAAGAATGGAGTAAACTCGGAATCGATATTTTGCTGGGCGAACCCACTGATGCTGTGATGAACATTTCCCAGTCCCAGTTTTTGCCGGACAACCTGATGAAAGCGCTCGACAGCAGTAACCATGATAACCACCTCGTTCTTTCAAAATCAGAATTATATGCTTTTGATAAACCGGCCGTGCAGCCTTCGTGGTTTAACCCCGTGATTTTTTTCAGCGCATTGTTGTTACTGGTGGCGCTGCTTGATTGGTCAAAAAATAAAATGGCTGCTGCTTTTTTATATGGCTTCGACGGGTTGCTGTTTTTTGTGACCGGCGCTATTGGCATTTTGTTATTGTTCATGTGGTTCGGAACAGATCACAGTATGTGTAAAAACAACTACAATCTTATCTGGGCCTGGCCCACCCATGCCATAGCTGCCTTTTTTATCAACAGCAGGAAACGTTGGCTTAAAACCTATCTTCTATTTACGATGGCAGGGTTTTTCATCACAATGGCGGCCTGGATTTTTCTGCCGCAACAATTGAACAATTCACTGTTGGCAGTTTGTTTGTTGTTATTATACCGCAGCATCCGAAAATACAATGCCATTTAAAATTGCAGCCTATGCAACAAAAAACATTCAACACGCAGGGAAAAAAGATCAGCTACAGGTTGTACGGTGAAGGAGCTCCTGTGATGTTACTTCATGGGTTTGGAGAAGATAGTTCTGTATGGCACCTCCAGGTAAACGCACTCAAAGATCATTTTCGTTTAATCGTTCCCGATATACCCGGCAGCGGTGATTCTGAATGGATACCCGGCGCAGATATAGACACTTATGCTGCTGTAATGAAAGAACTCTGGGACATTGAAGGCACCGCAAATCCATCTTTGGCGTTAATCGGACATTCAATGGGCGGTTATATCGCGATGGCATTCGCCGAAAAATACCCGCAATCCCTTTGCTCCCTGGGCATGTTTCATTCATCCGCGTTTGCCGATTCCACCGAAAAAAAAGAAACACGTCGAAAAGCGATCGCCTTCATCCGCCAAAATGGTACAGAAGCATTTCTTAAAACGGCCGTGCCCGGCTTATTTACCAGTTGGTTTAAAGAACAACACCCGCTGCAGGTGGAGGCGTTGATAGAAGCCGGGAAAAAATTTACAGCCGATGCATTGGTACAATATTATGAGGCCATGATGGCAAGGCCCGACCGCACAGGAGTACTGAAGCAAATTAAAGTACCGGTACTTTTTTTGGTGGGCGAGCACGATACAGCGGTGCCGTTTAACAGCAGTATGCAGCAATGTTACCTGGCGGCCGAAAGCCATGTTTACATCCTTCGCAACAGTGCACACATGGGTATGTGGGAAGAAACTGGAAAAGCCAATGAGGCTTTGAAGCGCTTTTTATCCGGGCAGGCCTGAGCAGTTGGAGCATCCATTCTGTCGCCACATCCGCTTATTTTAACGATACATACTTCCAGGGCATCCTTTACGGCATAATCTTCGTCTAATTCTCTTTATCTTTATAATGATGAAGAAATTTTTAGCAGTAATTAGTTTTTTATTACTGTCCTTCAATGCTGTGCTCGCATCACACATTGTAGGTGGAGAAATCTATTACACGTACCTCGGGGCAGGAACAACAGCCAATACAAGCCGCTACCGGGTTACCTTGCGGTTGTTCACCGAATGCGGGCAAAGCTGCGGCAATGGATCTTCGGTTGCCTGTCCGCCCACCTCGGTTGTCATCGGCATTTTTACCAATAAAGTTCCCTATGATAAGGTTCAGAATATTACAATGCCACTCACTTCAGAGCCGCAGATCAATCTAACCACCTATCCTCCCTGCCTCAATACAAGGCCACCTGTTTGTTACAAGGTAAATACCTATTCTTCAGAGGTTCAACTTTCTAACACTGCAGATGGTTACCGGCTGGCCTATCAAACCTGTTGCCGAGCAGGCACGTTGAATGTTCGGTCTGATGCAAGCACGCTGAGCGGGGTGCCGGGCGCCACTTACGAAACAGTTTTGCCGGGCACCACCAGGTTGCCTTCGGGTCACAATTCAAATGCAATCGTTAATTTAAAAGATACCTCACTGGTTTGTTACGGAAGTCCTTTCAGGCTCGAATTCACAGCCATTGACCCGGATGGAGATTCCTTATCTTACCAGTTTTCTTCAGCCTATAACGGCGGATCCTTTACAGCCACACAGGACGCAGTGGGTCCCGATAATCCATTGTATGGCCCGGTAAATTATTCGGCAGGCTACACGGGTACAGCACCACTGGGCAACGCTGCCACGATTGATCCCGCCACTGGTGTTATCACCGGTATTGCACCTTCCACGCCTGGTAAATACGTGGTAAATGTGATCATCCGCGAATGGCGGAGCGGGGTGGTGATTGCTGAGCACCAGAAAGACTTTATAATGAAAGTGGAAAACTGCGTGATCCCCAAAGCGCAGCTGGATCCTGATAACCGAACCTGTGATGGGTTTACAAGAGATTTCTTTAATGCGGGTTCCAATAATGGCGTGAGCACCTGGTTCTGGGACTTTGGTGTACCCAACCTCCGCAACGACACTTCCAACCTGGCCAATC
This sequence comes from uncultured Ferruginibacter sp., assembly GCA_964452405.1. GTDB lineage: Bacteria > Bacteroidota > Bacteroidia > Chitinophagales > Chitinophagaceae > Ferruginibacter. The sequence continues at coordinate 7,228 of CAYVLT010000063.1, forward strand.
CAACTTTTACCTATCCCGATACAGGCGTGTTTACGCTAACGTTGATCGTTAACCGAGGAACCGGTTGTGTGGATACAGCCACCACGGTGGTGAGGGTATACCCGGGTTTCTTTCCAGGGTTTAACGTAGATCCGCCGTATTGTAAAAATGTACCGGTTCAGTTTGTTGATCAAACAAGAACGAATTATGGCACCGTAACCAACTGGCGCTGGGATTTTGGTGTGCCGGGAGTAACGGGAGATACAAGCAGGATCAAAAACCCGACGTTTACCTATGGCAACCCCGGTAGTTATACCGTAAAGCTGGTGGTGAGCAATACTTTTGGTTGCACAGATTCCACCACCAGGGAAGTGGTGATAAAAGACAATCCCCTGCTGAGCGTATTGCCAAAAGATACATCTTATTGTTACCTGGATTCTGTTACACTATCGGCTTCCGGTGCTGGTACCTTCTCCTGGCTACCGGCTACGAATATCCTGAATGCAAACAGCGCAACGCCAACAGTTTTTCCAACCGGGCCAGCCACTTATTATGTTCGGCTGAATGACAACGGTTGTGTGAGTACTGATTCGGTGAAAGTAAATCCGCTCAACAATCTTTCCACCAGCATTCAGGCTTCTGCCACAACCATCTGTGCAGAAGATACCATTACGCTTACGGCTAACAGCAATTATACCAGTAACCTCAGCTACCAGTGGACGCCGTTGGCTGCAGTATCAGACCCCGCACTCAAGGTTACAAAGGCATTCCCGGCAGGTAATACCAGTTTCCAGGTGATCACCAGATGGGGACGGAGTTGCACGGCAACTGCTGTACAGGATATCGTGGTGAAACCGCTCGCCTCGCCGGAAGCAGGCCCGGATACTTATATCTGCAAAGGCCAGGGAAGCGCCCAGTTGCAGGCCAGTGGTGGAAACACTTATCAATGGACTCCGGCCACAGGATTGAGTAATCCGAATATCGCCAACCCGGTGGCTGCACCCGTACTAACCACTACGTATAAGGTATTTGTGGGAGTGGCTGGGTGTACTAAAACAAAGCCTGATTCTGTAACCGTACTGGTAAGAGACCTGCCGGAAGCAAACCTTACGGATGATACCGTGATCTGTTCAATCGATACTTTGAAACTGATCACTAACCCTGCTAACAGTTACGTGTGGACGCCTAATTATATGATCAACAACCTCACGGCTGCCAGCCCGCTGGTGAGCCCGGATGTGCCCACCATTTATTACACCACTTTAACAGATGCTTTTGGTTGTGTGAACAAAGACTCCATCAACATTGATGTAAAGTTATTTGTAACGATCGATGCAGGAAATGACACAACGATCTGCCGTACAGATACCTTTCATTTACGAACGATGAGCGATGCCGTTAGTTATCAATGGTCGCCAGCCACCTATCTTAACAGTACCACAGATAAAAGTCCGCTGGCAACGCCGCTGGACAGTATTATTACTTATCGTGTAATCGGCAATATTGGAAAATGCCAGAGCAGGGACAGTGTAACCATCCGAACAGTTCCCTATCCGGTTGTTACGATCAATCCCGATCAAAGCATCTGTTATGGCGATTCGGCTGTATTGCATGCAACGGGCGGCGGTACATATAACTGGTCGCCGGTTACCTTCCTCAATGCTGTAAGGTCCAGCGACCCCATTTCGGTTAAGCCTACCAGTGATGTTGAATACACGGTGGCCGTTACGGGTACGGCCGGTTGTCCCAAACCGGTATTGGCGAGCACCTGGGTAAGAGTGCGCCAGCCGGTGGTGGCCAGCACCGGCATCCGTGATACCAGTATCGTGATCGGCCAGGCCATTCAAATGAACGCATCTGGCGGCGACGCCTACCTGTGGAGTCCGGCAAGCTGGATAAGTGATATCGGTTCTCCCACGGCGGTTGCTACTCCTGAAAGCGATATCACTTACATACTGACTGCAACCCAGTTGCCCGAAAACTGCTCGGGCACAGCCTCTGTAAATATAAAAGTGTACCTGCTGCCCCCCAGTTTTTACGTGCCCACCGCTTTTTCTCCAAATGGGGATGGTGTGAATGATGTATTAAGACCAAGGGCACTGGGCATGAAATCTTTGAAGTACTTCAGGGTGTACAACAGGCTCGGTAACCTGGTATTTGAAACCACCGAACTCAACAAAGGTTGGGATGGTTTTTATAAGGGCAACCCGCAAGACCCAGCCACCTATGTATGGATGGCACAGGGAGTAACCTACAAAGGAGAGTTTATTACCCGCAAAGGCACGGCGGTTTTGGTGCGATAATCATTTTTATTCAGGTGAGTGAATAAATTTTTCCCGGCAGCGAGGTTACAAGGCCCTGCATTTCCAGCATCAGCAAAGCTGCGGCAACAGCACTGCTGCTGAGTCCTGTTTTAAAATATATTTCGTCAATGTGAATGCGCACATTTTCCTGTAGCAGCGCCGTGATCTTTTTTTCATCTTCGGACAATTCGATAAAGAGTTCACGTTGCTTTTTCACAGGGGGCTTAACTGTGTTCCATCCCATCATGTCTAACAGGTCGGCTGCGCCATTGATCAACGCAGCTTTATTGTGCCTCACAAGGTAATTACAGCCTTCGCTTTTTGAATCACCAATGCGTCCGGGTATGGCAAAAACATCTTTATTGTAATTATTGCCCAGTTCAGCCGTGATCAGTGAGCCGCCTTTTTTTCCTGTTTCAATTACCACCACCGCATCACACATGCCGGCCACGATCCTGTTGCGTTTTGGGAAATTCTGCTTGTCAGGATTCGTGTTGCTGGTAAATTCTGTCAGCAATCCTCCGTTGAGCAGCATTTGCCTGGCCAGGCTTTTGTTTTGTGAAGGATAGATCCTGTCAAGACCATGAGCCAGTACCCCGATGGTGGAAACATTATTTCTCAACGCGGCTTTGTGAGCGATTGTATCCACGCCAAAAGCCAACCCGCTAACTACAATTATATTTTCCTGCCGCAGGTCTTCAATCATTTTTTCACAGATCGCTTTGCCATATTCACTGTGATTACGGGTGCCAACTATCGCGATTATTTTTGATTGGTTGAGGTGGGTGTTGCCCCGGTAATATAACAGCACCGGGCAATCGTAACAATGCAGGAGGCGTTGAGGGTACAATTTGTCAGTGATGAATAAAGGCTGGATCTTATATTTTTCAATGAAAGTTATCTCCGTTTCTGCCGTTTTAAAATCGTTGAACGATTTGATGCTGGCTGCACGAATGCTGCCAATACCTTCAACAGTTTCCAGTTCTTTTTTTCTTGCTTTGAAAACAGCCTGGGCGTCGCCATACACGGTTACAAGTTGCCGGGCGTGTACATCGCCGATATGGGGTATGCGGGTTAACGCCACCTGGTACAGGAGATCATTGGTCATTTAAGGGAGAATTTTCAAGAAAGGTAATGCAGTCTCCCTTTTTTGAAAAGGGGAAGAATCCCGGTTTTTAAGGGGTAATTTCCCGGCTCAGTTACTGATTACTGTCATTTCGGTCCTGCGGTTTTTTGCCCTCCCGGTTTCAGTGATATTGTCTGCGATCGGTTGAGTTTCCCCAAGTCCTTTATACTGCAGCCTGTCTTTGGCAATTTGCCGGCTGGCCAGCAGGTACTTTACCACAGACAATGCACGGTTCGTGGAAAGAATAAGGTTATCCTGCGGCTTACCAACGTTATCGGTGTACCCGGTGATAAGAATTTTCAATCCCGGGTTGTCATTCATCAATTGTATTACCCGGTCAAGCTCGGAAACAGACGCTGGTTTCAGGTCGGTTTTTTTAGTGTCAAAAAAAATATTCTTCAGTACTACAGAGGCACCGGCATGAATTGGCTGCAAAGGTATATTGGCGATGAACACCGAATCGGGATTGCCCGAACCAAGGTCATAATTTTCAGAGAAAAAAAGATAGCCTTTGCGATTAACATTGAAGGCATAGTCTTTTCCCAACGGCAGCGTGGTGAGATAATTTCCCAATTCATCGGTTTGTACTTTACTGATCAATTGGCGGGTATTGATATCCGTTAGTTCCACTGAACTGGGCAAGCCAGCTTTTGTTCCGGCATCAAAAACCTGGCCCTTCACCCAAAGGGTTTTTGGAGGACGGATGTCTTCCCTCAGCTCAAAATGGTACAGATCAAGGCCACCCCGGCTGTCTTTGCCTTCGCTTGCATAATAGGCCGTTTTGCCGTCGGCCGCAACGATCAGCGATCCTTCGTCATCGATCGTGTTAACCGGGTAACCCAAATTTTCCGGCACCGACCAGGCAGTGTCGCCCTGCTTTTTAGTAAAATAAAGATCGGTGCCTCCATAGCCGGGATGCCCGTTGCTGTTGAAAAACAAAGTCTGGTTATCGGCATATATAAACGGGCAGCTTTCATCTGCATTGCTGTTGATGGTGGGGCCCAGGTTTTCTGGACGGCTCCATCGTCCCCGTTCGTTGCGGTGACTTACCCAGATGTCTTTTCCGCCATACCCGCCGGGCTGGTTACTGCTGAAATAGAGATCTCTTTTATCGGGCGACAAAGCAGGTGCAGATTCCCAGAAATCAGTATTCACAATGGCACCGAGGTTTTCCGGTTCACTCCATCCAACCGGAGTTTTATAGGAAATATAAAGATCGCAACTGCCCTGGCCGCCGGGATAGTTGCAGCCGGTAAAAATGATCCATTCTCCATCCTGTGAAATATTTTGGGCTCCCTCGTTAAAGGTGGTGTTCACCCGTCCGCGTAAAGGCATCGCTTTGGTCCATTGTCCATCCTGCAGACTGCATTCATAAAAATCCTCATCACCTTCCACCTGCCTCGTAAAGATCAGTTTACTGCCGTCGATGGTAATGCTGGGATAATATTCTGAATAAGCGGAGTTAACCGCATCTCCAAGGTTAACCGGCTTAAATGAATAGTTACCGGCCGGGTGGGAACTTGCATAATTGATTGCAAACTCATAATTTTTCCGGTGAGCTGCGGCCGAGCGGATACTATATTCATTCAGGCCCTTGTTTTGGCTGAACTTTTCAAGTGCCCGCAATGCTTTTTCAAATTCACCCAGGCCTGCCAAAGAAACGGAATACGACATCAGGAAAACGGCACTGTACACTGAATCCAGGCCTATGCTTTTTTCATAATCCATTACGGAAGAATCGTATTTTTTGAGGTCACCGTAAAAAGCAGCCCTGGCCAAATAGGCATTTACAAACCGGTCGTCGATGGCAATGGCCTGGTTGATCTTGATCAAAGCTGTAGCATAATCGCCGCTGCGGGCAGCTTCATTGGCCTGTATGTTGAGGTCGATCGCATTGGAATTTACTTTGGAAGGATCGTACCATTGAGCCCTGGTGTCAATAAAAAACAGGATAAACAGCAAAACGAGCCACATGGCCCGGGCGCAACCGTTTGAAGCTTTTTTCATAGTCGAAATTGAAGCCTGAAGGTAGAAACAAAAAACTATACGGTTCGCTAAAAAAGGATCGTCAGGGCACGTTGATGTACTTGTGAATCTGCAGCGACAGTTCCCATTTTGGATGCTGCTTTATATATTCAATGATCATCGGCGTCACAAGGGCGGCTTTATCCCATTCAGGTTGTAAAAATAATTTGCACCGTGACGATACCATGGCGGCATATTTTTCGGCCCAGTCAAAATCAGAGCTGTTAAAGATCACTACTTTCAACTCGTTGGCCTGCTGCACCACCTCCGGCAGTGGCGCTTTGAATTTTTTTGGCGACAGGCATATCCAATCCCAAAAACCGCTGAGGGGGTGGGCGCCGGAGGTTTCAATATTTGTGGGATAGCCACGTTGCTGTAACACTTTTGTGAGCCCGTCAAGCTGGTGCATCAAAGGCTCACCTCCGGTAATCACCACAATCGGCTTTCCTGTGCCGGTATTGCTCATGATCAACCCAACAATCTCTTCCACGGTTAACACCGGGTGGGCCTGCGCATCCCAACTTTGTTTTACATCGCACCACACACAACCTACATCGCAACCTCCCAACCGCACAAAATACGCCGCCTTACCTTGGTGGTATCCCTCACCCTGTAAGGTGTAAAAATGCTCCATAACCGGAAGCGATTGCTGAGTATTTGCCGGAGATTGATTCAAATTGTAATTTTTTCGGAAAACGATTTTATGTTTGAAAGGGTGGGATAGGTATTGGTGTTTACTGTTTTTGAATGCAGGCATTGTAGGTGTTCATCAGCAGGGCCGCAATGGTCATCAGTCCCACGCCACCCGGTACCGGTGTGATATAACTGCAACGGGGCGCTACCGACTCAAAATCAACATCCCCTTTAATGGCGAAGCCGCTTTTTTTGCTCGCATCTGCCACCCTTGTGATGCCCACATCAATCACCACTGCGCCATCTTTCACCATGTCGGCAGTTAAAAAGCCAGGTTTCCCCAGTGCCGCTACAATGATATCTGCCTGCTGGCAAAGTTCTTTAAGATCAGGTGTGTAACTGTGACATACCGTTACGGTGCAATTTCCGGGGTAACTGTTCCTGTTAAGTAAGATGCTGATGGGGCGGCCAACAATATTGCTGCGCCCGATCACCACGGCATGTTTACCCTTGGTTTCGATTTTGTAATGTTCCAGCATCATCAAAATGCCATAGGGCGTTGCCGGGATAAAAGTTGGCAGGCCCTGCACCATTTTGCCCACGCTCATCGGGTGAAAACCATCTACATCCTTATCCGGGTGTACCCCATTGATCACTTTTTCTTCATTGATCTGCCTGGGTAGCGGCAACTGCACCAAAATGCCATCAATATCTTCGTCTTCATTTAATTTATTAATGGTATCAATAAGTACTTTTTCCCCGATGTCTGCAGGCAGTCGTACCAGGGTGCTTTTAAATCCCACTTCCTCGCAGCTTTTAACCTTGCTGGCAACATAGGTTTCGCTGGCGCCATTGTCTCCCACAAGGATGGCAGCCAGGTGGGGCGTTTTTTTTCCTTCGTTTTTTAATACCTCCGTTTTTTCACGGATGGATTCCTTGACAGCCTTTGATACGATTTTACCATCTAAAATTTGCATGCTGCAAAAGTAAAAGATTAATGCAACCAATGCGCCGTCCTGATCGTATGAAAACTGTGGATAAGTTGAAATTACCGCCCGATCCTGCCCCAGAGGAGAATAAAATATTTATATTGCCGGAGATAAATACTGTTGCTTTGAGAAAATTTACTTTGTACATCCTGGTTGGCCTTGTTTTATGCAGCGTTCAATCAACCGCCCAATCGCTTCGCCAACCGGTATCGGCTGTCTACCTCGGGCTGGGCGCCTACAGTACCAGGCAAAATGATGTATTCTCATTTTCCAATAACCAGGCGGCGCTGGCCCAGGTGAAAAATGCTTCCGCCGGGGTATATGGGGAAAGGCGTTTTCAACTAACTGAAACAAGTTTGTACACTGCTGCGGTAGCAGTGCCCAGCTCTCTTGGCAATTTTGGAGTGAATGTAAAGTACCTGGGCTTTAAAAATTTCAATGAAAGCCAGTTTGGATTTGCCTACGGTCGAAGTCTTGGTAAAAAAGTGGACATTGGCGTTCAGTTTAATTATTACGGGTACCGGGTTCCAACCTACAACAGCGATAATACGGTGAATGTAGAAATTGGGGCAATGGTACATCTTACCGATAAACTGAATGCAGGTATACATGTGTACAACCCGGTTGGCGGTAATTTTTCAAAATCTGACGAAAAGCTAACGTCAACGTATAAGGCAGGATTAGGTTACGATGCATCTGACAAATTTTTTATCAGTGCTGAGTTGGTGAAAGAAGAGGATTACCCGGTAAACCTGAATGCAGGCTTTCAATACCAGTTTGCCGGGCAGTTTTTTGCCAGAGGGGGCATTGCCTCTGCCAATTCAGTTTCCTATGCCGGTGTGGGACTCGCCTGGAATAACCTGCGTCTCGATATCAGCGGAAGTTATCATCCGCAACTGGGTATTTCGCCCGGCTTGTTACTCGTAGTAAATTTTGGAAAAAATACTCCTGCGGCGGGTTCGCCGGTGATAAACCAATAAAAGCGCCCCCGGTACATGACCATTTCAAAAAAAATATTATTCACCTGCTGTCTCGCTTCCGGCATGTTCCTGTCAAAAAATGGCATTGCTCAACAGGTGCCTCCCAGCACGGTGGAGCAACAACTTGAGGCGGTTACGGAGAACAACGAGGATAATGAAACAGAGGATGATTCTTTTTTGCAGTCGATGCAGCAATTCCTTAAATCCCCGCTGAACCTGAACACCGCCGACGCGGCTACTTTAAAAGAGTTATTGTTTTTAAAGCCAATGCAGATACAGAATATACTGTCGTACCGGAGGGTGTTGGGCAAATTCATTGATTTGTACGAATTGCAGGCAGTGCCTGGCTTAGACCTTGCCACCATTGAAAAGATCAGGCCGTTTGTTACGGTGAATGCCGGTACTGATATCATCAATTCTTTCAGCGATCGCCTTGCCGGCGGAACACATACCATACTGGGAAGAGTTACCCGGGTGTTGGAAAGATCTAAGGGATACCTGGTGGATACATCCACCACCACCAATTTTTACCCCGGATCGCCGCAACGCTATCTTTTCAGGTACCGGTACCAGTTTAAAAACCTGCTGCAATATGGTGTGGTGGCTGAAAAAGATGCCGGTGAAGAATTTTTTAAAGGTTCTCAAAAGCAGGGGTTTGATTTTTATTCGGCACATCTGTTTGCCCGAAATATTGGCATCATTAAATCATTGGCCATTGGCGATTTTACAGTAAACATGGGGCAGGGCCTAACCCAATGGCAGAGCCTGGCCTTTAAGAAAAGTGCGGACGTCATCAACATCAAAAGGCAATTGCCGGTATTAAGGCTCTACAGTTCAGCCGGCGAAATCAACTTTCACCGCGGCGTCGGCATCACCATTGGCAACCGGAATGTTGAAGCAACGGGTTTTGTATCTTACCGGAAGCTGGACGCTAATTTTGTGTCGGATACGCTCAATAACGAAGATTTCATTTCTTCCCTGCAAACCTCGGGGTTGCACAGAACAAAAAGCGAGGTGGAAGACAAAGGCGCTCAAACACAATTTGCATGGGGTGGTAACATCGCCTACAATAAAAATAGTTTTCATATTGGTGCAAATGTGATTCAGTATCATTTTAAGTTACCCATTAATAAGGCGGCCGATCCATACAATTTATATGCATTGTCAGGAAGCAATATCGGCAACCAGAGTGTTGATTACAGCTATACATTCCGTAACGCCCATTTCTTTGGGGAAGCCGCTTTTGACAATAAGGGCCATAAGGCTTTTGTAAACGGGCTCATTGTAAGTGTGGATGCCAGTGTAGACATGAGTTTGTTGTACCGGAATATCGATGCCCAATACCAGTCGCTGTACACGAACGCATTTACCGAAAGCACTTTCCCCAGTAATGAAAAGGGCATGTATGCCGGTATCAGCCTCCGCCCTAACAGTCAATGGCGGTTGGATGGCTATGCAGATTTCTATAAATTCCCCTGGCTCAAATACCTGGTGGATGCCCCAACCACCGGGGTTGACTACCTGGCGCAACTTACCTATAAGCCGAACAGGCAGCTCGAAATTTATGCCCGCTACCGAACAGAGTCAAAAGCGAAAAACTACAATCCTGACGGTTGGATCACCCCGGCTGTATTGCAAAAACCAAGACAGAGCATCCGCACACAGATCAATTATAAAATCAACTCCCAGGTTACTTTCCGCAACCGCCAGGAGATTGTATGGTACGACCGCAAGGGTGGGGGAGCGCAAAATGGGTTTCTTTCCTATGTTGACCTTATCTACAAACCGATGATGAAAAAGTATTCGGGAAACCTTCGGCTACTCTATTTTGAAACCGATGGGTACGATAGTCGTTTGTACACATATGAAAACGATGTGTTATATAGCTTTTCAATCCCGGTTTTATACGACAAAGGATACAGGTATTATATTAATGTGAACTATGATTTCACCAAGCGATTCAGCGTGTGGCTGAGGTGGGCACAAACCATTTATAAAGATAAAGCAACAGTAGGAAGCGGGTTAGATGAGATCAATGGGAACAAAAAAACCGAAGTGAAATTGCAGTTCCAGTATTATTTTTAGCGGACAGGGGATGCAGGAATGCAGCAAATGTAGTTGTGCTGCTGTCAATACAGGCTGAAGACCGTGTGTAAAAGTTAACGAAATTTTTACATTTCGAATTTATCCCTATTTTTACAGATACAAAAACCAATTAATTAACTCATGAGAAGAATTTTAGCTCTCTTCACCATGCTAATGCTATGTGGATTACTGGCATCTGCGCAGAGCCGGGTGGTGTCCGGAAAGGTTACGGATAAAGACGGTACACCTGTACCATTTGCATCAGTGAAAGTTAAAGGAACCAAAATTGGTACACAGGCTGATGGAAATGGCGCTTACACCATTAAACTCAACGATGGTGATGTGCTTGAAATTTCTGCTGCGGGCTACAAAACAGTGGAAGTGAAAAGCGGTACGCTTGCCTACCTGAACACCGCAATGGAAAAAACCGGAACGCTCACAGAAGTGGTGGTTACAAGTGCATTCGGAATTAAAAGAAATGCCCGTAGTTCCGCATCCAATGTGCAGAATGTGAATGCTGAGCAATTGAATACCATCAGGCAAACAAGCCTCAACAATGCATTGGCCGGTAAAGTAGCCGGTGCCCAGGTAAGAAGCCAGTCTTCTGCTGCTTTGGGTAAAGAAACCACGGTGAGGTTAAGGGGTGAAAACGGATTGGGTATTGGTTCAGGTGCATTGTATGTGGTGGATGGAACCATCGTTACCAGTGCAAATGACATCAATGTGGATGATATTGAAGACGTAACTGTACTGCAAGGGCCAGCGGCTTCTGCATTGTTTGGTGCTGATGGAAAGAACGGTGCGATCGTGATCAACCTTAAAAAAGCAAAAAAAGCCCAAAACCGGATGGGACTCGAACTCAACACCGGGGTGCAATTTGATAAAGTATATGTGTTACCCAGTTACCAGAACGAATATGCTGGTGGAAACGGTACTTTTAATGGCGGAGCTGGTACAGGAAATATGAAGCGTTTTGATTACATCGCAGGGTTTCACCCCGCTGGCTGGGCGGCTCTGGATGGTAAATACTACCCTGATTATGAAGAAGATGAAAGCTGGGGTCCCAGGATGGTGGGCCAGGAATATATTCCCTGGTATGCCTGGTATCCGGGAACAGAGTATTCTTTCAAAACAGCTAAACTCACTCCTCAGCCAAACAATGCCAAAGATTATTTCAACACCGGCGTAACGTTGATCAACAACGTTAACTTTTCAAAAGCAGGTGATAATTATAATTTCAGGGTTTCCTACACCAACCAGGATGTGAAAGGTTTGATACCTACTTCATACCTGAAAAAGAACACCTACAATATCAATGGATCATTTGACCTGAGTGCGAACCTTACGGTTACAGCAAACATTACTTACCTCAACCAGAATACGAATGCTGAAAATGATGACGGTT
>CAYVLT010000064.1:0-18172 GCA_964452405.1 uncultured Ferruginibacter sp.
AGGGCAGTTGCACCATCGACAGTAATTCCGGGGGCACGAGCATCACGATAAAAATACCAATCAATGAAAACACAGCCGAAGCAGAAACTGATACTGGCCGATGACCATGTGTTATTGAGGGATGCACTCGCCAGCCTGGTGAACCAGTTTGAACAGTTTGAAGTAATTGCTGTTGCCTCCAACGGCAACGAAGTACTGGCATGTATACAGGCGGGTAATATACCGGATATTATACTGCTCGATCTCAACATGCCTGAAATGGATGGGTATGCCACTTCCCGCTGGCTCAGCAAACATCATCCCGATATCAAGATTCTTATTCTTACGATGTATGATTCCGATATTGCGTTGATCAGGCTGCTGCAGGAGGGAGTGCGTGGTTTTTTAAAGAAAGACATTCATCCTGATGAGTTGCGGTATGCCCTGGAAACCCTGGTGGAACATGGTTATTACTATGCCAACAGTACCGGCGGTAAAATTGCAGCACTTTTTAAAAAAGACAGGCTGAGCCAGAGTGGGCTGGATAAAAATTTACTCAACGAAAAGGAAATAGAATTTTTAAAACTGGTAAGTACAGATATGACCTATAAGGAAATAGCCATGCAGATGAACCTTACCACCCGCATCATCGACAATTGCCGGGAAGCCCTTTTTGATAAACTGGAAGTGAAGAGCAGGGTGGGACTGGCCATCTATGCCATTAAAAACGGAGTAGTGACCATTTAAACCGGAACGGCATTTTTTTTACCAGGATAAGCATACCTGCGAGTAATACAAACGCCACCCCAAAAAAAGGGTGGCGTTGTTGCAACATCGCAAAGGCGTATATTACGAAACTGTAACCAGTCCGGTATAAATACTGCCGGCAATGTTGCTGCCGTCTTCCGCAATACAGCTGATGTACGTGTGTACTTCCTTACCACTGAAAGTGGCGAGGTTCAGCTCATCGGTGAGGGCGCTGCGGCTGGCACCGGTTGTTGTGTAGATACACTGGTTGGTGTCAGCACAGTAAGCTGCCAGGATCACCTTGTCGGTGGCTTTGGCGATCCCCACGCCGGTATTATCCGTCCACGTGTAGGTAAGCATACTGCCTGCTGCCGCAGTGGCAGTGGGTGCCAGTACATTCGGCAGGTCGCCACGGCTTACCAGCACATCGCCATAAAGAATGGTGAATGTGGGGTAGGCGCCACCGATAGCGTTCTTTAAAATGTACGATACCGCACTGTTGATGCCTGTTTGCCTGTTGGCATAGTTGCGGAAGCCGAGTGCGAACAAGCCGCTCATGGATTGGGCAAACCGGATGGCCAGTCCGAATTTTGCCTGCTGCTCTTTTTGGGCAGCGCTGGGTGTGAAGTTGGTTCGTTTGGCTACACTCCGCATGTAGTCGATACCTTTCCAGGTACTGCCCACCACGGTGCCAACCTTACCGGAGAATCCTCCAAGGATTCCTTTGCTGAATCTTCCCATAGTAATTGGATTTAAAACGGTTAAAAAAAATGCTGCATCCGCCGGATCCTGCGCCGCAGCGTTGTCAGTGATGTAAACGGCTGCAGAAAAAGCCTATTTTCCGGTTGTACAGTTTTGCGGGGGTATGTACAATTTTGTGCTGTGTTGTACATACCGCTGCACTTACTAACGGTGTGGACTATCCTCAAGTAGCGATGCAACACCTGTTCTTCTTCCTGTTTTCTTTTGGTTTTCTTTTGGATTTCTTTTGGTTTTCTTTTGAACGGCTGTTGCAGCTTCCGAAGCAAACCAAAACAATTACTGAAGCAGGGTAAAAGAAATACAGTCCAAAAGGAGCCGCACAACCGGTTTTGGGCTCAAAAGCCGGGTACCCCGGCCGCAGGCATCAGTATAAGCCTGGCGCTGAAGCGGTTATTTGTAAAACGCGGCGGATACCTACGTGTTTGTTACTAAGCATTTAAACCTAACCTCTTTTTAAAAGATCTGGTATTTGTGCGGATAAAACTATGCCGGAGGTCGCATTAGCTTTGTAGCCGCCGACCAACAGCATAGCAGGTGACCGGCATTGATGATCCATACCCCATTTCGAACTTTTAAATTGAAATAATGAAAAACAATCAAAAAACGGGCTGGGCTGTCAATACCTCAACGGCACCGGCCACCGGTACAGGTTACCCGGTAAAGCCCACATTGATCAACAAACAATTACTGCAGCTTAAACTGATGGATAGTCTTGAAGTGATGAAGCTCTTCAGTATCTGCCGGGGTACGCTGTACAACTGGCGCAGGCTGGGCCTGATCGCCTACAGTAAAATTGGTGGACGCATTTATTTTGAAGCGGCCGACGTGGACCGGATGCTGCTGGTTCAAAAAAAGCAATCCTGGAATCCTGCCACCTGAATCATTTTGAAAAACCTGTATGACCCGTAACAGTTACAAATACAAACTGCCTCCCGTGGAAAAAGCGGTGAACCGCCTGGTGAGCCTGGTGTTTTACTACCGGCTGTTATTTGTACTGGGGGCGCTGGTGGTAACGGGGTTAGCCGGCGCCCATGTTTATTACCTGGCATCACCGGCAGAAGGTATGCAGCGGGCAGCCTTGATCGTTACTTTCGGTTCGGTGATCATCGGTATTTTTTACAGTATCCTCAATTATGAGCACAACCAGCTCAGGTTCAGGCACGAAAGCCAGGTAACCCGGGATACACTAACGTTTACGTGTAGCTGCAAAATGCACGAGGCAGACACCATCCTTCATTTTAAGGCGCTGAAAGTATTTTATGATACCCACCGGGCTTCCTTTGCGGCGGCCAATTATGCCACGGTGAAGCGGCTGTTCAGGGAGCAGCAGGAAGCCCGTATTGCCTTTATTGTGCTGTTCAATTATTTTGAAGGTATCTCCATCGGGCTGCAGCAAGGCATCATGGATGAGGCATTTGTGAAGGAATTTTTCAGAACGGTGTTCATCGAGTATCACCAGTACTTTGGCGGTTACATCCATTACCTGCGCAATGATATGCGGTCGCAAAGGGTGTTTTGCCGCTTTACAGAAGTAGCGGAAAGATGGCGCCAGGAAAATTAAATCCTTTTGCATAGTAAATAACCGGGGCCGCCCTTACCCGAAACGGTAACTTGTATTGAACCAAAAAATTATTACTATGATACTGGGTTATTATAAGGATGGCATGGCCTGGTAAAGCAGTTATGTTTGGAACACAGGAAGCGTACAAACCGCTGCCTGCTTTTTGCGGGGGTAGTTTATTTAACCACCTGATTCTTTATTTAAATGAATAAATCATGGACAATCCAAAAGACACAGGGCATCCCGACAGGGACCTGATCAACGTACACCAGGACTATGAATTGCGTTATTGGTGTAAAAAATGGGCAATAACGGCTGATCAGTTACGGCAGGCTGCCAAAAGAGCCCAGCCAAGTGAATCGGTACGTAAAATACAGGAAGCTGCCATTGAGCTGGGCTTTATCAAACATCCCCGGTAGCCGGCGTTGCTTTAAAGCAATAAAGTTCGTGCCGGACTCAAATACCCCGCTGGTACTACTGTCTAAACATGCTGCCATTCGCTGGTTCAGCTTCATTTTTTCCGGCTGGAACATTGCCGCCGGCAGTGGCTACACAGTCACTACCAGGTTGTACTGCTGCGCTTTTTAAACAGGTGTGTGTGGGGACGCTAACAAGGGGTAGGTGTTGTGCAGCGGAGGAACGGGAAACAACAGGGGCCAGCGCCTGTGGGGTTCGCTTTAATGGCAGCGGGTACTTTCACTTTGCTGCGGGCGCCTTTGAGAATACCCGGTTGAGGACTTTAAAACTAGCCTCCCGTGCCAACAGAATTTAGTTTCACTATCTTGCATCTACCAACAGACTCATGTTGGTATTAAGGGTTAAAGAAGTCTCCCTGTTTTTACAGGGGGACCTATTCATTGCACAAAGGCTGGTTGAACAGTCTGGAGTTGTGATTTGCTTTCAATTTTAGTTTTGTGCAATTTTGAGTACAACCCGGGTTAGTGTTTTATAGTTCAAATCTATGGTTGTACCTGCGGGCAATTCAATCTGCGGTTTATCAGGGTTGAAAGATTGTCCATTGAGGCATGAGCTCTTAAAAGTACCATTACTGCTAACTACGCCGTCTCTTACGGTTTGTTTCTTGTAGGCAACACAAGATTGGCTTTTTGTATGACGGAGCAATAATGAAAATCTATTGTGCAGGTAATGGTTGCCAACGTTTTCTTTGTTGTTGTATGCAGTTTTCCGGCCCTGCCACTCCCTGCTTTGCTCCGGCTTTCTACCGTTCCGCTTTGTCGTGACAGGCTGAGTTGATTACAAGTAAGTTTATCACTTCCTTTTTCAAGGTAAATTTCATTTTTGTTATTTCACTCCTTTAGGTAGTTTGACTGAATTTTCTGTTGCGGTTTCATTCAGATATGTTTGTTTACCATTACCTTCCCTTTCAGTATGGCCATTGCTGTATTGCAATATCAATGAAGTCCGGTTTCCATTTTTTCCAATGCTGAATATGTAGGTATATTTTTCTAATTTCCTGTTGGTTGATTTTATTTTTTTATTCCACGTATCCATGATCTGCCTGTTTACAACATCGCTATTTCCATTGGATGTTTTGCCAGTCACACTCCACTCTTCATTCGCCCCCTTAACTGGAATTATGGTTAATTGGTTACCATCAATTGTGTAGGTACCGGTTTCATAATTCAATGACTTGCTATTTGTAAAAGCAGATGCATTTACATTTACAAACCGGTAAGTACCATCCGGATTGAATATATATTGAATGGTAAAAAAGCCACCGGTATTATATTGCGTATTTCCAAAGCTGCCTTTTTCCTGGCTACTTCCTTCCCATATTTTCCCTGTAACAGGAGAATTGACAATGCCAGCTGTTGTTGTTCCATCTTTTTTTTCCGTTGCTCCTAACGACCCCGCATTATATTTAAATTCAATTTTTGTTCCGGCAGGCAATTCGATGCCTGGTTTGTTAGGATTAAAAGGATGCTTATACAGCCATGAATTTTTAAAACTGTTGTTGGTACTCCAGGCGCCGTCTCTCAAAGTTTGCTTGTTATATTGCAACACCAGGTTGGTTTCTTTTATTCCGGAAAAATAATGAAACCCGATATTGTAAGTTGTGCTTTCCAATACTCTCTTTTCTGTTTTGAGTAATTTACCTGCTTTATCACTGCCTGCTTTGCTCCAGCTTTCCACTGTACCACTTTGTGGTGATAGGGTGAGTTGATTGCCATTAAGCTTGTAGCTTCCTTTTTCATACGCATAAATAATATCGTTGTGATATAAATAACTGATGCTTTTTTCAAGAAACTGATAAGTTCCATTAGCATTGAAATAATATTCACGCCAGTCGTAGCCTGCTGTATTGGATTCACTTATATATTGCCCCCAGATGCCGGGAAGCTGGTTGGTATTTGAATTGGCTGCACCGGAACTTTTGTTGCTTTCATTTTGTGTAACAATTTTAGAAAGTTCCAAAGAATTAGTAAACGAAAGCAATTCGCTTTGAAATTTTTGGGTGTTGGTCATCAATACTACACTTACAGTTTGCCCGCCACCGGTTGCTGTTATTAAAGTAGCCAGGCCTGTACTGCTGCCATCAGTATAACTTGCATTGCCTGATAATATATTCCATCCGTTTTCGGTTGATGGACCCTGCATGGCAGGTTCTGTATTAACCTGTACAGTGGATTTTACAAGCCTTGCCCAATCGTTAGTGAAATTTTCTGTAACCGATGCATCCGAAGCTGTTGATTTTGTAATAACGGCAATGGCATAACCCCCTGTTTTTTTATCAGAAGCAGATAATTGCATGCCCGATTGATTTTGTACCTGCTGCCAGTTCCCTGGTGCAGCATATGAAACAACATCGAAGCTTTGCTTTTGGGCAAAAAGATTTATTGCAACAGAAGTCAGCATTATTAAAATAGCAGTTTTCATATCCATCGCATTGTAACTGTTATTGAATTTTCCAGCCCGGCGGATTATCCACTGAAGATTCTAATGTTCTGTAACTATACCTGAACTCATAAGGCTCATTGGCGCTGTTAAATTTGCCACCGTCTCTCTGTGTTGGGCCTGTTGACCTGAGAACAATCGAATTACCATAAGTTGGGTCATTTATAATTTCAAAAGTGTAAATGGTTTTTTCCAGTTTATATTCAGATGATTTCTTAAGGCTTCCCCATTCTTTAGTGCTTGATTTCTTGCCCCAAAATCCGGCTTTCCCATTTTTGGGTGTAAGAATAAGTTGGTTGCCCTGCACTGTATAGGTGCCCGTCTCATACATAAAAGTGATATCTGGTGCTTTGGTTAGCCATTGTTTATTACGGAATGTATAAGTGCCATCGGTGTTAAAAACATATTCTTTTCTTAAATACCCGGAGGTATATTGAGGCATATTATTTATAGAATAACCTGTGGTTTCTAAAATATAATTCGTCCATAAACCAGCTATTGACAAATTGGGTTGAATATTTTCGGCCGGAGTTACTACATCCTTTGAAGGGTTATCTGGCGAATTCGTATTGTTTGATGTTTCGGTCGGATTGCCTGCGTCGAGGTACAAAGAACCAATTAATGCTGAGTAATCATTTAAGTAAAGTTTGGCTGTTGTATTGCATAACAGCGCTATACAAACACTTCCATTTGAATAAACAGTGAGCATACTTGCCACATTCACATTATTGTATTGCCATATTCCACTACCGCTCATTGCTGTCCAGCCTTCTGCCGTTTTTGGTTCTGTTTTTTCGGGAGAAGAAATGGTTTTATTTGCTGCAACCAGTTCGGTCCAGTCTTTATCAAAATCAGCCTGTATATCGCCATCGCAATTGCGGTGCTGGTAAATCGCTATCTGTGCCCAACTTCCGCCATCTATCCTGGAGTAAGAAATTTTATCATCCTCTTTTGTTTCTGTCCATCCCGAAGGAGGGGTATAAGAAACGATATCAAAGGTTTGTTTTTGGGCAAAAACATTCATAGAAAAACAAGTAAGAACGGCGATCATTAAAAATTTCATGGCCATAGGTTAAATTTTACATCAATGCGGGTCATTTATGTACTTATATAAATAATTAATGTGGTGGTTTTATTTTGGCAACTTGTGCGGTAATGTAAGGTAAGGTTCATCATATTTGTGAAATACAACGCTTCCTGAGCCGCCATCCCTTTGAGTAGGTTTATTAAAGTCGATTCTTAAGTAATTGGTTTTATAATATTCATCATAGCTTAATTTGATTGTGTAGGTTGTGGTTTCTAATTTCCTTGTGCCGGATTTCAATAATTTTCCCCAATCAGTTCCCCAATGGCCGTTTGCTGGCTTTTCCAATACTTCATCTTTACCTTGTTTTGGAGTAATGGTGAGTTGATTTCCATTGAGTTTCCAGGTGCCGGTTTCATAATTAAAATTTATTTCATTACCAATGGCAGAACAATCTTTTCGTAGAAACAGATAGGTGCCGTCTGCTTTTATAACATATTCACTCCTGAAATATCCTGTAGTGCCTCGTTCATTTACATATTGATCCCAGGTTCCTATAACCGAAAGATGATTGGTTCGGTTTTGAGAGCTGGTATTGGTAGAATTGTCTTCCTTTTTTATTTTACTTATGTCGAAATCTATCGTTCCAAGCATGAACTGATAATCTTTTAAATAAGGAGCCGACGTACTATTGCAAAAAACAGCTATACAAATATTGTTATTGGAATACAAGGTGAGGATTGTTGCTACGGTAGCACCATTATATTGCCAAATGCCGCTTCCACTCATTACCGTCCAGCCATGTTGTAGTTGTGGTTTTGTTTTTTGGGGAGATGAAATGTTTTTTGATGCTGCTACCAGTTCGGTCCATTCTTTATCAAAATCAGTGTCAATTGTGCCTGTGCTTTCAGTGCTTTTGTAAATGGCTATCTGCGCCCAGTTTCCGTTTTCAACACGGGAATAGGAAACATTACTCCTGCCCACGGTTTCCGTCCAGCCTTCAGGTGCTGTATAAGAAATAATATCGAAGGATTGCTTTTGTGCAGGCAGGCTGAAGCTCATGGTTAATATTGTACTAAAAAGAGAAATGATTTTTACCATCTTCATCTGGCTGATTTTTATTGTACAGTATACAAATAATCAACAGTGTTATTTGCTGTATTGGATTCAGGCAGCGGCGTATTGTTCATTGTACCAATCGTAAAATGGAAAATGATATTTGCCCCGGTACTAAGCCCGTTTACATGAACGGAGCCACCAATCAAAACCTTATCCCCCGGCTTTAATGGGCCGGTACTTTTGTAATACCCCGGATAAACCTGGGTACCAACTACTCTTTGTTCAAAAGGATATGTTTCATTGAAAAGATTTGTACCGGGATTTCCTGATGGATAAACTTGTAACTGTGGAATTATTTTACGTACCACATCAATCGGAATTTCACCTGCTCCGGTATTTACAAGCGATACATTAATAGCTGTGTTTAAGAAAGTGCTGCCGGTTACAGGTTTTATCTGGTCAATCTGAAATGTCAGATCAGGAAGTGCTGTGCGCCATGATTCAAGATTGCCGGCGACTGGTATTTCCAGTGTATTATTTGTTTCATTGGTTTCTGCAATTGTATTGCTGTTGTCAATGATCAAAATGAATTTGTTGTTGCTATTGTCAGCAGGGTTAAACCCTGTAACCAAATAAGTGCCGTGGAATTTATCCCCGGGACGAAGAATGCCATTTGCTGGTAAATTTGGCACCGGAGACATTAAAGTATACCCGCCTGCCGGATTATTGAAGCCTGAAGCAGTGCGTACATAGCATTGCACAACGGTACCAATAATATTTACATCTTCTCCGCCTGTATTAATGATATCAAAGTTTATGGTATAGATGCCTGCTTCGCCAATTGCAAAATTGCTGGTGCTTTTATCAATGGATACCAATGCAACTTTCAAATCCTTGCCTGCTGATTTTCGTAAATCGGTTTGCCCCCGTGGTACAGCAACGTTTATACGGGATGGCGGAACCTGGGGCTGTGTAATCTTTTTAATCTGTGATTTTGCTGATACCGTTGCGATGAAAAATATAAATAGTATGAATGTTTTTTTCATAAACAGAATTATAGGATGATTGCTGTAAAACTAAACAGCAGATAGCATGTGTGCCATCATTAAAAAAGATGATTTTTAAGATTACTCAAGCAGTCCTCTCACTGCATCAAAATCAAAATTGCCGGTAAAATTTTCTACAAGAGATTTTCCGAGTGCTGTGTTGATATAACGATAGGTAAGTTCGATCAAATACGGTTTTGCGGGGTTTTCTTCTGCACCATTGAAATATGCAGGATTATATTTATAAAGTATAACTCCAGCTTTGCTATCCCAAAAGCCGCTAAAGGTAAATGGTCCTGTTTTTTGGGCATCTTCGGGGGTATCTGCAAAGTTCACTTCTACATTTGCATAATCATTTGCTCCATTTCCGTAATAGTTTTTCCAGGTAAAAATTTCTGTTTTGGGCTTTACAATAGCAGGTTTCGAAAGCCAGTCAGCAGTATTTTCTTTTAATACTTTTTGCACAATGGCTTTTTTTATGTTAACTTTCTTTTCCCAGTCTGGGTATTTTGCTTTGCGACGCACCATATTTTTTTTACCATTTTCATAGAGCTGCGGATATTTTGCAGGATCTTTCATCATGCCTCCGCATTCTTTTTCAATCTCTTTTATTTTTTCTGAAGTATATGCTGATTCCCTGTCGTAATAGACCAATAAGGCTTCTAAATACTCTTTCCGGGTTACCGGAACAAAAAGAGAAACGTTCGATTTGGTAAAATACCAGTGGCGTGTCATAAAAGCGCTCCGGTTATTGGGTTTTACACTACTTTCCGGAATATCCTGGTAATACCCTTTGCTGTTATTGATATGAATAGAACTTTCATCTAACTTGAAATAATTACAAAGCTCAATAAACTTTCCGTTGTACTTGTTATATACCTCATAATACGGGTTGTCATCTGCAAAGGTGAAGGCATTTTGAATTCCTGTAAACCGGTTAACATAAGCCCGGAAAACATTGGCATATTCATCATTTACTTTCATTTTGTTATTATAACAGAAATATTCGTAACATCCCAAATTCAAATCGTAACTCAATAAAGATTTTTTTGCGTAAAAAAATTGTGCATTGGGTGGTGTTCCGAAAAAGGTTTTTAACACACAACCGGTAAGGGTATAATTTTTACGGCTTTCTTTCTCTATTGTTTCAATTTGGGTAAGTGTTTTGCCGGCTGCAGACTTATTGCCTGCTGTTCCCAACTGGTCAAGCCAATGTGCTTTTTGTTGTGGCCATTCACAATGGGCGGCATCTGTTTGCCTGCCGGGCAAAGACATTACTTCTTCATTTGAAGAACAGTTTTGCGCAGGGGCTGCCTGTAAAAAGATTCCGCTGCAGATAGTGAGGATAAATATTTTTTTCATTAGTAGTTAAGCATTTTTCTCAAGACCTCTATATCAAAATTCTTTTCCCAATTATTAAAGAGCCTGGCAGAGAAACCTTTTTCTTTACTGATTTCATACCGGAACTGCACTTCCATCAACAATGGTTTTACGGCCAGCCCGTTGTTACCGGTAAAATAGACCGGGTTTAACACATAGAGCGCTGATTTATATTCTGCTTCCTCATCATAAAATCTGCCCAATGCTTCCAAACTTTGATTGGCATCTTTCAGCAGGGTGTTTTGGTCAACTACAGCCGGTTTCTGCAGCCATTCCTGTTTTTGCGTGGCCAGCAAATCTTTCAGCTTAGCTTTTTTAGCTTCATAAATTTTAGGATACTCCAATTTGTCGGCTTCCAGGTCAGCTCTTCTTTTTTTTGCCCAGTCAGCAGTTTCATTTGCTATTTCATTCAATGATTTTGCATTGAGGTATTCAAAACTGGCTTTTTCTATTTCCAGGTATTCCAGCATATCCTCCAGGTATTGCTTACGGCTAACAGGTATCAGTAAAGGCACACCTGGTTTGGTAATGAGATAGTGACGGCCTATCATGTAATACGAATTAGCCGAAGGGCCTTTGTACCTGCTGTCGCCCCAGCCGTTTTCTACATAACCAGTGCCATTGTTAAGCTTCAGGAATTCTGCATGTTTGTTTTTATAATCATCGGAACGGCCGGTGAGTAAATTGTTTTCAGAAAAGTATTGCGATACACGGCTTGGTTTGTCTTTTTTATCCTTTTCAAAATCAGGACCGGGATTGGCTTCTATGGGAAAAGAATACAGCATGCGGCCATATTTTGTATAAAACTCACCTGTGCCCACAGTATTGGCACCCCCTGGCAATATATATGGATTGATGGTAACGTTGAAAACAGTTTTATATTCATCTACTATTTTTGGTACATGCTCGGTAACATGGCAAACGAGTTGATAAACACCAAGTGTGTACCCATACCTGGCGTATGTATGTTTCCCGTAATCACTATTACCCCATTTCGCAAAACTTACCCTGGCCACACAACCGGTCAATTTAAAATTGTTGCGGCTGGCTTCCTCCAGTTTTTCAACGGCAATGAGGTTTTTCATCATTACTGCTTTTTCGGCTGCAGTGCCCTTTAATGAAAAGCCATATTTAGTTTGGGTATGGTCGGTATAAATTCCTGCCACATCATCGGCAGTTCCATTGCAGGGCGTTTGTGGTGCAGTTATTTTTTTTATTGTTTGCGAAAAGCTGGCCGCCGCAGGCAACAGAAAAAAAAGTAAAATGATTTTTCCTTTCACAGTATTTAAAATTTTGAGTGAAATAGCTGGTTTGTGATAGTAAATTTTAAGTGTCAAAAATTAGGCGGAGTTACTGTCCATGCCTGGCCGGTTTTTGCATCAAATCCGTTGGAAGTAGTATTAAGCAGCTTCCCGTTTACATCATAGTTGTAATACATCCAGCAAATCCGTTGCGGTTTCAACGCAACTGTTGTTGCCATTACACTATTGCATGCACGTGTATCACTGCAGGAAAGCACTCTTGCATCTTCAAGGTATATCTTGTATTTAATCCGGTTGAAAGCTGCGTTGTTGGGATTTTTTTCCAGCACATCAATCTGAGCCTGCATGATGTTTTTCCCGAGTTGCGTATGCGCTAAAAAGTCTGCACTGGCTGAGCAGGGTGAAAATTTGAAATTGACGGTGGTGTTCTGATTTTGCCCATTGCTGGTTACTTCAATTATTTCTACCTGCTTTTCGTAACCTCTGTAAGCTGAATTGCCAACAAATTTTGTGGGGCTAATGCTGCCTAAAAATTTTCCGAAGGTATGGTCCTGGCTAAATCCATGAAAAGGAAAAAGTATGGACAGAATAGAAAGAGTCAGTATTTTTTTCATTTGTGTATATTTAGATAAAAACGTAGTAGTAAGACCTTGTTTATTGGTTAACAGAAAATTATTACTGGGCAACAAAAGATATTTGTGCCTGATTGTTTGTTATATCTGATTCCTGGAAACTATTAATACTGCATACCCATTTTTCATTAGGTGTACCTGCGGCTACCTTCATCGCTCCCATCACAGATAATATGTACATGTAAGATTGCCCATTGCTAAGGTTATATGAAATATGTTCCTGGCCGCTTATAGATTCTCCGGGGTTCAATAGTTCTTCTTGTGCTGAAAGTGGTATGGGAAGTTTACCTCCTCCACAGGGATTGTTAGTTGTGTTGATGTATCCCTGTAAAGAAAGCAAACCTTTTTTTACAGGAGCATTCCCGGCATTTTTTAATGTATAATTTACTACATAACCTAAATTGTTTTTTTGCACACTAAGCGCTGTAACAATCATATCAGGATATTTTGGTTGCTTAATTACAGGGCTGATTTTTTTTACTAATACTGGCTGTTTAGCGTTTGAATTAACTGGTTTTTTTTGAGCAGATACTGATGCTACATTCAAGGCTATCAGTAATATTAATAATAGCTTTTTCATTGATTCATTTTTTATGATTATTTAAAAATTCCTGTACCGTTTACTGAGGCTGCGCCACTATTAAGACTCATTCTTCCTTCCATGCCCGCACTGGCGCCAACAGGGCCTGCACCCGCTGAAACTTCTGCATTGGCGCTAATCACTACATCGGTTATACCGGTTCTGTCTATTTCTATATCTGCACCCACACCTGCACCTGCACTGGCCTGTAATGGTCCCAGTTTACCACCGACACTTGTTTTAGGTCCAAGGCTAACGGTGCAGTCTTTAAACGAATCACCAAAGCCGGCATGATCAAGATCCTGGTTTAAGGTAACACCCAACACTCCTGCATTAACAGTGGTAGTTAAGCCACTGCAGGTAAGCTTCATGGTAAAGCCAAGCTTTGCACTGCCAAACTCACTGTTGATGGTACAGTTAGGATCTTTAAACTGTGTTAACCGGCCACCCTTACCTTCTGCATCATCGGTACAATCATATTTTGTAATGTTGGCAAAGTTGAAACCGTTTTGTGTTAAGCTTACATCTCTCAGCCATTGCGCCTGTAATCCTGCATTGATACCGGGTAGCAAATTGGGGTAAGTGGTATAAAGAGATGAATAAGCCATTTCGTTCAGTAATTGTTTGTCGGCAGCCAGGTAGTCATTGTACAAACCTTCTAATGTTGTATTGTAAGGTTTTAGAAATGCATCGGATGCTTTTACAGATTCATTGCAAATCATTTCCAGTGTTGTGTTTCCACCTTCACCCACATCAGCCATTTTTTTATTAATGGCATTCATTGCATCATCATATTTTTTCTTTAAAGCGCCGCCTTCTCCATTCATATAATCCTGTATACTTTTAGCTGCTGCCTGTTTTTTTTGCTGCAGGTTTTGAAGCACCATGTTTTCTTTGGCATTCATTTTCTCCGCATACATTGGGGCCGCTACAATATTTAATGCGTCGGCCTGGTTTACTGAACCCGGGTTAGCTTTAGCCTTATTCATGGCATTCATAAACTGTTTCTGCTGTTCCTCAAGCTGTTTCAGCATTTGTTTATTTGATTCTTCACCCGCTTTCTGTAAAGGTTTTAAGCGTTGGTCTATATCTGCACGAAATTGTTTCCATATTGGATCAAGCGCTTTGCACTCTGCTACCGATTTTGGAAAGGCGGGCATGGTAAATCCTCCCAAATTGAGTAAATCGTCACTTTTACCGGAGGGAGGAAAACTATTGTAATCACCTGCGCCGGGTGTGTAGCCTAATTTCTTCAACAGGTCAGATCTTGTATTGCTATATCCTTGTTTGAAAGCGGTTTTGGCCGCTGCAGTAGCCGCAGTTTTGTTTCCTTTACCTTCAGCTATCAGGCACATCGTTTGGTTAGCTTGTGAGTGTGATGCAGAAAGAGCAAGTGTGGTATCCAGATATTTTTTGGCTTTGTCAGCATCGCCTAAGGCAAACCAGGCCTGGCCAAGATTATTGAGTATGGTACTGTTCTTTTTAAACCGGCTATTAAGACTGTTGAGAATAGGTATTGCCATTTCCGGGGCACCCATCATGGTGAGCATAGAGGCATAATTATTCAGGTTATCAGTATTGCCTGCATCGTCTTTACACACCTGAGCCATTAAGCTTAATGCAATTTGCGTACGGCCAGTCATCCATAATGCAGTGGCTGCATTGCCCATTTCATCAGTACCTGCTCCTTTTTCTTTAAGAGATTTATAAATTTCATCGGCTTTATTTTTTGCAGCAGGCAGTACAGCCGCAAAAGTTGCATTTCCTGTGGTGCCGATAAATCCACTCATATTTGCATTGGAAGGTGTAGCGGCAATAGCTGCAATTGCTTTTGTGTTCTTTGCAGGAATGAATCCATTTGATACCCCGCCAGTTCCGGCAGACTGGTTGTTTTTTACCTGGGTTATTGCATTATCCATTTTTTGCCCCATCCCAAAAGCATTCATCATGCTATCCATCTGCTTCCGGGCTTCGGGGCTCATGTTGTTAAGGGTTTCGTTAAGTTTCTTCTGCGCCTCTGCCATTCGTTTCTTATCTGCTTCCATCTGTTCTTTGGAAGGCTTTTGAGCAAAAGATGCAATAGACAATAAGAATGTTAGAAAAAGCAAAAAGATCGTTTTCATTTGTATGTTCATTTATTTAAGATTAGGAGTGGTTATGGGTTTTGACTTTACCTGTGCAATAAGGAATCCTGAAAAGCATGGGCCAAATGACAGGAAAGATCTTTTTTCATACTGTATAAATTAATGCTGTAAAAGTAACCGGGCTTCCTGTTTGACATTATCATTAAAAAGTATGATTTTACCTTCCAGGGATTAAAAAATCATTAAAAAAGATGATGTTTGAAAAGCAGATTGAATGCTTATTTTGCGATGAATAAAACCAGTCAAATGCCTTTCATGAGTAAACCGGGGCTATTGTTTCTTTGCATTTTTATTTTAAACTTGGCTGGAATTTCGCAGGTTTCAATAAAGGAAGACAGCCTGCTGCAACTGCTGCAAACAGCTAAAGAAGATACCTCCACCATCCGGTTACTGTTATTAATACAAAAGCAGTATGCTACCAGGAACTATGACAGTTCGCTTTTTTACCTGAACAAAGCGGTGGCGTATTCAAAAAAACTTAAAACCGATAAGCTGGATTTTTATATAAATACGGGTTTTAGCGAATATTACTATTATAACAACGATTATGCAAAGGCGCTTGATTATGCGGAAAAAAATAAAGAAATAGCGGAAAAGGAAAACGACCTGGCATTACTGGCTAAGGCGTACAATAACCTGGCGGCAGTTTATAACCATTTTGGCCAACCCAAATTGGCCATTGAGAGTATTTTGAAATGTCTCGATCTTTCTGAAAAAACAAAAGATAGCGCAAGTTTTCCCGTTCGTAACCTCACAGCTTCTGCCACCTATTTTAACCTTAACCAATTTGATAAAAGCATTTTATATGCCAGGAGGGCGATCATGTATGGTAAGCAGTTTAATAATTCATTTGCTGTGATGATGGGGCTCAATAATCTTTCCAGCAGTTATGCTGGTTTAAACAAGCTGGACAGTGCCATCATCGCTAACAGGCAACAATTGGAATTCGCTGAGCAGGAGGAAGATATAGTTAATATAAATTATGCTTTGGCCAATATTTGTCATGACTACTTTAAGCTGGGTGATTTAAAATCGCTTGGTGAATATGCGGGCCAATTGGTAAAATACAGCAAAGACTACCCTGATCATAAAATGACTTCCCAGATACAAAATGCTTTTGCCTTAAATTTTATTGCGCAGCGGAAATTTTCAGAGGGGAAAGCAGCATTAGACAGCGGAATGGTTGTGGCTTTAGGTGAAGACGATGCAGACGCCCTGGCCAACCTTTATCAAAGCTATTCTGTGTTATACTTTATGCAGGGGCAAATAAAGCCGGGTGAGTATTTTGTATTTAAACATGATTCGGTGATCAATGCGGGTAATTGGAAAGACCTTGACTTTTACTCCGAAGAACTGGAAGCAAAATATAATACTGAAAAGAAGGAAGCACAGATAAAATTGCAGCAGACAGCGCTAAAACAAAAAACGACACTTAATTATTTTTTGATTGGCGGAGCGGGCGCTTTGTTTATAATTTCATTACTCGGCTATCGCAATTACAGGAACCTCCAAAAACTGCAACAGGCAAAGATTGATGAACTGGAAACGGAAAAACAACTTACGGCTACTGAAGCAGTGCTGAAAGGTGAGGAGCAGGAACGTACAAGACTGGCTAAAGACCTGCATGATGGCTTAGGAGGAATGCTAAGTGGTATTAAATATTCACTAAGCAATATGAAAGAGAATTTAATTATGACGCCTGACAATACCCAGGCATTTGAAAGAAGTATGGATATGCTTGACAGCTCCATCAGGGAAATGCGGCGGGTGGCTCATAATATGATGCCTGAAATACTGGTAAAATACGGGCTGGACACTGCCTTAAAAGAATATTGCGGCGAAATGGGCCGAAGCGGTATGATTAAGATAAATTACCAGTCGGTTGGAATGCGGAATGTGGTACTGGAGCAAATTGCCGCTGTTAACATTTATCGTATCATACAAGAGCTTGTAACTAATTCAATGAAACATGCTGCTGCTAAAAACATTTTGGTACAGGTTCATGCTGCTGAACAGGAAAAACTGGTGGCCATTACTGTAGAAGATGATGGAAGCGGTTTTGATGGCAATGTTGCGAACCAGCAAGGAGGAATAGGCTGGCAAAATATTCATAACAGGGTGGAGTTTTTAAAAGGAAAGATTGATGTACAGTCTTCTGCCGGCAAAGGCACTTCTGTAATGATAGAAATAGCAAGTACATGAAGACAGGCATTTTTATAGTAGATGATCATTACATGGTAATAGAAGGTATTCATTCCTTGTTACAAAATGAAAAGGATATTGAATGGATGGGGCATGCTACAAATGCAGCATCTTGTCTTGGTTTTTTAAAAAGCCAGCAGCCAGATGTTATACTGATGGATGTAAGCCTGCCGGACCTGAGTGGTACGGAATTGTGTAAACAAGTGAAACAACTTTATCCGGCTGTGCTTATATTGGGTTTAAGCACTTTCAACCAGCAGGCAATCATTCAAAATATGGTAAGTAATGGGGCATCTGGTTATTTGCTAAAAAATGCAACAAAAAAGGAGTTGATGGAAGCTATAAGTGTTGTAATGAAGGGCGATACTTATTTTAGTATAGAAGCTGCCCAATCCTTAAAGGAATCCCAGGCACATCAACCAATGATTACCAGGAGGGAGAAAGAGGTGCTGCAATTGATTGCTGAAGGTTTTACCAATGCAGCAATAGCTAAAAAGCTTTTCATAAGTATCCCCACCGTTAATACCCATCGTAAAAGCCTTTTAGAAAAGCTTGAAGCAAAGAACACTGCAGCCCTTATCGGCAAGGCCACAAAAACCGGCTTGATATAAGAAAATCCATGTTTTAAAATACCTGTCGTTATTTGTTTCCAATTTTAGGGTAGTATTTAGTTCCTTGTGTAAATAGTTTTAAATAACTGTATTTAGAGTTAATCCACCCAGCATGTGGAGCGCAGTGAGGCGAAGCGTAGCGTAGCCGAACGGAGCGGAACCTGCTGGGTGCGGCGGCAAATTTTGGCCCCCTCGGCCTTGGTTCGTGTCCTCACCATAGTCGTTAACTTAAGAAAAATAGCATTCAACTAGTTCACACATAATGCT
>CAYVLT010000065.1:0-17772 GCA_964452405.1 uncultured Ferruginibacter sp.
GTATCCTGGCCGGGTTGTTGAGTTCTGCTCCCGAAACTTTTCCGATGCCGGAAGTATAGGGTGAATTGGTAACGTCATACAAGGGATAAAGGCCGGGGCGTTCCTGCTTTATCACTTCACTGTGATGCCGGTCGCCGGTAAAGAACAATATCCCTTTAATATTATTGGACGCCAGAAAATTCATCAGGTCGTTGTACTCGAAACTGTAGTGTTTCATGCATTCAAAATGAGAAAAAGGGTTCAGCACCTGGCTCCCGGTAGCAATGATCTTAAAGGTGGCATGACTATACAAGAGGGCGTTTTTCAGCCAATCCATCTGCCTATTTCCAAAATAGCTTTTGTTTGTATTGGGTTTACCATCAATGCTGTCGGGCATATCGTCTTCACTTCTGAAAAAACGATCATCGGTTAAAAATATATCCACGTCGCCATAACTTACCACGGTGTAAATACCCTCACCGTTTTGTCCATAAGAAGGATTACAACTGTAGTTCATGAAAACCTTCCTGCTTTCATCTTTCAAAATATAACTTTTGCCAATGTCGTTGGGTCCATAATCGTGATCATCCCAAATTGCATATTGAGGCATGGCTGCCATAAATTTTTGCAGCACGGGCAGGGCCCTGTCATGACTGGCCCTGTAGTTGAGTCCCCAGGAGGTGTTAAAATCCACTTCGCGGGTGTACCAGTTATCTCCCAGCCAAACGTGAAAGGCCGCCGGTGTGCGGGCCATCGTTTCAAAAATCGAAGAATCGCCACCATATGGCTTTCCGGGCCTGTCGAAAACAGGTTCATTAAAATAGGCACAGCTGCCGGTAAGAAAACTGAAATCAGGCGCCGGTTTCCGCCATTGCCAAAGGTCTTTAGTGGTAAAAGAAGTAGTAAAACCGGGATCTGCGGCAATGCCATCTATCAGTACCGTATAATGATAAGTGGTATTAAAACTGAGTCCGTTCAATTGAATTTTTACCGGGTTAAAATCGTTGCCCAGCGCTCCTTTGTAATACACTGTTTTTGCCGGCGCACCCGCGCTGCTGTATTTTACAGCCACCGACTTTACATTGGGCGATACCTCCACCCAAACCGTGGCATTGCGAAGCTCCACATTACCGGCCCACGGGCCGCTTACCAATCCTTTTTTATTTTGTGCACTAACGGTTAGGCATAGCAGCAAAAAAACCGCAGGTATAATTTTTCTGATCAGCATGGCAGATTGTTTTATATCCTAAAGGTAAACAGCGGGGCAGGTAATCAGCGTGAATTTATTGTTATTACCAGCAAACCATAAAAAAACTGCAGCCTTTCGACTGCAGTTTACGAGGCTGGCGGCATCAATGCCTGCAATTTATTTTTTGGTGAGTATCAGGGTTACTTTATTAAAATCGGCACTGGCGTTGATCACCTTCCTGAATTCTTCAAACATCGACAAGGGGTAATCGGTTACCTTATAAAATTCATGAACGCTGATGTGCAGTTCATTACCTTTTAATTTATAGGAAGAGATGAAGCCCATGGTTTGCCTGCCCTGGTAATTGTCCACCACGTTCATGTTGATATCCTGGAGATTTTTTATTTCGTATCCGTCGGGGATGATGAAAACTATTTCCCGGTCGAGTGCATGCGGGTATTGGATGATGATGGGCAGCTTCCTTGGTTTTTCCTGGTACATCTGTTCCTGCGGCCCGATCACTTCCCCTATTTTAATGATATACCGGTTGCCTGCTTTTTCAATCAGATCGTTACTTTCCACATCAGCTTCAATGTTCAATGGTTTGTTGGCGAAGCAATCGGTGAGGGCGGTGTTCTCCACCTTTATATTTTTGATGTCCTCTGTTTTTACCACTCCCTTGATCACATCCCTGGTAAATTCGTCTTTTTTATCCTGCGGTAAAAAATTAAAGGCCGGCCTGTAAGAAGTGGCGCTGTACCCCAGCAAAATCTGTTTACTGTGAAGAATAATTCCGTCGAGTGCATCATTCATCCGCAGTTGTACCTCCATATTGGTGGCACTTTTTTCATACGGCTGAATGGGTATACTGTCGAATGATGCAATGGCAGTTTTCAGGTTACCGATGGTGGTTCCTTTTAAAAACAAGCCGGTTGTGGCCGCCCAATAAGGTTCTATATATGGGTAACGTAAGCTACTGGCGTTGGGCTGAAGGAAATTACCGGTATTGGGAAAATAAAAAATGATCTCTTCAGTGAGCCGGTAGTTTTCAAAATTCTCATCCAGCGGCATGTCATCCCGTTTGCTGGGAAAAACAATCTGGTAGTTGATGCCGAGTTTTTCAAAGCAGGCAACAAAAAGACTGCTGAGTCCGTCATCGCTGGCCACCTTTGTTTTTACGATGCTTTCAATGCGGCTGGCTGCCTCACCGATCCCGTCTTTGTCGGCATTGATATTCGTTTTCAGGTAATCTTCCAGCCTGCGGATTTTATCTTCTTCCGATGCTGATTCGTCAATGCCGGATTGTTTAAGGAAATTATTGACGGCTTTTAATTCTTTATCTGTAAAACTTGTATAGTTGCTGTACACGCTTTTTGCAAGTTCATTCCAGGTAAACACCCGCACATTTTTATCTTTGGACAGGTTGTAGGAAAGTTTATACTGGATGTTGGCCGTATAAGGCGCCACTTCCCCGTATTTTTCATCTTCCAGGCCCGCAATATCTTCTGCTTTCGCTGTGATCAACCGCTTGTTATTGATCACCGTATCGTTGCTTACCGTAAATCCATTGGCGCCCTTTACACTGAACAACAGGTGTTGCGGCACCCACAATTCGAAACTTGCTTTTTGAAAAGGAATATTGCTGTACTGGAACACTTCTATTCCAAAAAAATAAACATTCTTTTTCAGGCGGTAGCTGTATTCGATCTCACTGTTTTTTTCCACTCCTTCCAGTGCAAATTTTTTATAGCGTCGGCCGTCTTCCTCCACATCCAGAATTTTAGAGGCGGGCAGGTCCACCACTTTCCCATCTGGTTTTATCACCCGAGCCTTCACTTCCAGCACTTCGGTATTGGCATTATAGGCAATGTAAATTTTGTTGAACATTTCAACGCCTTTGTCGTCCATCACTTTCACCAGCCGGTGGTTGTTGATGTACACATACAGGTCCTGTTTGCTGTCGGCCAGGTATTCGTGGATGCGCTCATCCTGCAGGATCACAGCACTTTCTTTGGAAAACTGTTCATCCACTTTATGTAACACAGGATTTGCGTCCCAGGTGGTTTTTTGTGCCATTGCCAGGCTGCAGAAAATAAGGCCGGCAGCAGTGAACAGCATGGTAAGTTTCTTCATCTTTTTATCAGGGTTTTTATTATTAAGAGGAGAGGCTATTGTTTTTCGAGCACCACTGTTTCTTTGTACTGGGGTTGTACGGCTTTCACAGCCTTGTTCCAGTCGTCAAAATCAGCGGGATAAATCATCAGTTTTTTATTTTGCATTTCCTGTTCAGCAATTATTTTTCCATCCTTCACCTGGTAGGCGATTTTAATGGACACCAGGTCGTTGCTGAAACTGAAATCCTGTGGCTTGTAACTAACAGTATAGCCTGCAGGTATTTCAAGAATATGATACTGTTTGATCAGGTACCTGAACTCACTTTCCTTCGGCACTTTTCGTTTGGCGGTATCAATGATCCGGTGATCGAATAGTTTTTCAAGGTTCAGGTTGATATAATATTCCTTACCGGCTTTTTTACTATACCCGGGAACTTCAAAGTCGGCAGTGATGTTGGCAATATTTTCTTCGGGGTTAATTCGGTTTACTTCATATTTACCAAGAATGAATTTATTACTTGCTTTTCCCATCCGGGTATTGATGTATGATTTCAGTTCCTTTTCATCTTTATATAATAACGTGTTGTACACATCTTCGCCGAAGTATCCATTGTAGTTCACCTTTTCCACGCCCTTGATGCCATCGTCGGTAAGACTGATAAAAGTACTGTCGACCATCAGGTTCTCCGAAGCAGGCGCTACCGGCACCCTCAGAACTTTATATTCATTGTCGTTAAGGGCTACCAATGCTTCCTTGTTTTGGATGGAGGATGGCGGCAGTTCAAGTTTTGAATGCGGATCTGTGCCATCCAGGAAAAACCACTGCCCGCCGATATCAGCGACAGAGATCATGTGGTTGTCAACGATTGGCAGCGGCAGTTCAGTGTAATCGTAAGGAAGCGTGCGGGTACCGATCCACGTATAGTAAGCCTTGATACCGGCCATCTTTAACATCTGTGTAATGATACTGCTCATGTCTTTACAATCGCCATAGCGTTTGCTGCACACATCGGCAGCCTGCCTTGGCCTGAAACCTTCGAGCCCGTCTTCAAAGGCAACGTACTTGATGTGTTGCTGCACCCAACGGTAAATTGATTTTGCTTTTGCCAGCTCGGTGGTTTGTCCCTTGATGAGTGAGTCCACAATTTTCTGCAGGTTATGATCCGCATTCTTATTCAGTTCCTTCGTAAAGCTGGTATTCCATTTATACAGATCGTCGAGCGAACTCAGGAAATTCTGCCGGCCAGCATTATTTTCATAAGATGTGATGTACACGATCACATGCGGATCGTAATACCTGCCCGATGGACCATCATTATAGTCGTCCAGCCCCTTTACATTCTTCACCGTCCAACGGTAGATGGTTTCTTTTCTTTTTTTCTCTTCTGTAAACTGAAAGATATTACCCGGATCATTCTTCACCACATACCTGATGGAAATTTCATTTGGAACAATCACCGTGTACACTGCATTGATCACGGGAATGGAACCGGGAAAATAAAAAGGTGACAGCAGGTGTGCATCCTTGTGAAACTGTGTGTACTCAAGATGCCCGATGGCGCCCCTTACCAATGAAGGAAAATCGAAACTGGTTTCTTTTGAATCATCATAGAAAACACTGTTACCCGGACTGCTGGTTGTTTTTTGATCGGTGATCTTAACTTTTTTATATTGATTGCCATCCGGCACTTTCGTCCAGGCTTCCAGGTCTGTCAATTCACTATACCCGCTATGATACACTGTTTGACGGCTGTACATACTTGCATTCCGCTCACTCAGTATCATCAATTCCTTTTCGTGGTGACTTTCAGCCACGGGTACGTCGTCCTTTATAGACAGGCGGAGTTCCTGGTTGTAATTAAGGTACACCAGCTCCTCGCCGGGGAACTGCGCCATAATTTCTTTTGCATCCTGTGCAGCCGCATTGCTGCAAAAAAGTATAACAACCGTTACAAGTAAAAGGGTGGTTCTATTCATATCATTTCACACTTAAAAGATTGCCGTAATAATACACTCTGGTTTGTTTCAGTTTGCCCTGCATATCATAATATTTACAGGTGCCGTGCAGGTCATCGTTGTAATAATTTTCTTCGCGTTCCAGTTTACCATTCGGGTACCACAGTTTCCTGCTTCCATGAAAATTGCCCAGTACCCAGTTTTCTTCTTTCATCACATTGCCTGATGGATAGAAAACTTTTTTAAGGCCATTGTCGTAGCCGTATTCGCGGGTTCCGTCAATGTATAATTTGCCATTGCTGTAATAGAATTTTCGTTCACCCTGCACATCATTATCCAGGAAATTTACCTCCGCACTTTTCACGCCGCTTTTATAGTAAGCCGTTACCTTGCCACTGGCGCCTTTCATCGGGATGGTGGGTACCATTTTACCGGTTTTATCCTCGTAGCTGTAGCCTTGTAATGTATTGTCCTTATATACAAACAGCACCGCCAGTTGGTTGTTATCACCGTACACTTTAAAATCTCCGCTCAGCGAACCGTCTTTGTAGTTCACCACTTTATCCAACGTTCCATCCTCGTTGTATGATTTATCTACACCTTCCAGTTTACCTTCTGCATTGTATGCAAACTCTTCTTTAAGTTTTCCATTTTCGTAGTAGTACTTCCAGGTGCCGACCCTGTTGCCGCCTTTGTATTTTCCTTCCGATCTCAACACCCCTCCATAAAAATAATCTTTGTAA
Source organism: uncultured Ferruginibacter sp. (assembly GCA_964452405.1). Classification (GTDB taxonomy): domain Bacteria; phylum Bacteroidota; class Bacteroidia; order Chitinophagales; family Chitinophagaceae; genus Ferruginibacter. Next base: position 5,982 of record CAYVLT010000065.1, read on the forward strand.
GTGCTGTCGCGTTCGTCGTCCCGGTAATAAAAAGACGAACTTACCGACCCATCAAAGAAAAATATTTTGTACGGGCCTGTAAGCAGGTAATGCTCATAGCGACAGGTGGCGGCGGGGCTTCCATTGTAGTGTTTATAATTCAATGTGCCGCTGCCGTTCTCCAACACACATTTACTGATCTCTTTACCGGTACTGTCGAACTGCGTGATCTCCTGCAACCAACCGTTTTTGTATTTGTATTCATAATCCTTAACGTTACCGGGATAATAATATTCAGTATAACCGTTTTGCTGGTCATCGAGGTAGTAGGCTTTTTGTGTAATATCTCCCAGGTTGTTGTAGTACAACATCTGCTGTTGTTTTGACCCGTCAACGATCCAACCTTCATAACTTAATTTTCCATTGTAAAAATATCCCTTGGCATAGCCATCCTCATCGCCGTTACTGTAGGTGGTTTCACGTTGCTTTCTTCCATTGTTGTAAAAAGTGGTACCGGCGCCATCAGCCTGTCCTTCTTTATAATTTACCTGGCTGCTAATTTTACCCGATGCGTAATATTCGGTGAAGAGGCCGTCTTTGTACCCCTCTTTGTTAAAATAACCCTGGCTGGTTTTGATGCCCTGCGGAGAATAAAAAGTGATGTCTGCCGCTCCACGCCTGGTGGTGGTATTATAAATGTTATTTCCTTTTTTGTCGTAGAAATTAATCTCACGCAGCCTGCCTTTTTCATACATGGCATCGTGGTACAAAATACCGTCATCGTCGTAAGATTCAAGTTTTCCGTCTATTTTCTTTTTGGTGTAATTGCCTTTCCTGCTCAGTTTTCCATCTTCATAATATTCAGTGAACTCACCGGTAATCTCGTTGTCTTTATAAGTTGTTTTCTCCTTGATGTTCCCATTTTCATAGTAAGTGGTCCAGAGGCCTTGGCGCATATCGTTGGTAAACTCCCCTTCCTGCTCTGGTTTACCGCTTTTATAAAAACTGCGATAGGTTCCTTCTGCCTTGTCGTCTTTATAGGTGAGTTTGTCCTGCAAAGCGCCGGTGCCGAAATAGGTAATACCTTCGCCTGATTTTTTTCCTTTGCTGTATTGCTGCACAGCGATGAGGTTGCCGAAGCTGCTGTATTTTTTCTCAGAGCCATCCTTTTCACCATCTTTATAATTGGAGGCCAGTTTCATCAAACCGCTGTAAAAATAATACTCGTTAAGGCCTTGTAATTTCCCGTCTTTATAATGCTCGGTAAACCATTTGTTGCCATTGTCGAACCAACCTTCAGATAAACCATCTTCGAGGTCGTTCTTCAGGTTTGTCTGCTGCTTCATCTTTCCGGTTCTGTAATAGTATGTCCACAGCCCGGTCTTTTTTTGTTCGCTGTTAAACTGTCCTCTTGCACTCACCACACCGTTGTCATGATAAAACTCCCACTCACCGCTGAGGGTGATGTCGTCACCATTTCTTTTATAGGGTCCTTTTGCCAGGAATTTACCATCACTGTAGAGGTACCATACCGGTGCGGTTTTGCGGTCGGGATAAATAAGCACCCGGGTATTTCTTATTTCGTTCAGGTAGTTAATGGCAGTGTTGGCAAATGCTTCCGACTTTTTTTTGTTGCGGCTGTTCCATGCTTTCACAGCCTTGATGTCGAGCCCTGAAAACATGGTAAATATCATTGGCTCAAATTGTTCATCGTTGTAAGCATTCGCATAAAAAGGTACATAATACTGCATGCAAAAGCCCTTGTCGTTGCGGTTGTATTCAAGCTTTTCATCCACCACCTGTATCTGCCGGACGATATAATCTTCGAGGTCGGCTTTTAATTTATATTTTTTGTCGTAGGAAATTTTTGAAAGGAGTATCTGTTGTTGCAGGTCGAAATTATCCTCTTTTTTTGGTTTGTATTTCTTTACATTTTCCAGCACTTCATCGGTAACCTTTGCAATGCTGTTCAATTTCTGAAGGGCTGCATTGCTGTACTTACCACTGGGCGCTACGAGTAAATAGGTTTTAAGCGCCAGCATGGCAGCCACCAGGTTGCCATCGAAATAATACATCGATCCCATGAAATAATGGGCAGAGGAATAATAAGGATTGATGAGCAGGCATTGCTGGATATCTTTTTTAGCGCTGTCATATTTTTCCTGCCGCATAAACGTGAGGCCCCTGTTAAAATACATGATGGCGGATTGCGGGTTGCGCCGGATCCCTTCGTTGTACAGTGTGAGCGCTTCATCAGATTTTTGCATATCATCGAGCACACTGCCGTCGAGTAAGGCAAACCTGCTGTAATCTTCCGGGAACAGTTTCATTCCCTCCAGGGCGTAATTGTGTGCAGCCACCATCTGGCTATCGGAATGGCTGGAAAGGCATAACTCATACAAAGCATCCGAATAGTTGGTATCGCTTCTTGAAATTTTTTTATACAGTGCAATCGCTTCTTTGTATTTGCCGTCGTCGTGCAGTTTGTTGCCCTGGCTGATAAGTTCACCGCTATTGATCAGCGGGTTGTCTTTCTGCGCAAATAAAGTGTTGGAAAAAAGTGTGAATGCCAGCATACCGAGGGCAGGCAGCAAATTTTTACTGGAAACAGGAATCATGGTTGTAATATGGTTGTGGTTTTATGATGCTGTTATAAAAATATTCATTTTCGCCATTCAGCAATAAAAAGTTAATAAATCGGAATAAACGGCGATGAGCCGTGAGAAGGATACCCGGTAAAAAAGGTTTGCGTAACCGTGGGTAAGGCAGCAAACCCGGGAACAGCAGGGTGTTAGCTATCATCATACTTACAGTGATTGTAAAAGGGTTCTTTACTGCAATATAAATTTTTCGGCTGAGAAAGAGTAGAAAGACCTTTTTATTGATCTGGACTTTCCTGCCCGTCGCTGGTTTCGGCGAGTGGTTCATTGTCGCCCTTGCCCAGTTTAATACGGGGATGATCGCTCGTGCCGGTAACATTCATCGGGATGCCGAGGATGCCCAGTGGTGGCAGGCCCAGCCGCATCTTAAACCTGATGTTGCCATCAAAACTGGTTTGCCCTTCCATGCGCAGGCGAAAGCCCGCCATTTTGATCTTGAACCGTTCAACCGTAACCAGGTTATTTTTTACCGTACTCCTAATATCAACTTTAGTGACATCAGGATTGGCGATGCTGTCCTTCCCGGTTTTTTTGCTGATACTGTTAAACAACCTGAAACCTTTCACCTTCACCGCCTTTACAGAAAGTACGCCGCCGCCGGCAAGTGAAGGATACACTGGTTGCATGTTTTTGTCGAGCCTTCCCTTCAACGAATATTTTAATGATACGATACCCTGCGAACTGCCGGCCGCTGTAGCCATATCGCGAAATAATTTGATGGAGTCATACGCTTTTTTGATATCGAATTCATTGGCCTCAATATGGCAACTGAAGTTGGCAGATTCAATGCTCGTGGCGGTGTAGTCTGCGTCCATTACTGCTTTGCAGCCGATAATACCGAAGCCGGAACGGGTCATTTTTAATGTGCCCCTGTTCAATGCCAGGTTTGCTTCCAACTCATCTAACTGTACCCCGTTGAATACGACTTTTTTTGCCCGGGCATTCACATCCAGGTCGAGGTTTGCCGGAATCATCACCACACCGGTAACGGCACCTGTGTCAACAATGGCAGACGCACTGTCTTTTGCCGGAGCAGCAGCACCAAATACCATCCATTCATCGGCATTGAAATTAGCCGATTGCAGGTTGAATTTACCTCGCAGTATGCCATCGGTACTTGTGGCATAACCAATCACATTCTGCAGGTAGCCATTCATCTGCAGATCACTCTGCCCGTACACCGCAGCAAAATGATTGAACCACATTTTATCCTGTTGAAACCGGAACAACCCTTCCTTGATCACGAAGGGCAATGGCAGGTATTCGGTGGTAGTGGCAATGTTGGTCAATTCAAGCGTACCCTCATTGTGCAGCCTGCTGTAGCGATTATGCAGTGCATCCGATTGTGTGCCCTGCAGGTGCAGGTTCGCTTTTACATAACCGGTAACGCCCCATCCTTTTCGGGCAAAAACCTTGTACATCTTTTCAATATCCAGTTCGCCATTGGCCGTAACATCATATACAATGTCATCAAAATTTTTAAACACTGCTTTTACAGAAAAAGGCTTGTCTTCAAAATCGAAAGCAGCCTGGCCGATGGTTAGTTCCTGTGTACTTAAACCTGTACCGCTGTTGAGGGCCTCCGCCCTGATACTGATATTTTTAATGGGTGAAGGATACCAGGCAGTTTGAATGCTTCCGTTATCCAGGTCGATGTTGGCGCGGGTGACCGGGTATTTCCCTGCGGCAGCATCGTAAACACCTGTTGATTTCACATCCAGTTTCAGCAAGCCTGCCAATGAAATATTTTCTAATGGATAAAACTGTTTAACCTCTGCCAGTTGCACCTGTGTTTGCAGGTCAGCATCCAATAATGGGTGGTCAAGGGTTTGCACCGACAAACGCCCTTTGATAAAATTACCGAGGGCTACAGCCGAAAGCTGATCGATTCTGAAACTTGCTTTGCGGTAGTCGTTACCGTTACACTGTGCAGCCAGGGCAAAGTTGATATTGCTGATCGCCTGTGGAAGACCATGATATTTGAAAAAGCCGTTTTTCACAGCAGCTTTCAGGTTAAAGGCGGGAATGCTCAGCAACACTTCTTCGTGGCGCAGGCTGTGCGGATTGGCACCTCTTGCGTACTTACCATCGGCAGTAAAATGCAGGTCGCACCTGCCCTTGAGCTCGCCTACCGGCAGGCCAAAGGCCTTATTGAGTTGCTCCAGGTTCAATGCAGCATTTACGCGGGCTTTTACAGTTGGCGTGCTGAGCCCGCTGGTGTGAATGGATGCGGCAAAATAATCCTGGTTGAGTTTGAAGTAAAGCGAATCCATATCAAGTTGCAGCAATTCCGGGTCAATGGAAGGGAGCTTTGTATGGAGGTTGAGCTGCAGTGCGCTGGCAGCAACGGGTGCGTCTTCGTATTTCACATAGCCTTCCCTGATCTTCATGTCATAGGCAAGGTCGGGCATCCTGTTTTCTGAGGCAATGTATTGTCCTTTTAACGTGAGCCGGATATCCGTTTTGCCCCTGATCGTGGTGTTCTTCTGCCAGCTTACGTATTGTGGTGGCAATGCGGTTACAAAATCATCCAGCTCGCTGTTGAGTGAGCTGGCGGCAAAATCGAGGTCGTACCCGTTTTTTAAAAAGTTGAACTTACCGGTGAATTCGGCTGGCAGTTTATTAATGCGCAGCAAGTTCTTTTCAAAAATAAAAGCAAAGGAATTGGTGTTGATCTTGGTAACCAGGTCGGCATTCAGTTTTTTGTTCTGGAGATAAGGTTCATGATCAAACGAAAAATCAAGTGAATCCACATTGATATTGCTGTTGAGGTCAAAAACCGAAGCACTGAGATCACCATCACCACGATAATTAAATCCCTTTGCATCAATGAGCATCGGCAGAGAGCGGTCGTCGTAAACAATATGACTGTTCTTGATCCTGATCTTTTCCAGGCGCAGTTCCGCAGCAGCAGTATCAGTGGAAGCGGCGGCCTGCTTTTGTGTTGATTTATACACGTTGTAATTCGCTGCACCATTTTCGTTCACCAGCACATGTATGTAAGCATCCGCCAAAAATATTTTATCGATCTTCACTTTTTTATCAAACAACAAACTCCGGATGTTGATGCCGAATGAAATTTTCCTGGCGGCCACCAGCGTATCCTTTTTAAATGGCGCCGAACCTTTTAAACTAAAGTCGAGTAAGGATACAGTGAGGGAAGGAAAATGATCGAAGAAAGAAAGCCGCACTTTTGAAAAATTCATCTCGCCATTGATGCGCTCATTGGTCCAGCTTTTTACACTTCGTACTGTTGTACCCGGAAAAAGAATGGGGATCAAAAAAAGAAGCAGCAACAAAATTCCCAGGGTTATACCGGTGATGCGGAGTGTTTTAAGGATGGTTTTTTTAAAGGAAAGCTTCACCCGGCAAATGTACTGGTTGTAATACTGATAAAAAAAACGCCGCTTAAAAAATTAAGCGGCGTACTATGTACTGTTACTTACTAACCGTTGTTAACTGCATCCCATGCTGTTGCCACAGTTGAGGCATTTGTAGCAGGTACCGCTCCTGATGGTGATATGTCCGCAGGTGTTACAGGCCGGTGCATCGCTCTGCATACTCTTCAGGTAATTCTGCGTACTGTCGGTTCCCTTCTGCGCTTTGGCGGCAGATGCAGACTGCACATTACCGGCAGGTGATGAAGTGCCCACCACCCTTACTTCGCTCAATTCGGGTTTCCTGTCACCGATCGTGGGTGAAGATTCATCCCAGGTTTCATTACCCAGGTTTTCCACTTCGGGTTTGTCGAGTACATGAACTAAATCGTTGCGGCCAAGGTATTCATAAGCCAATGACCGGAAGATGAAGTCGATGATGGAAGTAGTGGTTTTAATATTCGGATGATCCACCATGCCGGATGGTTCAAAACGGGTGAACACAAATTTTTCAACAAACTCTTCCAACGGAACACCATACTGCAGGCCGATGGAAATGGAGATGGCGAAACAGTTGAGCATACTGCGTACAGTAGCACCTTCTTTTGCCATGTCGATAAAAATTTCTCCCACGGTTCCATCACCATACTCTCCGGTACGCAGGAACAATGCCTGCCCGTTGATCTTTGCTTTTTGTGTAAAGCCGCGGCGTTTGGCCGGAAGTGTTTTGCGCTCCACGATCTTCGCCAGCTTACCTTTCAGCACAGTGTCAGGACTGCTCTGAACCCTTTTGCTCACTTCTTCCAGCAGGTCGTCGATGGTGAGTTTGCTCATGTCCACGATCTGTGGTTGCTCAGGCGCTTTTTCAGTGCCGGCAGCCGCATCCGTAGCTTCTTCTTTTTCAGTAGTTGATTTTTTCTTATCCGATTTATTGCTCAGCGGCTGACTGAGCTTAGAACCATCACGGTAAAGCGCATTCGCTTTTAAGCCGAGTTCCCAACTGAGACGATAGCAATCGGCGATCTCTTCCACCGTTGCTTCGTTTGGCAGGTTGATGGTTTTGCTGATGGCACCGCTCAGGAATGGTTGTGCAGCACCCATCATGCGGATATGCCCGTGGGCGTGAATGTATCTTTCGCCCTTCTGGCCACATTTGTTGGCGCAGTCAAATACAGGCAGGTGTTCTTCTTTCAGGTAAGGAGCGCCTTCCACGGTCATTGTACCACATACGTACACGTTAGCCGCTTCAATTTCCTGTTCAGTAAAGCCAAGGGCTTCCAGCAGGCTCCAGCCAAAATCATTGTATTGTTCAGGTTTAAATCCGAGGCGTTGCAAAGTTTCTTCCCCAAAAGTGAATACATTGAATACGAAACCGATCTCGAAAGCACTTCCCAGTGAAGCTTCCACTTTGTCAAGATCAGCCGGGGTAAATCCTTTAGCCAACAGTGATTCAGTGTTGATGAATGGAGCTCCTTTGAGTGTGGCGTGTCCTTTGGCGTAGTTAACAATTTCCTCAATTTCCTTTTCTGCATATTTAAGATTACGCAGTGCAGCAGGCACACTCTGGTTGATGATCTTGAAATAACCGCCACCGCTGAGTTTTTTAAACTTCACCAGGGCAAAGTCAGGTTCCACACCGGTTGTATCGCAGTCCATCACCAGTCCAATGGTACCGGTTGGTGCAATCACCGTGGTTTGTGCATTTCGGTAACCGTATTTTTCTCCCAGTTGCACCGCATCGTCCCATGCTTTGATGGCGGCAGTGAGTAGGTAATCCGGGCAATATTTAGCGTTAATACCCTGTGGTTTTATTTCTATGCCTTCGTAAGCATCCTGTGCATCATAAGCAGCAGCCCGGTGGTTGCGCATTACACGCAGCATGTGCGGCTTGTTTTCTTCGTACTTGTCAAAAGCACCGAGGAAGGAAGCCATTTCCGCAGATGTTTTATAAGCTATACCGGTCATAATGGAAGTGATGGCACCGGCGATTCCCCTTGCCTGTTCGCTGTCATAAGGAATACCACTCACCATCAGCATGGAACCGAGGTTGGCATATCCCAAACCAAGTGTGCGGTAATCGTAGGATAACTGGGCCACTTCTTTGGAAGGAAATTGCGCCATCAATACAGATACTTCCAGCACAACAGTCCATAACCTGCAGGTGTATTCAAATCCTTTTACATCAAATATGTTGGTGGCCTCATCAAAAAAGCGGCGCAGGTTTACTGATGCCAGGTTGCAGGCAGTATTGTCGAGGAACATGTACTCGCTGCAGGGATTGGAAGCCCTGATGCGGCCACCTTCAGGACAGGTATGCCATTCGTTGATGGTGGTATCGTATTGCGTTCCGGGATCAGCGCATTTCCAGGCAGCATAAGTAATTTCTTTCCAAAGCTTCCTGGCTTTTACAGTTTTCATCACGCGTCCGTCGCTGCGTCCTTTCAGCTCCCAGTCGCCATCAGCATCCAGTATTTTGAAGAACTCGTTGGGTATCCTTACCGAGTTGTTGCTGTTTTGCCCGCTCACGGTGCGATAAGCTTCGCCTTCGTAATCACTTGCATAACCTGCAGCAATGAGGGCAGCCACTTTATTTTCTTCCTCCACCTTCCAGTTTACAAACTGTTCAATTTCGGGGTGGTCAAGATCAAGACAAACCATTTTGGCGGCACGACGGGTGGTACCACCGCTTTTGATGGCGCCGGCAGCCCGGTCACCGATCTTTAAGAAACTCATGAGGCCGCTGGAAGTACCGCCGCCACTGAGTTTTTCGCCTTCACCGCGGATATTGCTGAAATTAGTACCTACACCACTTCCATATTTAAATATCCGCGCTTCCCTTACCCACAGGTCCATGATGCCGCCATCGTTTACCAGGTCATCATCCACACTTAATATAAAACAGGCATGTGGTTGCGGACGTTCGTAAGCGTTGGCTGATTTTTTCAGTTGGCCATCTGCTGCATCCACATAATAATGTCCCTGTGGTTTACCGGTGATGCCGTACACAGCGTGCAGGCCGGTATTGAACCATTGCGGACTGTTGGGAACGCAGGCCTGGTTAAGGATGGAATAAGCCAGCTCATCATAAAATATCTGTGCATCATTCTCGGTAGCAAAATAGCCGTATTGCTCTCCCCATATCCTCCAGCAATGTGCCATCCTGTGTGCCACCTGCTTTACGGTTGTTTCCCTGCCGGTGCTTCCATCGGGTTGGGGAACCCCTGCCTTACGAAAATACTTTTGGGCCAGGATATCAGTTGCGATCTGGCTCCATTGTTTGGGAACCTCCACGTTATCCATCTGGAACACCACTTTTCCACTGGGGTCTTTAATTACTGAAGTACGGTAATCGTACTCAAACATGTCATATGGCGACACTCCGTCTTTTGTAAACTGCCGGCTGAATTGCAGGCGTTTAGCTGTTTGGTTTCTTTTCGGCATAGTAATCTATGGATAGGTTAGTAGGTTATCAAAACGTTAACAAGGCAACGAAAATATCTGATGTGTATCATTAATCTGAGCCTTAAATATCAACAGTTGTGGAAAAAGAATGTGTAAAAATCGATGGGTCAAAAGGGGTGGGCATTTGGCGGGTTATTCACTTTTTGTGGATAGAAATATTGAAAAAAGTCTTGGATTTTTCGGTAACAGTATAATGCGCCGGTTTCAGGGGATTACAGGCCCGGGAAGGAAAATTAACGGGCTGAAACCCTTGCCGTTACTGAATTTTGTTCACAGCATTGCTTTGTAATCACCATCACCACTGAAGTTTTGAAACGGCTACTACTCACCGTTAGCAACACAAAAACGCCTGCCGTATCTTTAACGCATGAAAGCAGTTATTCAACGGGTATCCACCGCCAGTGTTCACATCACCGGCAAAGAAAAATCAGCCATCAAACAGGGACTGCTGGTGTTGGTGGGAATAGAGGATGCAGATGATGCCGGAGATATCACCTGGCTCAGCAGCAAGCTCGTTAACCTGCGCATTTTTGATGACGAACAAAAAGTGCCCAACGTATCGGTAAAAGATATAGATGGGGATATTTTACTGGTAAGCCAGTTTACCCTGCAGGCCAGCACCCGCAAGGGAAACCGCCCTTCGTATATACGTGCCAGTAAGCCGCCGGTTGCCATCCCGCTGTACCTGCAACTGATCAGCCAGCTGGAAGCAGACCTGGGCAAAAAAATACAAACAGGCGAGTTTGGTGCCGATATGCAGGTGAGCCTGGTGAATGATGGCCCGGTAACCATCGTGATCGACACAAAGCAGAAAGAATAATATCATGGAATGATCCCGCCGCCGGCCCATTCAATTTGCCGGAAAAATCATTCTTAAACCGGTATAAAAAAAACAAACCAATGACGATACAACAAGCACAGTCCGACGTTGATCAATGGATAAAAACCGTAGGGGTACGGTATTTCAACGAGCTCACCAACCTCGGCATATTGATGGAAGAAGTAGGAGAATTATCGAGGCTGATGGTTAGAAAATATGGTGAACAGTCATTCAAGGAAACCGATAAAGGAAAAGAACTGGCCGATGAAATGGCGGACGTATTGTGGGTACTGATCTGCCTGGCCAATCAAACGGGCGTGGATCTTACCAAAGCCCTGGAGAAAAATTTTGAGAAGAAAAATGTACGGGATGCCGACAGGCACCGCAACAATGAAAAGCTTTCCTGACAAAGCCGGGCTCATTCACCGCCCACCCTTTTACGCTGTTGCTCTTCTTTCCAGTAAAGCAGCAGTAAAACAACTCCCGGCGTAACCGGCCACCACACGATATCCGCAAGAAAGAAGTACAACCCAATAACCGTAAACAACAGTCCGAATAACAGGTACCAGGAGCGCATATCGGAGGGCTTCGGCCTAAACAGTTCACTGATCTCCTGTTCAGTAAATCCTTGGTTCCGCAACTCGTTTTTTATTTCTCCTTCCGGAACACCGGAGCGGAGCATTTTTTTCACTTCGCTGGCTTTTTCTTTTGTAACCATCAGGAGGCGGTTTTAAGTGTTGGCAGGGTGAGGGCCAAAGATACTGCCGACGGTTGATACTTACTTTCAGCAGTGTGTTTTGCAACGGTACACCAGGTTTTATTTTTGCCTTTTTACTTTTCAGTTTTCGCTTACTTTTGCAGCCTTATGGCAAACGAACAAAACATTTTTGCAGACCTGATCGCACACTGCAAAGAGTATGGTTATATTTTTCAATCGAGCGAAATTTATGATGGCCTGGCGGCTGTGTACGACTATGGCCAGAACGGCGCCCAGTTAAAAAAGAATATCCGCGATGAATGGTGGAAGAGCATGACCCAACTGCACGAAAATATCGTGGGTATTGATGCTGCCATCTTTATGCATCCCACCACCTGGAAAGCCAGCGGGCATGTTGACAATTTCAGCGACCCGATGATCGATAATAAAGACAGCAAAAAAAGATACCGCGTTGATCATTTGATTGAAGCCCATGCCGAAACCTTGCCGGAAGCCAAGGCCAAAGCGTTGATTGATTCAATGGATGCCTTGCTGGCTAAGGATGATTTTGCCGGGTTGAAAAAACTGATCGAAGACAATAAGATGGTTTGTTCGGTGAGCAAAACCTGCAACTGGACGGATGTACGGCAGTTTAACCTGATGTTTAAAACAGAATTCGGCGCCGTAGCCTCCGACAACCCTGCCGACAATATCGTATACCTGCGCCCCGAAACAGCACAGGGTATTTTTGTGAACTTTTTAAACGTGCAGAAAACCGGTAGGATGAAAATTCCTT
>CAYVLT010000066.1:0-17532 GCA_964452405.1 uncultured Ferruginibacter sp.
GATACTGTTCGCATAAGAAAAATAGAACTGGTTCAATCAGCCACTGCCGTCAATGGTTTTTGAAAGCACCGATGCATTGCTGTATACCACGTTGGTTTCATCCAGCAGGTAGTTGATGGTGCTGTAGGGTTTGAGCCCGAAAGAAAAGGCCCAGTGCTTGTTTGGCTTAAAAGCAAGCGAAGCCCGGCGCACACTGAAATCCTTGGTGGTGGTGGTGAAAGTGTCAGCAGAAGGATACATGAACTTCGCCGTTTTACCCCGGTGGGCGAGGTCAAAAGTCATCATCCGTTCATCCAACGACATCAGTGATGCCGGGTTGGAAGCATTGAGATAATATGGACTTCCCAAAGCAATGGAAGTGCTGCCCATTCCATACCACCTGCCAAAATCCTTTGTTTCAATATCTCCCAAGCCCAGGATGGAATAGGGAGAAGTGGTATTCTGCGCTGCAGCAAAATGCACAGGGAATGAAATCATCGCCATCAACCCGGTTATTTTTTTTATTGAAGTCATCATAAGCCCAGCGTATAAAGTTTTAATGTTACGGTTCCCCCTGAGTTGCCCGTACCGATCAGCAGGCGCTGGTCTGTAGCCAAAGCGTTGGTGGAACTGGGGTACATAATGAGTGCTTTTTTTGAAAAGATCCCTTCGCTGATCAGCGTATTCACAAAACTGGTTACATCGTAGGTATATGCGGTACTCTCTCCATACAGCCCGTCCACATACAAACTACCGGTTTGCGTATACAAACTGGTGCCGTAGGCAAATGTGAGTGGTGTGCCGGCAATATTGTTTTCATCATCCGTGATCCGCATTTCGATAGATGGTGGCAAAGGATAAAAAGTATTGATCCCGTAACTGCCTTTCACAGGTTTTATCTCCAGCTCGGCCCGCAGCACCTGCACAAAAGGATGCAGTTCCTTAATGCTGTAGAGATTACTGAAACTTATTTTCGGAAACAGGCCGCTGTTGTAATGCATGAATGCCTTATTGCCGGTAAATGAACTGGAAATAAGTTGTTTGGTACCAGGCACCAAACCAGCGATAGCTGTACCGCTTTTATCATAACTGAAAGCGTTAAACTGGTTGTCGGCTGTACTGATGGTGAAACAGGCCGTTTTTGAAACAGGCGTGGCGCCGGCTTCGGTATAATGAAACCATAAAATGGAATCCGCATCTTTTTTATCGAAATAGTACAACGCGTTATTGGAGGCGGCTGTGGCAATACAAAGACCTTTGAAATAATTTTTGAACCAGTCGTTGTCAGTGATCGTATCCGAATAATTTTTAAACATGCGGAACAGGTCGTTGCCCAATGCATCCGGCAAACGGATATATACATAGCCGGTATCAGAAGGCCGGATGGTAACAGTTGTGGAAGCCAACGGTGTATTGGCGGTGAGTACGGAGTTAACATTATACCCGGTAGGCGTTTCACTGGTATTCAAACTTTCCCTTACCTGGTACACATTGAAAGTGAAAGGTGCCGTGGTATCGCCCATATAACCGGAAGAAACTTTCAACCGGAGTTCGAGCGAATCAAAACGACAACTGCCGCATTCACGAAGGTCGAGGAAGGGCGCAGTAACCTGGAAATAGCTTTTTGCCGATACGTATCCCAGCTCAGGATCGTGGTGTGAACCCACAATAAAATGACCACTGGCATTGGTGGAAAAGGAATCAAGCTGGTAGGTGGAAAGGCTGGCGGTGAAGGTATCGATCAGGGTAACGTTTGGATCTCCTTCCACTCCTTCGCTGCCAAACCGGATGGCGGTTTTGTCGCAGGAACAGTACAACGCTGCAGGTACAAGCACCATTAAAAAGCGGGACAGTAGTTTAATTTTTTTGCTGCTCATCGGATAATTTTAGGATGCCTAATGAATCAAGTTCATGTTTATTGATGCCTGGTAACCGGCCGCGTTTAAGCTTCTGTAATACCAGCCCAGCCACTGAAGCAGCTGCTTCTTTGCTGGCAAAAGGCTGGTTACCGGCAAGGGCAGGCACAGTAAACTGGCGGATAAATTGCCGGTCGTTGCAAAGCACGATGTAGCCCCAGTTGCTGTCTACACCGGTTTGCCGCACCAGCAATGCTTTATAGCGTTTATCCTTACCCGTTATCTCCGGCTTTTTTTTGATGGCACAGGCACAAAGGCTTATGCACAGGCCGATGGCTACTTTAATTATTACTGATCTTTTCTGCATCGGGATTGAATTTCCAGAGATCATCAAAACGGTAGCTGCTGTTGGCACCGGTAGCTATATACCCATAGTTTCCCACGGTAAACCCTACAGCCCCACTTCTTGCGGTGGCTTCTAATGCAGTCTTTTGCGTCCAGGTATCATCGCCCGGATTGTATTGCCAGGTAGTGGCCAGCACCCCGCTCTTTTCACCACAGGTGATGTAACCTTTTCCATTAATTACAAAAGTGGTGGCATTACTGCGGGCAATATCACTATAATCATCATCGTAACTGTCATCACTGATGTTGTACACTGCACGCTTTTGCTCCCAACTGTTTGAGGCTGGATCATACTTCCAGAAATCGGTTGGGTACTCACCGTTGTTGATACCGCCCACCACGTACGCATAATCGCTGATCACAAACACCTGTGCGGCGGAACGTTTGGTGCCACCGAGGCTGGCCTTTTGTTCCCAACTGTCGGCAACCGGGTCATATTGCCAGAGATCTTTCAGGTAGTTACCGTCGAAGCCACAGGTAACATATCCCTTATCTGCAATAGAAAAACCGCTGGCCTCGTACCTGGCAGAAGCAGGCAGATCGGCTTTTCTCGTCCAGGCATTTGTTGTTGGATCGTACTCGTAAAAGTCTTTCAGCTTCTCAAGACCGTTGTAACCGGTACCTACATAACCCTTACCATTAACCGAAAATGCGGTGGCAGCACTTCGGGCGGCGCCGGGCAGATCAGCCTTTTGGGTCCAGGTGCCGGTGGCAGCATCCAGCGCCCAGTAATCAGGGAGCCGGTAAGTGCCGTCGTAGCCACTGCCTACATACGCCACGTCGCCAATGGTGAATGTTACAGCCTCCGTGCGGGCTACTCCTTCAAAATCAGAAGCACGGCTCCAGTCGCCAAGAATATCAGTGCTGTCGCTGGAGGAAGATTTGGAACAGCCTGCCAGCGATACCAGGAAAGGGACGGCGGCAAAAAAAATTGCCTTGAGGGGAAATTGTTTCATGTGTTAGATGATTGATGATTGAAATACGGTTTGGTTTTAGTAAAACGCTTGCACAAACAGTTTTTACGCAGCAGTAGTGGTAGCTGTGAAACGGCGCAGTAAGCCTGGTACGGCGTAAAACATGCCCGTGCAATGAATAACTGCGCAAATATTTTTCACGTCGCTAAAAGAGGATTGTTAAAATGACCGAAACGGACAAATTGAATACTGAAACAGTACGGGAACGAACGTCAGCTTTTGAGCCAGCTCAAAAATTCCGGCACTTTAGCTTTCGCTATGGTGATGTCAAAATCGCCGGGGATATGCAGTTGAACAAATAATTTACGGGCAGTGTATTGCTGTACCTCTTTGATGGCCGGTCTGTTTACCAGGTACTGGCGGTTGGCCCTGTAAAATCCCGGGCCGCATAGCTCCTCAAGTTCATCCAGGTGATGGCTGATCGGGAAGGATTGGTTCTGCAAAGTGATCAGCCGGGTACTTCGTGCTTCAACGCTGAACAAAGCAATATCGTTGATCTTCACCGGCAATATTTTATCTTTCCAGGTCACCAGCAGGGAAGCCGGCCTGGCGGGAAGTGCAGGCTGCAACCGGATCTGCTGCAGTAAACCTGTAAGATTGGCATCAGCATTTACCATGCTTTTCTTAAGTGCATTGAATTTATCAATGGCTTCTTTGATGCTTTTGCGGGAAAATGGTTTCAGCACATAGCCGACACCGTTATTTTTAAAAGCTTCGAGTGCGTATTCGTTGTAGGCAGTGCAAAAGATAACCGGAACGGATACGGGCACCTGCCTGAATATTTCAAAACAATGTCCGTCGCCCAACTGCACATCGCAAAAGATAAGATCAACGGGTGTTGATTTTTCTAAAAACTGCACCGCCTCCTTAACCGCAGACAGAATCTTTACGATGCTGATATTTTCCGGCATTTTCAACAGGATCGACGCCAGGTCTTCGGCGGTTAGTTGTTCGTCTTCAATGATGAGTACCTGCATCGTAAATAATTTTAACGAAAACACAAAAACTGTCAGCGGTTTTGCTGATCACGATATCGTCGTGGCCTGCCAGCCGGTATCTTTCGGAAAGATTGGCAAGGCCCACACCTGAACCGGGCTCAATCGTAGGCTTGGGTTGCAGGTTGTTGGTAATGGATAACCATTGTGTGGTTTCATCAACACTGATCCGGATCCGCAAGGGCAATTCATTGGTAAGCACATTGTGCTTGATGGCATTTTCAGCGAGTTGCTGCAGGGCAAACACCGGCACTTTACCCTCCATTTGTATGGCAGCGGGGATGGATATTTCGTAGTACAGTGCGTCGCCAAACCGCGTCTGCTGCATTTCGAGGTAATTGCTGCAAAGCATCAGTTCTTCTTTTAACGACACCAACGATTGCCGGCCGCTGTTGGTAGAAAAACGCAACAACTCAGCCAGTCTTTCCAGGTACTCCTCTGCCTGTGCGGTTGATCGGCCAATCAACGACCGGAGGGTACTGAGAGAATTAAATAGAAAGTGAGGATTTAACTGTTGCATCAACTGGCTGTTCCTGGCTTCGAGGTTGGCCATTTTCAACAGTTCATTTTCCATATCCACTTTCATTTTTATCTCCCGCAGCAACATAAGTTCCATCAACACAATGATGATCACATCAATGGATAAACCCTGCACGATAGGGAGAATTACCATACTGTGACGTTTGATAACGGGCCGCATCCCCGGTGCCTGCATTTCAGCAAAATGCCTGGGTGGCTGATGAGGTAGCAACTGGAAAATAAAGTAGATAGTGGCAATGCAGGTAACAGCACTCAGCAGGTATCGCAGGGTTGCAGACCGTGCCGGGTTTGCGTCGTTGAAAATTCTGAGTAACAGTATGTTCACCAGCCACAGGTATAAAGTAAAACTGGTGATGAACAGCATAAAACTCAACTCACGCAGCAACTCAAACTCATGGGAAGTTAATCCGGGAGTTGCCCCAAATAATCCAAACAGTGGACTCGTGATGAAGGCGATCTTAAAAAATTTCTTATACGGGCTGCTGACAGGCATTCGCAAAAGTAACCAGTTTAGCCAGTTACGCCGTAAACGAATACTGAAGCGGACAGATGGGCATCTGAAACGGGCAATTTCACCGGTTGTCCCTGTAATGTAACACCACCATGCCACTATCGAACGCGGTGGCTTTGATAAGCGAGAGTGGCAGCTGTTGTCCAGCTTGTTGAAAAATAGATAAGCCGGCCCCAATGGCAACCGGGTTGATGAACAGATGATAATCATCCACCAGCCGGTTTTCGATCAACGCCGATACAAAGGAAGCGCCGCCATACGCAATGATATCTTCTCCATCCGCCTCTTTTAGCTGCAACACTTCTGGCACCAGGTCGCCGGTAGCCATGCGGGTATTGGGCCACTGGTGGCGGGTTGCCGTTCTGCTAAAAACAACCTTGGCCGTTTCGGTGAATTTTTTCCCGGCGGCAAACTGAGGATCATTTTCATTGGCGGCCACCTCCGCCCAGTAGGGAATAAACTCCCCGGCCATCCGGTGGCCCAATAAAATGCAATCCACCGGTTGCGTGATGGCGGCAACGTATTGCTTCAGGGGATCATCCCATTCCCAGGTGGTCCAGTCCATTTCCCCGCCTGGCCGGGCCACAAATCCATCTATAGATACCTGTACCTGTAATTTCAATGTCCGCATAAAAGATATTTTTTGAAGAATGAAAGGTTAGTGTAATATCAAACCCATTGCCCTTTTCAATTTATTAACGCCGGCCGGGTTTTTACAACGGTGAATGAAACTTCTTTTTTTTTATTTTTGACGCAGGCGGTTCTGTTTCATAACGCCGTTCTGTCAACATTGTTTACCAAACTGTTCACCATGCGTATCGCAAAGTTTCTGACGTTCCTGCTATGTTTACCTGTTTCAGGCGCCCTTGCCCAAACCACACCCCCGGCTAACAATAACGGGCAAACGAATTTCACGTATAAAAAAATCAACCCGCAGTTATCATATGCGTTTATTGTAAACAAACCGGGTGCCAACCACCCGCAGGAGGGCGACCAGGTACTCCTGAACATGCAATCCATCTGTGCCAACAGGATCATGTACAGTACGGCACAGGCTTTCAAAGGAAAACCGGGAATATTCGGGGTGGCCAAGCCCGCGTTTAAAGGCGATATCATTGAAGCCATCACTTTGATGACGCCCGGCGACAGCATCGTGTGCATCACGGATGCGGTGGAATTATTCAAAAATTCCAAGGTGAAGGTACCTGAGTTCATCAAGGCGGGAGATAAAATGCAATACTTTATCAAACTCGTTTCCATTAAAACAAAAGAACAGGTGCAAAAGGAACAGCAGGATGCTTTTATGAAACAGTTGAAAGAACAACAGGCCAAACAGGCCGCTGCGGCTGCCAGGCAACTGGTAAAGGACAACAAAACACTGCAGCAGTATTTTCTGAAAAACAAGATCAAGCCGGAAAAAACGGCCAGCGGGCTGTACTACAGCATTACCCGTGAAGGAGAAGGCGACAAGCCCGTTGCGGGGGATACGGTTACGATGAGCTATACAGGAAGGCTAACGGATGGAACTGAATTCGACAGCAATGTTGACACAGCCTTTCACCATACACAACCTTTTGTATTTGTGTTGGGCCGGGGATCGGTGATCAAAGGATGGGATGAAGGGATCGCCCTGTTGAAGCCGGGATCAAAAGCGATGTTATACATTCCTTCCACGCTGGCATACGGAGCACAGTCCAGGCCGGGTTCGACCGCTAATCCCAAAGGCATCCCGGCAAACGCTATATTGATATTTGACCTCGAGCTGGTAAAAAGCGTACACCCGGTACCGGTTGCCCCGGTAATGAAAACAGATTCCACCAGGAAGGTTGTATCAGACACATTATCATTACCTGGAAAAATGCCGGCGGAAGAACAAAAACAGCAATAAGGCAGTGACAAGACCCGCTGCATGCGCTGTTCGTGCAGGCATTACAGTTAGCCCCTTCCAAAGGTGCCTTTATTCGTTAGCCGGGTAAGGATTGCCCCGGTGACAGGTATTGCAGGTGATCACATTGATGAGTTCCGGTTTCCGGGTGCTGTCGAAATTAAAATATTTGCTGTTGATCTCCCGGTTCATGCGGATCATCTGCCTCGCATTTTCCTTCATCCCGTTATCGGCTGCAAAATCAAGCCCACCACCACTGGCAGGGGTGAGTGGAAAGTTCACAGGCGCCGGGTTATGGCAGAAATCGCAGGATACTTTTAAAGCAATGTTATACGAATGCATGATGCTGTCGAGCGCATGTTCGCTGATATCCGGCGGCAGCACTTTCAGGTTTTTAAAAGGTGGTTTTGTGATCACCGATGCCGCGGTGCCCGCTACCACGAAAGCGGCCAATAAAAATATACCGGTTAGTTTTTTAGGAAATTTCATGCCTTCAGTTTTTTTGAGTTTTATAACGGGAGAACCGGTAACTACCTGCCGGCTGCTGCTTCAACAAACATAGCAATTCAATCAGCAAAGCGTACCCGCTTTCTTGTAAAAACAATGTAAACAAATGTAAAATCCTTTGGTGCCGGCGCTTTACATGCCGAAAAAAATTATTTTTAGGTATGCGATTCAGCTTCCTGGCATCCATTGCCGCCCTGGCCGGACTGGTTTTATTACTCACGGTTCCCGGACCGGGTACTGCCGCCGACGACTATAGCAAAGGCATTACTTCCGTAGCCATGCGGAAAATCGGCGACAAAATACTATTGTTGTCGGGCGACAGCAGTTCCCGGGTGCTGCCCGTAAAGCAATCGGGCGAACAGGAATTTCAGTTGCAGTTTGAAAGCCCGTTCTCTTTTCTGCCCGATTCGCTGGTGGCCATTGTTAAAAAGACTATGCAGGATTACCACCAGCCCCGGGAATATACCACCACTGTTACGGACTGCAGCTCGCAAAAAGTAGTGTACAGTTTTGCTGCTTTCAACACAGCCCAGGATGATGTGCCGCCCTGCCTCGGCCGTGAACAACCGTTAAACTGCTACCTGGTGAATATCAGCTTCCCCACAACAACACCCGGTAAATGGCAACCTTACCGCGTACCAGCTACCTTACTCCTGCTGGTTGCTGCATTGGTATTTGCCGGCATTCATTTTTACAAAAAGAAAAAAGCAGTGCCGGCACAGGCAACAAATGCCGCTGATGCTAAAGAGATCGGCAGGTTTTCCTTTTCCTTCCAGGATCAACAATTATTACTGGGAACAGAAAAGATCAGTTTAACCGCAAAGGAGGCAGCGATCTTCAACCTGCTGGCAAGCGACCCAAACGAGGTGATCAGCCGGGCAAGACTGCAGAAAGAAATCTGGGAAGATGAGGGTGTGATCGTAGGCCGGAGCCTGGATGTTTTTATTTCAAAGCTGCGAAAGAAACTGGAAAAAGATCCATCCATCACGATACTGAATGTGCACGGCAAGGGGTACAAACTTGCTGTGGCGCCCCACGCATCATCCTGATGATAAAGAACGATGGATCACCGGCCGTTACCTGGCAAACTGGCCAAAATGCCAAAGGATACCCGACGGATCGTGCAGGAAACATTCACTGCCCCAATCGTACACCTTAATGGGCGTGAGCTTTACACCGGCATATTTTTCAGTGAGATTCAGCAACAACAACGATTCCCATTGTAACTGCACGTTTTCCACTTCTACAAATACCATGGTATTATCCACCCAGTCTTTCACAAAGGCATCCTGCAGATAAAACGCAATGTTGCCCATTTGAAACAACGACATATTTGTTGACAATACCTTTTCCTCAAATCCAAGGTCGCGGTAAAAACTGCGTGAAAGCTTGTAGTTAAGTGCGCCCACAAAGGGTCTTATTGCCCGTACATTCTGTTGCATGAATTGCT
The DNA here is from genome assembly GCA_964452405.1 of uncultured Ferruginibacter sp. GTDB lineage: Bacteria > Bacteroidota > Bacteroidia > Chitinophagales > Chitinophagaceae > Ferruginibacter. Next base: position 9,103 of record CAYVLT010000066.1, read on the forward strand.
TTTTAAACTATAAATATAATCACTGCGGGTCCATTTCATACACTACCGTAGTAAAACCATCAACAACACCCGGCGGCCGGGCTGTGTTCGTGTATAGCTTACCGGTAGCTTTACGAGCCCCTGCATAAACACCCGTGTTCAAAGCGTGGCCGTATATTAACCAGGTACCACGGCCGTTGCTTTTCGCTTCCAAGCCAGGATCACCAGTGCGATGGCGATGGTACACACCATGGTGCCAGCCATGGCGGTAACGGCATCAATCGGCAAGGTACCTGCAAATGCTGAGATCAATCCTCCGGCGCCGATCTGGATAAAACCCAGCAAAGCGGATGCCGTTCCTGCCAGTTTAGAAAAAGGCGCCATGCACAAAGCTGCTGCATTGGGATACGTAATGCCACAGCAGGAAAGCAGCAGAAACAACAACAGCAACACCATCACCAACCCGTACCAGTTTAAGACAGCCCCTGTCAAAAAAACCAAGGCCACCACCGCCTGCAGCTTCAATACGAAACTGAAAATTTTCTGGTTACTGTACCGGGCTGTTAAAATATGATTCAACTGGCTTCCTCCAATGAAACCCACCGACAACAATGCAAAAACACCGCCATATAATTTGCCGCTCAGTTGAAAGTGATCCATAAAAATTGCAGGAGAATGAGCAACATACACAAACAAACCTGAAAAGGAAAGGCTTCCTGAAAATGCATACAGGTAAAAGCGGGGATCGGTGAGCACCGTTTTAAACCCGTTCAGGATGGGCGCAGGTTTCAGCGAAATGGTTTTGTCGGGCTGATGTCCTTCGGGTAAAAAGAAATATACCAGCACCACTATCAGGAAAGTAATCACTGCCAATGCGATAAAAACGGCATGCCAGCCGAATGCTGCAATGATAAAACTTCCTGCGGTGGGTGCCAGCAAAGGAGAGGCACCCAATATGAGCACCAATAAAGAAATGACCGCTGCGCTTTTTGACACCGGAAAAAAATCACGAACCATGGCCATCGCTGCCACCGAAGCCACGCAGCCGCCCAATGCCTGGATGAAACGCAATCCCCACAATCCTTCAATGCTGCTGGTGGTGAAACAACCGATCGTTGAAACAATATACAGCATCAACCCGGCATACAACGGTGGTTTACGACCGAAACGATCCAGCAGCGGTCCATAGATCACCTGCCCCATGGCATATCCCAAAAAGTAAGTGGATACTGATAGAGCCACCCGGTCGATCGTGGTATTGAACTCCGCAGCGATGCCGGGAAAGGCCGGCAGGTACATATCAATTGAAAAAGGGGTGATGGTGTTGAGCGCACCGAGAACCAGGATCAATAGAAAATTCTGTCGCTTACTTCTTTGGGTTGACACCATACCGGTTGATAATTTTACTAAAGCGCAAATCTAGGAGAATATCTGCGCCGGGTGCGGAATAATACCTGCACGCCTATACGATTTTTCCAGCTTCAGCCAAAAAGATATACAAACCACACCATGCGGCAGCACCTGCCAATGATCAATAGTGCAACACAATACCACCAGGAAATAGATGGCGCAACATTGATAAATTTTCCTAGAAAGCATGGCCAGTAAGGGTTTTACCCTATATTTGCTGTTCCTATTCCACCTGGCCCGCAATTTTCATTTTTTTTTTATTTGTAAAATGATAAAACTGAAAAAACGTTTTATGCTGGATAATTGTAAATACACCTTGATGAAAAGTAAAAGACTGCTGATGTTGCCGCTCGCCGCCTTGTTACTGGTAATTGGTTGCAGAAAAGATGACGGCCCGGCCCCGGTTGCTGTAGTAAAAGGAACGGATAGTTACAGCGGGGAAAAAGTGAGAAATTATTTTGATCTCCTCTGCACCCTGTCGAAATCCACGCCCGGCTTTTTTCCACCGCAGGCAGCCCGCGCTTATGGCTATGTGGGTGTGGTGAACTACGAAGCAGTGGTGAGTGGGATCGATGGCGCCCAATCCCTGGGCGGCCAGCTCAACGGGCTTAATGAGTCTGACTTACCAAAGATCATGCAGGGACAAACCTACAATTGGGCCATCGCCAGCAATGCAGCCATTGCGGATATGATACGCCAGATGTTTGGCGAAAATATGACGGCTGTCAATGGTCATTCGGTTGACAGCATGGAACAGGCAAACCTGGCTGAGCTCTCCGGCAGCGAAGATGCCTCCGTGATCAACCGGTCGGTACAATATGGCAAAGCGGTATCGGCCGCTATTTACCACTATTCCACCACCGATGGTGGCGACCGGTCGTATGTGGATCCTTTTCAATTACCGTTTACCCTGCCAACCGATTCATTTTGCTGGGTACCTACCGGGCCGGCCCTGCATCCCATCAGTCCTTTATGGGGCAATAACCGGCCTTTTTTAACCATGGATGTGGCCAATACACAACCAACAGCTCCGGTGGCTTTTTCCACAATACCGGGATCCGCTTTTTACAACCAGGCCATGAGCGTGTACAACCAGGTACGCAACAATGGTTTTGAACAGGTGGAGATCACGAAGTATTGGGCAGATGATCCGTTTAATACCTGCACGCCTACCGGCCACACATTTAACATCCTCACGCAATTGTTGCAGGAAAGCAGGGCCACGCTGGCAAAAACAGCAGTGGCCTATGCAAGGCTGTCCATTGCGGAGAACGATGCCTTCATCAGTTGCTGGAAAGGAAAATACCAATACGTACTCATCAGGCCGGTTTCCTACATCCAACGTTACATCGATCCCGCTTTTACCACGGTGATCGGCACGCCCGCCTTCCCTGCCTATACCTCCGGGCATTCCTGTGAAATGGGTGCGGGCTCGAGGGTTTTTATCGACATGTTTACGGATGGCAGCGGCAACTACCAGTTTACAGATTACAGCCAGTTGCGGTACGGTTTTGAACCCCGCAACTACTCTAACTTTAATACCATGGCGGAAGAATGTGCTGACTCCCGCTACTTTGGGGGCATCCATTACCCTATGGATAACAGCAAGGGTTTACAGGTAGGTCGTGCGATCGGCGATAATGTAAATCACCTCATCAACTGGCCAGCTAACGTTCACTAATACTCGATTTCAAAAAGATGAAACTGACCAGGATAACCGGCTGGGTAATACCGGCTTTCTTCTTAAGTGCCTGCGGCAGCCAGCCAAACCTGCAGGACCTCACCAACGACCTTGCAGATGTTGAATGCCAGGCGATACAACTGCGGGAACAACGCTTTCAACTGGCCAATACCATCCGGTTCACGCAGGACAGCCTGCTGAAAAGCGGAAGTGACAGCCTTACATGGGTAAAAAAATTACAACAACTGGATGCCGAAAAACAAATGCTCCTGGCAAAAAGTCTTCAACTGGCAGACACGATCACCCGAAAAACAAATGCTGCCCTGGGTAATCTTTCGGACAAGGAAAAGCAACAGGCTTTTTCTGCGATGCTGGATGAAGCCTTGAAAAAAAGAGGCTGTAAATAAAGGGTACAAAAACCTCCGTTTAATATATTTCTGTAGAATTATTTTCCCCCGGGATGCTTCCCATCTTCATGGATTGCTGAGTTCCCCATTGTTTTTTAAGTGGCATGGTCTTTTAATGTTAATGCTTGTAAGCAACAACAGCAGCATGAAGGATACAACAACAAATAATCACAGCGCCTCCGGCCGGGCACATGTAATCAGCATCGTTAAAAAGATCGGGAACACCGTTTTTAATATCCTGTTGATCACCGATCCGTTTCTATGGTCGGGGTTGCAGGCCGGGTACGAACACCTGAAATCCTGGGTACACAGCACCAGGCCGCAGGATGCGCTTGACGAGTTAATGGCCTGAGTAACCACCCGACACTGATGGCGGTAAGCATTAGCCCTCTGCGCCAAATAAGTTAAAGTATAGCTCCCCGTATTCTTCTTATTTTCACCAACATTCTTCGCAACTGCCGGCATGAGATTACTCATAAAAAATGCCCCATTATAATGCTCCACCTGTCGAGGATCAGTAAAAGGGAAGTCAATCTTTGGTAATTTTATCCAAACAAATATAGAAGCCATGAAAAATGAATCATTCAAGATCAGTGGAGAAGCACTGCTGAAAAAAGTGAAAGAGTTGATTGCAGAAGGAAATATCAGGAAGATCAGTATTCACGATAAAGATGGGAAAGAACTCATGAGTTTTCCCCTCACCATCGGTGTGGTGGGCGCCGTGTTTGCTCCTGTACTGGCTGCCGTTGGAGCGTTGGCTGCCCTGATCGGTGAGTGTACCATCACCGTGGAAAGAGAGGAAGACTAACCAACAAGATACCTGGTTCGCTCATTAAAACTATCCCCGAGCCGGGTACTGCAACGAATGGAAACCTGGCATTTACATATCAATGGCATTGTGCAGGGCGTTGGCTTCAGGCCAATGGTATACCAGCTCGCCAGGGAAATGCAACTAACAGGCTGTGTGGAAAACGGAGCCGATGGCGTACACATCAACGTCAATGCTTCGGGCGGAGTTGCAGGATTGTTACTGAAAAAATTGAAAGAAGCAGCACCGGTGCGCTCTATCATCCGATCGGCACAACTGTACCGGGTAGCCGATAAAATTTATCCCGATTTCAAAATCGTGATCCGCGAAAAAGACGACACCTGCCGGCAGGTATTGGTTTCACCAGACATCGCTGTATGCGCCAACTGCCTGGCCGAATTGCAATCGCCAGGGGATCGTCGTTATCGTTACCCTTTTATCACCTGCACCCAATGTGGCCCACGGTATTCCATCATCCGTCAACTGCCATACGAACGGCATCACACCGCGATGGAGCCTTTCACACCATGTAAATCCTGCGCAGCGGAATATGAAGAGGTGACCGACCGCCGCTTTTTTTCGCAAACCAATTCCTGCCCCGACTGCGGCATACGGTTAAGGATACACGAAAAAACAGGACCGGTACACAATAAAGCGCAGCATGATATTTTACGCTACATAAAAGAATCACTGGAACAGGGTAAGATACTTGCGGTGAAAGGAGTGGGCGGTTACCTGTTGCTATGCGATGCCGCTAACGAACAAACGATCCGCCTGCTTCGAACCCGGAAGCAACGGCCTGCCAAACCCTTCGCCCTGCTATTTCCCAACATTGAAATGGTCAGGGAAAATTTTGAACTGACCGGTTCCACGGAAGATCTGTTGCTGGGTGCCGCAGCGCCGATCGTTTTATTACACCGAAAAAAAAGCAGTACCCTCCCACTCGCCGCAGCGGCTATTGCACCTGCACTGCGGCGTTTGGGCCTCATGTTGCCCTGCAGCCCTTTACTGGCACTGATTGCGGCGGATTATGGAAAACCACTGGTGGCGACCAGCGCCAATATTTCCGGCTCCCCTATCCTGTTCAGGGACGAGGAGGCAGTGGCAAACCTGTTTGGGATAGTCGATACCGTTATCAGCTACAACAGGGATATCCTGCTGCCGCAGGACGACAGCGTGCTGCAGGTAACCCAGCAACATCATCAAACGATCATCCTGAGAAGGTCAAGTGGGTACGCCCCTGCTTTCCTACGGTATGTCCCGAAAGATGCTGCCGACAGTATTGCCACCGGTGCATTGTTGAAAAGCAGTTTCAGCATTGCCACCCATGGCAACCTGTTCGTGAGTCAATACCTTGGCAGTGGCGATAGTTACGAATCGCAGCAAATGTACCGACACACATTGGCACATTGGAAACAACTATACCAGTTAAAACCCTCCGCGATCATTGCCGACAAACACCCAGACTATTTCTCTCATCATTATGCTGTAGAACTGGCGAACCGGTATGGCTGCACGCCAACCTTTGTGCAGCACCACCAGGCACATTTTACTGCCTTGCTGGGGGAACATGGTTTACTTGAAACCGGAGCGCCGGTACTTGGAATCGTATGGGACGGTACTGGTTTAGGGGACGACAGGAATACCTGGGGCGGTGAATTTTTTCTTTATCAACAGTCTGCTATTTCAAGGTTTGCATATTTTGAGTATTTCCCTGCCATAGCAGGTGATAAGCTGGCCATGGAACCCAGGCTGGCAGCCTTATGCACCACCGCGGGCCTACCGGGTTCTGACAAGCTTTTAAGAAAAAAATTTTCAGACATCGAGTGGAAGAACTACCACGCATTGATCAGAAATAGTTCGTCCGGCTCTTCATCGGCAGGCAGAATATTTGATGCGGTGGCCTGCCTGCTTGATCTATGTGATACACAAACCTACGAGGGCGAAGCAGCCATGTACCTGCAGGCGCTGGCCGAAACCTACGTGGAAGAGAACGGTTACCGGGTGAAGGAACACTACTTCACCTTGATGCCTGGTTCACAGTTGGTATCTACAACAGAACTGATGCAGGGTATTATTAACGACCTGCAGCAGGGAAAGGAAAAAAATTATATCGCGGCAAAATTTCATTATTCGATGGTGTGCATTGTTGGAATGATCGCCGCGGCAACCGGCATTAAAAAAATCGGTTTCTCCGGTGGCGTATTTCAAAATGCATTGCTGGTAGACTGGCTGATTGATGTTTATGGCGAGGACTATGATTTATATTTTCACGAAGCTTTATCGCCCAATGACGAGAATATCTCATTTGGTCAATTGCTGTACCATGATAATAAGATCAGCAGTGTGAGCAGCGGGCAGCTTACAACCGAAGCCCTGCAGCAACAGGGTTAATGCGCTGCACTGGGTACCGCTGTACAAGAGTGCGACGCCACCAATGCCGGGAAAAGAGAGAAAGCCCGGACAATAAAAAACCTGGTTACAAAACGATGCTTACATGAAATACATTTCTGAATTCCGCTCTCCTGAGCTTGTGGAGGCCCTGCTGAAAGAGATCAGGCTGGTGGTGAAAGGCAACTGGAATATAATGGAGGTCTGTGGCGGGCAAACCCATTCATTGGTGAAGAACGGGCTGCTTACCATGTTGCCGGAAAACATACATATGATACATGGCCCCGGCTGCCCGGTATGTGTTACGCCGGTTAACCTTATCGACAAAGCAGTGCACCTTGCAAACGAACATGGGGTGATCCTTTGTTCGTACGGAGACATGATTCGTGTACCCGGCACCGGTATGAGCCTGCTGGAAGCAAAATCTAAAGGGGCAGATGTACGCATCCTGTATTCGCCGCTTGAAGCTGTGGCGATAGCGAAAGAAAACCCGCAAAGAGAAGTGGTGTTTTTTGCAGTGGGCTTTGAAACAACGGCACCTGCCAACGCATTATCCGTGGTGCAGGCCGCAAAAGAAGGAGTGAAGAACTACTCCATCCTCACCTCGCATGTGCTGGTGCCACCGGCCATGGAAGCCATCATGAGCGATCCCGGGTGCCAGGTGGATGCATTTTTAGCGGCAGGTCATGTGTGCGCTATCATGGGCACCCGTGAATATGTGCCGCTGGTGGAGCAATATAAAATCCCGATGGTGGTAACGGGCTTTGAACCGGTTGACCTGCTGGAAGGAATTCTGATGACGGTGCGGCAACTGGAAAAAGGTGAATACCGACTCGAAAACCAGTATGCACGCGTGGTGGAGGCCGAAGGCAACAGGAATGCGATGGATACCATCACAAAGGTGTTTGAAGTTACTGACCGTGAATGGCGGGGCATTGGTAACATCAGTCGCAGCGGGTATGGAGTGCGGGCGGAGTTCAGTGATTACGACGCCGGCAAAAAATTCATTTTTTCAAACCGTCCATCAACGGAAGATCCTACCTGCCTGAGTGGAGACATCATGAAGGGTAAAATAAAGCCTCACCAATGCCCGAACTTCGGTAAAAACTGTACCCCTGTAAAACCACTGGGTGCCCCGATGGTGAGCAGCGAGGGCGCCTGTGCGGCTTATTACCATTTTAATACCGTGGCGGCAGGTGAATAACGTCCGTTAAACCGGGTTACAATTACCTGCCGGCAAGCTTACTACCGGAAACGAATAAACGCTTACATACAACCTGATACTTATGCAACTTACCTGTCCACTTCCCCAACTCGATTTCGACAGCATTAACCTTGGCCATGGCAGTGGCGGCACTTTAACCAGCCAGTTGCTCGACTCCGGTGTTTTTTCTGTGCTGCAGAATGACCTGCTGAATAAAAAGCACGATGGCGCTGTGTTTGAACTGTCCGGCAAAATTGCCATGAGCACTGACAGCTTCGTGGTGTCGCCTCTTTTTTTTGAAGGAGGTAATATCGGCGACCTGGCAGTAAACGGCACCATCAACGACCTGGCCATGTGCGGGGCCGCAGCAAAATACCTGTCACTCAGTTTTATCCTTGAAGAAGGGTTGGCGATGACAGCGTTTTGGGAGATACTGCTGAGCATCAAAGCCGCCTGTGACCGGGCGGGTGTGCAGGTGATCACCGGCGATACCAAAGTGGTGGAAAGAGGCAAAGGAGATAAGATCTTCATCAATACCACCGGCATCGGT
>CAYVLT010000067.1:0-17027 GCA_964452405.1 uncultured Ferruginibacter sp.
GCCTCCTTTGTCCTGTGCAATATGACACACAGTTTTATTTTCCAGCACAGGTGGGTTATAAAAAGTAGCGGTGCGCCGGGCCTGGTCTAACTGGAAGATCCCTGGCTGCGACGCCATCCAGATGCTGTTGCTGTCGGGTGATGCGAACATGTTCCAGATAAAGGGTCCACCCATTTTGTCAATGCCTTTGATGTTAGTGGGGATCATTTTAAAACTGCTGTCATATTCGTACAACCCATCTTCCCAGGTGCCCACGAGGTAAGTACCCCAGCGGGTTGCCATGAATGACATAGGTGCGCCATTGCCGGGCTTGCCGCTAACCCGGTTAACATGAGGAACACTTTTGAAATACTCACGTGAAGGATTGAAGCGGAACACGCCATTATTGTCTGTACAGGCCCAGGTATTCCCTTCCCTGTCTTCATGCAGATCGGTGAGGTAATCATACGCAATGGTTCGCTCACCGGAATAACCGTTCTGCACCAACAGAAATTTATTTTCCTTTTCATCAAAGCGGGCAAATACCTTTAATCCAAACGTCCAGATACTGCCATCAGATTGTTCAAAGAAGTTGAAAATTTCGTGGTAGGATCTTAAAGTGGTTAGCAGTTCATATTGTTGCGTGGCGTGTGTTTGGGTATTGTAACAATAAATGATCGGGTACACCGAAGTCCAGCAAAAGAACCAGGCTCTTCCCGCCCGGTCGAACAAGGTACGGTTGATACAAACGGTACTGTCGAATGCCGCCACGATCGGCTCTTTTCCCTTGTTATGGCCCGGGTAACTCAATACACCGGTTGAGCGGTCGTACACGGCAATACCTTTTCCCTGCAGCCCGATCCAGTATTTTTGGGTACCTGGTTGTTGTACAAAATCTGATACCGCCCATCCGGGATCGATGTTGAAAAAATTATTGGCTGCAGAAAACTCCTGGTTGTGTTCGTTCCACGTCACCACTTCATGTCCCGGGAAAATGTAAAAAATATTACCCGCCTCATCCATTTTCAGTATGTGGGTGAAAGCTTTTTGAATACTTCGCGGCCGGGCTTTCACAGGAACTTTTTCAAATACAAAACGCCGGGTATTGAAAATGCCCACGTTGCCATCAGCCAGCAATACCCATAAACGCCTTTTTTTATCGATCATCAATTGGGTGATCGGGTTGGAGGGTAAAGAAAGCGAATCATTCCTGTTGTGGCGAAAAGCAGTATAGCGGGTGCCGTCGAAACGTTGCAGTCCATCAGTTCCACCGATCCAGAGATACCCGTCGGCATCCTGCACCAATGAATTTACCTGGTTGGATAAAAGTCCTGATTCAGTATTATAATGACTGAAAGAAAAACGCAGAGTTTCCTGCGCATTCATCAATGCAGGCAACAGCACCCATCCGGCAATCAAAATAAATAATGTACGTCCTTGTGGAAACATCCTCAAATGTAATGAAGGAATGCTTCCGGGCGGCCCGGTTGATACAGGTTTTACCTCAATTCATACAACTTATTTTACAGTTCACGCTGTCCGTTTGGCGATTGCTGTATAATACAGGCTACACCAGTTATTCAAATACAGGATGTAACGACAGCCCGCCATATACCGCTGCATTTTTTTTACACCGCAACCCAGTTGATGTATCGAAACCTTCAACTCATGCATGCATAGCTGTTGCTGCCACGGGTAGCGCATTTTCTTTGCAAAAATGTTAACCATGAAAAAAATTACATTACCGGCTTCGTGGGGCCTTTTGCAGCTCAGCGCCTGCAAAAAAGGCGATGCCCAAGCGCAGTATAAAAGAACACAGCACGGGCAAACGCTTGAAGACAGGGGCATCACCAATGCCGGGGGTACTGCCACTACCACCTACGCCTACACGATGGGCACCGAAGGTGCTGGCAGGACCGCACTTTATCTGTAACCCGATGAAAATGGAAACGCTCTCACATTTTTGAAAAAATAAACACGTCTCTCAAAAAAAAACAGCCATGAACACAACTACCACCAACAGTAAAAAAAAGATCCTGTTCGCCAACTTTCCCGCCGACGGGCATTTTAATCCCATGACCGGCCTTGCTGTACATCTTCAATCTTTAGGTTATGAGGTTCGCTGGTACAGCACAAAAGCTTATGCAGCAAAAATCAGTAAGCTGAACATTCAACATTATCCCTTTAAAAAAGCAATCGATGTAAGCGAGGGAAATTTTGATGAAATATTTCCCGGCAGAACCGGCTGCAAAACAAATATCAGTAAACTCAAATTCGATATCATCCATGCATTTGTTTTGCGGGGTCCGGAATATTTTGAAGACATAAAAGAAATATACCGCGAATTTTCTTTCGACCTGCTGATAGCGGACTGCGCCTTTACCGGGATACCATTCGTTAAACACCTGTTGCAAGTACCTGTGATTGCACTGGGAAATTTCCCGCTAACAGAATCTTCAAAAGACCTTGCACCCAATGGCCTCGGCATCGAGCCTTCTTACAGTTTTTTCGGAAAAATGAAACAATCGGTTTTACGCACCATCGCCAACCAGGTCATTTTCAAAAAAACAAGCAAGGTGCTGCACCAGGTGCTCGACAATTACAATATTCCCCACCACCAGGAAACGGTATTTGATATGCTGGTGAAGAAATCAGACCTGCTGCTGCAAAGTGGCACACCTGGTTTTGAATACTTCCGCAGCGACCTGAGCAAGAACACCAGGTTCGTGGGACCGTTGCTGCCATTTACGACAGCCAGTTCACAAAAACAATGGTTTGACTCCCGCCTGGATGAATACAACAAGATCATCCTGGTTACCCAGGGTACGGTGGAAAAAGACATTGAAAAATTACTGGTGCCAACATTGGAGGCGTTCAGGAATACCGACACACTGGTGATCTGTACTACCGGTGGCTCACAAACGCAATTATTAAAAGACCGCTTTCCCCAGCAAAACATCATCATCGAAGACTTCATTCCTTTTAATGACGTAATGCCTTACGCAGGTGTTTATATCACCAATGGCGGTTATGGCGGCGTACTGCTGAGTATCCAGAACCGGTTACCGCTGGTAGTGGCGGGTGTGCACGAAGGAAAAAATGAGATCTGCGCCCGGGTTGGCTTTTTCAAACTTGGCATAAATCTTAAAACAGAAAAACCCACGGCCGCACAGGTGAAGCAGGCAGTGGAAAATGTTTTAGCCGACGACCAATACAGTTTGCAGGTTACAAAACTGGCCAAAGAATTTTCAGCCTACGATGCCAACGGGCTGTGCACCCGTTATGTGCAGGCTTTGTTAGCGGCGAATAAAAACAATACGGTTGCAGTCCGGAACCTGAATGAAAATATCCTTCAGTAAACCAGGCACACCTGTAGAAAACAGGGACAGCCTCCCTGTTTTTTTGTCGGCGCCGGTTGAGACTGAACGGCATCACTTCAATAACAGTGAGCGTTATCCCAACTTATCCATTGATAAACACGGTTCATACAGCACAGGCTTGTGTTGCTGCCACCTACGCAGGAAATTTGAATATTCATTAATAAAAAAAGAAAAGCCATGAACAGGTACAACATGTTTTACCAGGTACACAAAGGATTAAGAGCCATGCTCTATAATACCGCCTGCACTTTACAACAAACAGATTTTTTTAACGAGGCCGAAGCTGATGCCGCCATTGCAATGGTGGAAGAGGTGGCTGAGCTTTTTGATGAACATGCGCACACCGAAGATCATTTTGTGCTGGAAGCGCTCCAGGAAAAAGAACCCGCAGTATCTGCACTGTTTGAACAGGAGCATGTGCAGGACCATGAATTGAGCAATCGGTTACGCAGCCTGCTGCAGATCTTTAAACACGCAGACACCGCTGAGCACTTAACGCATGCCGGTGGCGCCATCCGCATTGCCTTCACAGAATTTTTAGTGTTTAACCTGCAACATATGGCAAAGGAAGAAGCAGCACTAAATGAAATACTCTGGAAACATTTCACCGACCAGCAGCTTCAGGAAATCACCCGGTCGATCGTTACGAATATTCCTCCTGCACAAATGGCCCGTTTCAGCAAGTGGATGATGGCAGCACTGAGCAATACTGAAATCAGCGACTGGCTCAAGGAAGTAAAGAACAATGCTCCCTCCTTTGTATTTGAAAATATGCTTGCCCTTGCCGAGCAGGAAATAAGTGTGGCAAGATGGAACACCATCCGTGAAACCATGACGGAAGGAGCTATGCTTGCATAATCCATAACATAAACCTTCATAATAAAGATATCATGAAACAGTTATCAATAAAATCAGCCATTCTCATGTTGCGGCTAAGCGTGATCGCAACCATTCTTGTATTACTCAGCCTCCTGCTGTTCTCCTTTACCAGCGAAAAGATCAGCAATGATTTCTTAAGCCTCCTTGGCATTTCTAAACAACATGCCAATGAAAAGATCACTGCCAGCATGTTGGGTGGTTATCTTGATCAGTACGGACTCAGTAATGCGAAAAACATCGCCCCGGGCAACAGGGCGGCCGTGGTAAAAGACCTTGTCAGCTATTCAAAAGAATTTATAAACAGCCCTGCTTTTATAGATGCCTACAAGGCTAAAAGAAACAATGCCAAACCCGTACAGCCAAAGGTGGAAACGCCGGAAGAAATGCAAAAAAATATGATCGCCAGTTACCGGAAAAGTGTAACAGAAACGGAAGAAAGCATCAAAAAAGCAGATGAATCGGTGAAGAAATACCTGCAAACGGCGCTCGATGCATCAAAGAAAGCACTGAAGGAAGCTGAGGATCCGAACAACCAATACATTGCAGCCTACCGTGAAAACTACGAACAAATGCTGGAAGCAGGCAACGCAGCTTACCAGCAGCAATTATCGCAGTGGGAAGAAGCTTACCCCGGCAATCACCTGTTGTACGTAAAAGAAAGGCTGCAGATTTTTATGAACGAAACCGCCGACATTGATTTCAATGCAGCGTTGACAGAAAGAAACGGCAAAAAATATTTTGTCAACAGCGCATACGAACATAAGAGCAACCGTTGGAAAATGGCATTCAGGGCGGGCAAAGAAGCCATTGAAACTGCCAGGAACCTGGTACAGCAATGGATCGACGGGATTAAATAATACCTTAGTAATAAAGAAGGCAACCCCGGGGTTGCCTTCTTTTTATTCCTGCTATTTTACGGCTGATTGATGAAGAGTTTGATCACCCCTGCCTGTTTTCCATGATTGGTGATGGTAAGTGTATATACTCCATTACTCAACTCAAATGGAGGCTGCATTGAATGAGTGGCATTTCCGCCGGCATGATGGATGATTGTTGCAAACACCTGTTGCCCCGCATTGTTGCTGAGTTGCACCTGGTAAGGTCCGGCAGGCATTCCATTCAATTGAAGCCTGATATGGTTATCACTGACAGGGTTTGGAAACACGTACATTCCTTTTCTGCTGTTAAGTATTTTCACCGATACCACCTCACTGTACAGGATCACGCCATTGTTTGATTCGCTTTTAATGCGGTAGTAGTATATCCCCGGTGAGGGCGAACGATCGATCCACTCATAGGATACCGGCGCAAGGCTGTTTCCTTTTGACAACCGGTTGTCCATGGAAGTAAAATGCCGGTTATCGGTGGAACGTTCAATCGTGTAGCCGTGAATGTTATATTCATCATTCACTGTCCACTGCACGGCAACATCATCCTGTTGCAGCAAGGCCTGCAGGTTTGTATATTTTACTGAAGGCCGGAACACGAGTCTGAATCTGCCCGGAGCCGCCTCCTCACCCGTATTCACAGAAAAATCAACCCTGCTTGTATCCACAAGGCTCACCGGCGTTTTTTTATGGAGGAAGGTATCTTCTAAAAATGCAACTGTGCCCGGCGGTGCAGCAATATTGTCCATGATGAATTGCAACTGGTAATTCTTTCGCTGCATTTTCGACATATTGTAAAAGATCGTGTCTGATGCATTGATCGTTCCTCTCCGCTCAATTGACAGTATTTTACCGTTGCGTTCAAGACTGAAGTTCTCAGAGAAATTCGACAGCTTCACGGCATCATTCACGTCCACGTCATCGTTAAATCCTGTACCAAACAACGACAACGCCCCATCCGATACATAAGTGGTATTGTCAGGATTCACGGTATTCAATACCGTCATCATCTGGTTAACGGCAGGCCGGAAGGCGAGCGTGGTATTATTGGTGCTTTTATCGGTTTCGTTAAAAGTGAGGGTACCACCGGCCGGGAAGTCAACCAGGATGGCAGCCCCGGAAGGAATGTAACGGTTGTCGAAAGTGCCAGCTCCATAGGGAGAGGTACGGGTAAAATCAACACCATTCCAGGTGAGTGTTACAAATGCACCGGTGCCATAAGCCCCGCCAAGGTAAGGATCCCACACATAATAAGTGGGTTGGGCCGGCCATCCGGCGCCGGTTCTGACCACAGTATTGAAATCAATCGCTGACGCATATGGGTTACCCACCACCGTTAGCCCGGTTGACGTAATGGATTTGCTACCGGTAAATAATTGCCCGCGGGGCCGCAGCGTTGTAGTGGTGGGCGTTTTATACTGGTTGGTGATCTCTCCGTAATTTTTTCTGTCGCCCCGCAGGAACAACATCCATCCTTCCTGGCTATTTACCGAACTGGCATTGATATTTGCCGGACCGGGCCAGGCCCCTGCATTGTAGTATTTGATACTTGGATTATTATTCGGACTCTGATCAAATCCATCCGCAGCAGCGCCACCCGTGATCTGTGTGCCAAAGCCGGCGGCAATGGTATCTGCAGACACTGATGCTCCCCAGTTTGCCGAAGTATAGTCAAGCCCCGTGAGTGGCGAACCACGCTCCTGCCAGGCCTCACTCACCGTGTGCATACCCGCAGCAGGCTTTATAGGTGCTGCCACCAACCGCCAGGATCGCCTTGCTGGAACATAACGCTGAATGATGAACTGTCCCTGCTGATCACTTGCACCATAATTGAAATCAACATCTGCCACATTTGCAATCGGCGCCACCCTCGCGGTTTTGGTTGCGGTAGAAACGATGATTAAAAACTTATTGTTCGATCCCAGGTCCAGTGTTCCCCTGGTGAGGCCCAATTCATCCGTTACGCTTACATTATCTGCCAGCTTCAATGAGTTGGAGCTATTCTGCTTATCAAGATATACGAAAGAGAATTCCTGCCCGCCGGTGGCTGTAATGGTACCATCCAGGCTGCTGTTGAAAGTTACGTTGCGGTTATTTTGTATAAAGCTGCCCGTCCTCGTCCAGCTGCCACCTACATTCAGATCTCCACCTGCCGCTGAAGAAAGCGTAAGTGTTCCACTGATCACAGCATCGGTACCCACCGATAAATTTTTAGTAAGGCCGCCCATCGTTACAGACGAACCGGCTTTGATTTCGAGATAGCCGGTACAACCAAGTCCGGCTGCTGTAAATGCATAAGTATCCAACACTACCGGGGTATTGTTCTGCACGACAATATTGTTTGGATACCCGGGTCCCGGAACATTGCTGTTCCACTCCACGTTACGGTTAAAGCCGCCGCTGCCGTTGTTGTAAATAAGGAAAGAAGAACTTCCGTAATCAGGTGAATTGTTGATGCAGAATCCGCCACTATTGATCTGGAAAATAGAATTGATCAACGTCATGCCACTAGGCCCGAAATCGACACCAACAGAAGTTGACAAAGTAACATTGGCGTCAAAAGTGAGTGAAGAAGTGGAACTGGCACGGTTAACATTCAGGTTCTGCATGCCCGCCAATGCTGAACCAGCCACAACAAAAGAGCCTGTGCCTGAACTGGTATAAATTCGCCTGGGGCCTGTTCCGTCGGTAAAAATGTTAGTGGAGTTAACCACGGTGCCAAACAGGGTAAATGTTTGACCGTTGAGATCAACATTTCCGCCTAGTAACTGTAACCTGTATTCGCTGGCGTTGTTGGTGGAACTGTTGATCTGAAGGTTGGTTAAATCGCTACCTGAATTGCTGAGCTTAACATCCCCGGCGGTTTTGTTCACAATCATAAAATCGATGAAGATGGTACCTCCTGCCACCTTTGTGATCAGCTGGTTGCCGCTGGAACCATTAAAAAATGTTGCCCGGTTATTATTGAACACGATACCGGCAGCACCCACTGTATAATTTCCTCCTACATAAATATCTCCGCCAAAACCCATGGATAGGTACAGGTTACCATTTACTGTTACATTTTTCGCTACCCTCAACGCATTGCCGGCAAAGGATCCCATATCGAAGTAGGTTCCAACGTCGATGGTGAGATTGCCACAGATAGATGCAGTACTGGAATTAAAATTAAGGTTGGTACCAGGATTACTCAATTGCACATTACCTGGATACCCGGGCTGACCGGAGGTTACGCCTGTCTTCCATTCATCACCCCGGGTATAATTTCCACCGGTGTTGTACAACAAGGTTGAGTTGCAATCGTAGATGGGTGGCTTGTTGTTGTTCACGTAGCCTCCCGGGTTGATGGTAAACGTTCCATACACCGTAGAGGCAGTGCCGAAATCAAGTCCGCCCCCGCTTACGCTGACATTTTGAAAACTATTGGTACCACTGATCGTAGCCGTGGTGGAAAAGACCAAAGCACCGGTACTTGCGGAAGCATTGAAGCCCGTAGCCCCTGCCAGGTTACTGAAGCTGTTGCCGCTTAGCGTAAGGTTATAACTGCCACTCATTGTGAGCGAAGCACCGCTGGCTATGCTGATGGTTTTTGCCACCGCATTGGCAGTGGAGATAACTGGCTGATTCGCCACATTGGGGATCACCACATTTGTATAAGTGGTGGGTACTCCGCCACACCAGTTGGCCGGGTTGTTCCAATCTGTACCTGCGGTTCCTTTCCAGGTTCCATAACTGCCACAGGCTGCTTCAGCGGCTTCAAAATCACCAAAGCTGGTAATACCGGTAACACTGATGCTGTTGGAAGCCGGGGTAATGGCCGGTGGATAGCTCCAGGTGCCGGCACTGTAATTTCCTAAACCAAAATTTAATGCATTTGCGGTGACGTCAATATCTGCCGTAATATAATTAAACACCAGGTTGGCGCCACTACTGAAACCAACACTGTTATTCGTAAGCGTCCAATAGGTGTTTTCACTCTTAGTTGCATCCAGGTCTGAACTGCCGATATTGGGATGATCGCCATTGGCATTGGCCTTTACCGTGAATAATCCGGGTACGCTGATGGCGCCTCCCACGGTAACATTGGCATAAAACAAATTGTCGCCTGTTTCAAAATTCGTACTGCCACTCACATATTTCTGCAAACTACCATACACCCAACCGTTAGTTCGGGTAACCGAAGCGCCGGATGGTACAAGCACGATTGCATTGTTTGTGATCGTATTGAAAATACCGTTCGTAAGCAGCAAGGTTCCGTTGATGGTTACGGTGCCGGAAGCAATGCTATATTGTACCCCGTTGCTGTTATCGATCGTAAGGCTGTTCACCGCATTCACAGAGGGGGTGGTGGATGCGAAAAAATTACCGGTTACCTGGGCACCCGTAGTGCCATTGTAAACATAGTTGGCGCCCGAATGATAGGTTTTTGCCTGCGTTTGTACGGAGCCGGTTGCGGCGGTGGTTGATAAACCTGAAAGATGCCCTGTTTTAATTGTACTGCCGGTTTCTGTAATAAAACTGCCGCCGTTATTGGCTGTTTCACCGTACATGACACTGGTACCCATATCAATGGTGCCGCCAGTTTTTACCGTGAAGATTGTGTTAACCGGGAAGGATGATAAAGACGTTAAGGTAAAATCACCGGGTATTCCAGCATTCCCCAGTTTTACGGTTGCTCCTGAAGTAATATTTACATATACCAACCGGCTCGAAGCAGCTTTCCCAAAAATGATTCCCCCGGTGCTGCCAGAATTATTTAAGATGTATTGTGTTCCGCTACCTGAAAAATTTACGGTGGCGGTTCCGTTGGCATTGGGACTGAAACCAAGCGGGTAAGTATTGTTATTAACCAGGTTACCTTTGATGGTGAGTGTATGGCTGAAATCCTGCATGTCGAACCGGGTGCCAGACGTGAATGACGCGGTGGATGCCACCGTGAAATTATCAACCGTTGGATTATTGGTGTAGCCGCCGGTATTAAAGTTAGTTGAAGTGGGGTCCGTATTGATAATAACGTCGGCGTATACACGATCAGTGGTACTGCCGAGCCGGAAGTTGAAGGAAGTGGAGTTAACACCGACATATTCATAGGTACTTCCGGTTTGAAACACCACGATTGTTTTGCCCGTTCCACCAAATATTTCGTCGCTCCTGGTATGGGCCAGTTTGGATCCACTGGCAAAAATCACTGATCCATTGGTGCCATTTCCAAAAGGATAGGTAGCACTGGATACATTCACTTTACAAACAGCACCCGACAAAAAGTTGATGGCACCTGCGTCAGCGCCGGTGAGCTGGTAGGTTTTGTTCGAGCCGGTGCCCATATTGATGGTACCTGAAATGCTGCCCGTGGTACCGCTAAGCAAAATCATTTTCGGGCTGCTGGTGGCGCCAAAGCTGAACTGCGAGCCGGCAGCAACACTAAGGTCAGTGCCGGTGCCACCATTCAATGTTATGTCATAAGTGGACGATGGGTCATAAGTAACATCAGCAGTGTTCTGCAACACCAGTTGCCCAAACGACAAACTACCGGTAGTATTGGTCAGGCTGATACTGCCGGTTTGCAAACCTGCCGTTGAACTGATATCAGATCCATCAAAAATAATTTTGTCGGTTGTGGTAAGTGTAACCGTAGCCGGGGCTCCGCCGAGCGTGCTGCTCAAAACGGTGCTGCTGCTGCTGGTAAGCGCTCCCGAACTGCCTCCTACCCAATACCAGGTACCGGTGGCATTTACACTGTACGAATAATTGGCCCCTCCATTGTTGTTGGCATTAATGGTAAAGAGGTCAGCATCCGTGCCATTGGCAAGCGGTCCGGTTCCGGAACCCACTACACCATTTGAGGTAAATACGTAATATACAACGTTGGCCGAAGCAGTGTTGGTGGCGGCAGGAATGTTGGCAGTGTAAGTGGTGGCTGCACCGGTCATTTGCACTACCGTAGAAGTGGCCCATGCGTCTTTACTGTATCGCAGGTAAACGGATTGACCACCTGCAAACGCTCCTGATAAGGTAGCCGTTACCGTTACAGGCTGACCGGGATTAATGGCCCCCGCCGTCGGACTCTGGCTTACTGATGCCACCGTACGAACGGTTCCAGTTACCATGAACGCTACAAACTTTGCCGTGCCAGGAGCTCCTGCACCGGTATTGAAAATAATATTATCGGTTACGGCGCCTACATTCAAGGCATATGCATAGGTGGTGTTGCCACTACTGCTGGTGGTGGATGTGTTGCTGCCAACGGTTACGGATGCTGCGGAAGGACCATACCAAAGGCCGCTTGCCGCGGCTGCGCTGTTGAAACGAAAATACTGCAGCCCGGTGCCATTGGCAGTTGTTGACAATTGATAAATTGAACCAAATCCTGTGGGCGCCATTGCACCGGCAGCGCCTGCCGGCGTCCAGGTATTGGGATTAGCATAGTTGCCACTTACAAAATAAACCGGGTTCTGTGCAAAAGACAGCGTGGCAAACAGGCTGAGTAAAAAAATAAGCGGTAAATTTCTTTTCATATTGATGGCTCAAATCGTAAACAGGAATCCTTCCCTTCACCCGTTGAAACCTCAACCGGGTGAAGCTGCTAACCGGTAAATCACCCGGTTTCCTCCGCGGCAATCGTTGGGTTATTTCCTTGCATAAATGTCATACTTTATTACTGATTTTTCTAATAATCGGTCAATTAATGTGTGAAATTTACATATTTGTTGCAAACGGCTTTTTTCGCAACTGGCCGGGGCATAGCAAATCATTAACATACCCTGTAATAACCGGTTGAATATCATGCCAGTCTTTTTTATACGTGCTATGGGCACCGGCGACCATCCAGCTTCCATCTTGTGGAAAAAATTCTAACCCGTAGATCGTGAAAGAACTTTCAAAGGCACAAAAAAGGCCGCTTGTGAAAGCGGCCGGTTACTATCTATTTTTTAAGCAGGCTATTGCACCTGCATTTTTTCTTCTTCCCATTTCCTTCTTCCCCACCCGGCGATCACGTGCTTATCGCTGTGGTACGAAGAGCGCACCAACGGGCCACTCTCTACGTAATCAAAGCCCATTTCGTACCCGGCATCCCTCAATTCGCTGAATTCACCAGGGTGAACAAAACGATGTACGGGCAGGTGTTTTTTAGTAGGCTGCAGGTATTGACCAATGGTGATCACATCTACTTCGCTGTCACGCAGGTCCTGCATGGTCTGCAGCACTTCTTCTTTTGTTTCTCCCAATCCGAGCATAATGCCGCTCTTGGTGCGCATACCGCCGTTTTTCAATGCCCGCAAAGTTTCCATGCTGCGCCAGTACTTAGCCTGGATGCGTACCTGCCTGGTGAGGCGTTCCACGGTCTCTATATTATGGGAAACCACTTCTGGTGCCGCATCAATTACGCGTTGAATGCAGGCCTGGTCGGCCCTGAAATCTGGAATCAACGTTTCAAGTGTGGTACCGGGGTTCAGGGCCTTTACCGCCTTGATGGTATTGTGCCAGATGATACTACCCTGGTCTTCGATCTCGTCCCGGTCAACAGACGTGATCACTGCATGTTTAACTTTCATCAGGTGAATGGCTTCCGCCACCCGCTGGGGTTCATCCCAATCCACCGGGTCGGGCTTACCAGTGGCAACAGCGCAAAATCCGCAACTGCGGGTGCAGATGTTGCCAAGAATCATAAAAGTGGCCGTGCCCTCGCCCCAGCATTCACCCATGTTCGGGCAATTTCCGCTTTCGCAGATCGTGTGAAGCTTATGTGTATCCACCAGCCCACGCACATGTTTGTATTCTTCCCCAATGGGTAACTTCACCCGCAACCAGTTTGGTTTTTGAAGCGGCTGCGGTACGGCTGCATCTATAACCGGCAATTCAGTCATGTAATTAATTTGTAGTTAGGTAAAACTTCCGGTGCTCCGGAAGCAGGATTGTTGGGTTTATTTCCTTCGGCCGAATAACACGGCAACATACACGTTCACAAAAAACTGTTTCTCTTTGGTGTAGATCAACTGGGGAACTTTTTTAAAATAATATTCACCGGTTGCACCTACTTCAATAGCACTAACCATTTCGTTATATCGTCCGTAATCAAAGCGGAGCGCTGCTTTTGCATAGGCGCCCGGGCTCACGGTTATATCGCTCCATCCCTTGCTTAAACCTGCCGAAGTAACATATAAATTGGCGAGTGAAGTTGCAGAAGTGAAAATCGTACTGTCGGGACTATCATACTTGATGGCCCTTCTTCCGCTGCTGCCTGAATCCACTTCCAGGTAATAAGGACGCAGTAATCCCAGCGATAAACCTCCCCCAAAATTACCGGTAACGGCTACCCCGTTCTTATTGCTTTTATTGCCCAGCAGTAGCTGCTGCTGCACGCCCAGCTTAACCGGGTAGAAATAATTGATCTTACCAAAAATAAAGGCAGAACTGGGCGCATACAGCGGTGCCTGTTTCTGTTCTTTAGGGTGTTTTCTTTCTGCAAAATCAAGTTGAAACAGCAGGGCTTTTTTGATCGACTGCGCCCGGCCATGTTCATACATCAATCCCCAGCCATCGTTGGTGAGTTTAATGCCAAATACACTGTGCTTACGGTATGCGATCACCCCTTCTTCTTCCTGCTTGATCATCGCATTGATCCGTTGTTTCCGTTCCTCTTTTCTTTCCTTTTTTGTTTTTTGCGCCGCGGCGGAAAAACCGATGCCCATCATCAAACAAAACAATAGTGTTTTATACATGCTTTTGTTTTAGATCTTTATTTTTTTGCTCCTGCTGCCAACCGCGTTTTTAAGGGTTGGTTTTTACACGGTTTTAATGCAACCTGCATGATATCCCGTTGATTTGCTTTTACTTTGAAGTAAATTTATACAAAAATAGTACAATGACAGCAACCATTCTCTATGAAGGAAATTTAAGGTGTACCGCAACGCACCTTCAAAGTGGTTCACCAATCGAAACAGATGCTCCAACAGATAACCGGGGTAAGGGAGAAAGGTTCTCTCCCACCGACCTTGTATGCACCGCCCTCGGCACCTGCATGATCACCACCATGGCCATGAAGGCCGGCGATATGGGCATTGAGCTGCATGGCACTACCGTGGAAGTGAAAAAACACATGTTGAGCGACCCCAGGAGAATTGGCCGGATAGATGTGATGCTTACCTATCCTTCCACCCTCAATCTCACCGAAAAAGACAGGATAATTTTGCAAAAAATTGGCGATCACTGCCCGGTAATGAAAAGTCTGCACCCGGATATTGAGGTGAATGCGGAATACAGGTAGGTTACCCTGGTTTTTGTTTTAGAATACGGTTGCCCACAGCACACTCAAGGCAACGCTTGCTGTTGCAGTACTGATTTTTCAGTTGAATGCAGGCCTGGGAATCGTAGGCAGATTTGACCTGCACACCCGCCAGTTCAAAAACCCGGGTGATATTATTGTTCTCTGCGTCAACCTCTTCCAGCCAGCGAATTGCCTTTTCCATGTAAATGGCATCATCACGGTGATGCCCATACGCAAACAATAACGGGATCGCGGTGTTGATCAGAATATTATCCAGCGCCTGTTTTCCCAACTTTTTCTTTTTGAATACCGAATCTTCGCCCGGCAGGTAATGATGATCCCAATAAGGGCCGGCTGTTACGTTCAACAATGCAGCAGCTTCCTTTGCGGTGTCAGCTGCCAGCAGGCTGGAAAAAAAGTGCGATTTCCGGTGCAGGAGTGATGCCAGTTGGGCCAATCTCACAGAGGGGAAATTTGAAGGTCGCATCCGTAAAAAGTGTACAGGCACCTGTATGGCGGGTAATGCATATTTCTTTTTCAGGAACAGGTATTCCTTCTGCAATTGGCGCATGTATTCATCGTTGCTGGCGCCATGTAGCAGGTTGCACTGTCCCAGCAACAACGCTTCTAACGGTAACAAGCGATCCGCATGTTTTGCCAGGACCGAAAGTGGCAGCGACCGCGCCATTTTTTCAAAAGCGGCTCCATTGATCTTTCCCCCGAAGTTTTTTGCCAGCAGCCACCAGCAAAGTTCTTCCCAATGATGTTTTGTCTCGGTGAGGAATGTTGATACCAGCGTGGATTTTTCAACCAGGCGTTCAACCAACAGGCGATGTTGCCAGTTGGTCCAGGTGAATGTGTCCACCTGCCCGATAAATTTATCACAGGGAATATAGGTGGGGGCCATCATGAGGTTACTATATCGCTCCAGCAGCAATTTTGGTACTTTATTTTTTAACTCGATGGTGGGGAAAGTAAGTTGCAGGTCGGCATCGTGGTCCCAAACCACATGCAGTATTACATTCTTATAATTGTTGTCGTGCCCGTGTCCGTGGAGGGCCCAATCAGATGATCGCACATGCAACTCCACATGACCTGCCCAGCGGGTGCCGTTGATCCGTATCCTGGCATCCAGGAAGTCGGGTCCCTGGTTATGGTTGTGAATACCGGGCTGCTGGATCTCAACTTGTTTACCATCAATGCTGCAAAGCCGGGACAGTTGAAAATACTGCAGTTTCCAGATATACTGGAGTAATTTTTCGTTCATGGCGGAAGGGTTAAAGTACTTCAATATACAAATAATACCCGCGGGGCGCTCCAGCCTTTGCTTGTTTTTAATGATGGAGCAGATTTGCTTTTCAGTGCTAAAGATTTTTCAAGGGTCCTGTTGTTGTTTTGAAAAATATCTATACCTTAGTCTTGACCCTTAATTGATTATATCCCACCAATTAAGACCATCCCCAAGTAGTGGCTGTTAGCCCGCCGTTACACCAGGAATCATGATTTAATAAATAGCAGTATCCGCAATTAATGGTTGTGGACGTTGAGTATTCACTGTGAGTGAGAGGGGCAAAGCCATATCCTGGTTTGAGTGCCTTGCCGGACAACCGCCACAGCGCCCTTGGCCTTTTGGATCACCACAGCGCTTCCCTACCCCTGCGCTTTTTTCATTTCCGGTACCCCCAGAAAACTGCGTTTTTAAATTGTTGCAATCCAAAATCCGCCATTCGATATCCCGCGCTTTTTTTCGCTATCGATGTGGTTTTTAGCCACTTCAAAAAATAGAAAGGCATTAAGGGAGATGTGGAAAGGTGCGTATATTTAGGAGTTATGTGCCATTCGATGCGACATCAAAATTCAACCATAATCGCTTTCTTGTTGACACTTTTTTTTGTGGCTTGCGACAACAATAGAAACGAAGATAAAAAGCCAGTAACCAGCTCGACACATACGGCGATATTTGACAAGGATATTGGTGACAGTTCTGTTTTTAGAATGGCAATTGTAAAAAGTATTGCTATTCCATATAAAAGAATGTTTGACACATTAATAATAAAATCAGAATGGCGTTTTCTGGACGAAGTTCCGAGCGACTACCCAGATAATTATCCTCAGACTTATATTGACAAACATCCTTACATCGACACACTTAGCAAACTGCTTAATATAAAAGTTATTACCGACAGTACTTTTGACAAGTATATGAATGTGATATTGAAAACAAAATTTAAAGGCGATTATCCAACAAGCCTTTTTGACACCTGTTTGGCAGACAACATTTATGTTAATGTAGTTACTAAAAAATTAAAAGACAATTCCATACTAGTCATTACTGATTACCGGACTGTTGACACTTCTATTCGTGTTGACAACAAGTTTATGCGGTTAAATGGCAAATGGCGTTTCAAAGAAGTAAATCCATACACTTTTGAATGACGAAGCACGGCACATAACATGGTATTACTGCAAGTCTGGCTGGACGGAAGATCAATGAACAGTTGTAAAAAGCCAAACTTCAGTCCGGGCAGGACAAACAACTTTCAGCAACGGTAGTTATGCGCAACTTTTCAATCAAAAATCAACATCAGTAACCCGGCAGATTTCTATGGACTTTCCAAATCTATTTTTCTGTTTATT
>CAYVLT010000068.1:0-16884 GCA_964452405.1 uncultured Ferruginibacter sp.
CCATCCGCCTTCTTCCATGCTGTTTTTGAATTTTTCGCCGTAGTTCATGATGCCTGCTTCGATCATTTCCCTCATCAGGTCATTTCCTTCCCTGGTACGCTCACCCACACCTGCAAACACCGATACACCATTATATGCTTTTGCGATATTATTGATCAATTCCTGGATCAATACGGTTTTACCCACACCGGCACCACCGAACAACCCGATCTTACCACCCTTTGCATAAGGTTCGATAAGGTCGATTACTTTGATTCCGGTAAATAATATTTCATTGGCCGTACTCAGGTCTTCAAAGATCGGCGGCTTGGCGTGGATCGGGCGACCACCGGCCTTGCTCACCTGTGGCAAACCGTCGATTGCATCACCGGTAACATTAAAGAGACGTCCTTTAATGGCGTCGCCGGTTGGCATGGCGATCGCTTTGCCGGTATCGGTTACTGCAGTACCCCTTACCAAACCTTCAGTACCGTCCATCGCAATGGTACGTACACTGTCTTCTCCAAGGTGCTGCTGAACTTCCAGCACCAGGGTGCCGTTTTCACGCTGAACTTCTAATGCATTTAAGATTTCGGGAAGTTTGCTGCCGCTGTCGAACTGAACGTCAACCACGGCGCCGATCACTGACTTGATTTTACCTGTATTGGCCATATTGGTTTGTATTTAAAACCCCTTTGTGTGCGGGGCATCTTTAATTCGGCGGCAAAGGTAAGGGTTGGGGTTTGAAAATGGAAATAGGAATAGGGATTTTTTATAACATGGTTCGGGCTGCCTGAAGCCTGTTGGCAGCCAGCACTTTAGTTCTTGTAATAAAGTGCAAATAACCGTTGGTAACCGGTGGCTGTACCCGGTTTTTTTCCCTGCTTATTGCCCCGAAATAACCAACTGCTGGCCGCTCTTCACCGTAACCGATACACCCGGCGAGCAATACAAGGCATGGCAACCGGCGTTGAAGTTTACAAAAGGATAGTTGGGAGATTCGCTGTCCACCACGGCGTCGGTATATTGGTCGGGTACTGCGCCACATTGCCAGTTTGCAGGATCTTCCCAGGCCGTGCTTGCTGCGCCGGTCCAGGAACTGGTAAACTTCAGCGTAACAGGATCACTCACAAGGCTGTTGCTGCCATTTTGCTGCAGGCAACGGTATTGGTAGCCATAAAAATTGCGGGGGAGGTTTTTTAGCAGCAAAACCCTGGAAGCTGTTCCCTGGTAGTACATGTTATCAGCCAGGTCAACATACCCGGTTCCGGGATTCACCTGCCATTTGCTGGAATAACCGGTAGCGGAGTCAACGGATAAATAAGTAGCTGCGCCGGGGCAAATTTTTCGAACAGATACCGGGTTGCATTGTTGCTGGTAAAACAATGAAGTGGAATCGAGGTAGAAACTGGTGTCGGTACCGATCACCATTTTATACCGGTAGTCAATCGAAACACCACTTGTGAAATTGTTAAGGGTATCCGTGTAACTGAACAACCTGTTTTGAAAATGGCCGCTGAATGAAAAGCTGCTGATCGGTTGATAGAAATTATCAGAAGGCAGTTTCCGTTCGATGACCACCTGCATATTGTTTCCAGCCTTCACTCCAAAATTAAAAGTCACATTACACTGGTTTATACCGGCGCTATTGTGCTGTAGTTGCCGGGTGATATCTACAAAAGCTTTTTTTACATCGGGTACACCATAACCCGTGCGGTCATCGGGTTGTTGAAAATTGTCAGAAGAAGCCTGTAATGCATGAACCAGGTTCATATTTTTCATTTCTGGGAATGCCTGCGCCAGGCAGGTAACGATTCCTGCCATGATGGGCGTAGCAAAGGAAGTACCGTTTCCATATACGGGTGATCCGGTTGAAGTGCCCGCCACCACTGCATTTACGCCGATGGCAGCCAGGTCTGGTTTCACTTGCCCGTTACTGTTAGGTCCGTAACTGCTGAAGCTTGCCACCTGCCTGCTGCTGTTTACTGCGCCGATGGTGAGGGCGCTGTCTGCATCGCCTGCAGTAGATAAATAATGCCAGGATGAATTACCGTCATTTCCAACGGCAGCCAACACCAGCAAACCTTTTCTCGCAGCCAGGTTTGCCGCTTTTGCCATTAAAGTACTGTTGCCATCCAGATCGGCATAACTGTGATTAAAGAAACTGTTGGTGAAAGTGGTATACCCAAGTGATGTTGTTAAAACATCGGCACCCAAACTGTCTGCTCTTTCTGCCGCCGCTGCCCAATTCTGTTCTTCCACCGGGTATTCTGAAGAAAGATCTTCTGTGCGGTACAAATAAAAAGATGCTGCCGGCGCTGTGCCTACAAAACTGCCGGGCATATTGGCGGCGATGGCACTGAAACATTTCATACCATGACTATCATCTTCGTTTACGCTGCTGTTATTGGCAACAAAGTCCCAGGTTTCCAACACCTGGTTATTGTTCCTTACACTGTCGAAGGCTGGAAGGGTAAGGTAGTTGGCAAAGCCATCATCGATCACTGCGATTTGCATGCCCTGCCCACGGAATCCAAGGTTGTGGAGGAACTCGCCGTTGTGCAGGTGTACCTGGTCGTAGGAGAGGCCATAATCATACACATCATCTGTTTGCTGAACCGTTGAGGGTGTGGCTGGAAGTGGCGACAGGAAAGGATCGAGTAATTTATTTTTTCCTGTTACCGCCGGGTTCACCCTGGCAGCGATCGGCGCTTCTGACAACACAAAATCAAATGCGTTTATTTTGGCGAGGGCATCAGCATCCGTGCTGTAAATACAAACCTGGTTCAGCCATTTGCTTACGTTGAGCAGGATCACATTTCCTGCAGCAGCAATGCTGTCAAGATAACGGGGAGTAATGGGCAGGTCTGTTTCGTCTACTGCAATTCCCTGTCTTGATCTTCGTTCGAGTGCCCGTTGTGATAGGAACTGCGAGGGATTATTGATGGAGAAGGGTGTTTCCGTTTTGTTTTTGAACCGGATGATATACCGGTTGAATTGCGCTTCCGCGGGGAGCGCAATTATTCCAATAAAAAAAACTACTAATAAAATTTCCTTCTTCATATTGAAATCACCTGCCGACAAATGTAAAACCTTTGCGGCAGAAGTGTTGCCGGCAGGAAGTTAACGGGTGACAGCTTATAAAAAGTTGCCCCTGTCATCCTAAAAATTTATACAGCAGAACTGCCAGTACCGATCCTGTAAATGGCGCCAGCACGGGAATCCAGCTATAGGCCCAATCACTGTTTCTTTTTTGTTTGATGGGTAAAATAAAATGCATGATGCGTGGGCCCAGGTCCCGGGCCGGGTTAATGGCATAGCCGGTACTGCCACCCAGCGATAAACCGATTGCCAACACCAGCAGTGCAACAGGTAATGCATCCAGAGAGCCCAGGCCCGATGCTGGCGAACTGAGGAATAATACGCCGATGATGAGCATAAAAGTTCCGATCACTTCAGAGATAAAATTATTCAATGGGTTTCGGATGGCCGGGGCTGTGCAAAAAACGGCAAGCTTGCTATCAGCATCGCTGGTTGCATCAAAATGCGGGCGATAAGTAACCCATACCAGGAGAGAACCGACCATGGCTCCCAACATCTGCGCTGCGATATATAATGGAACACTGCTCCAGTTGTTGGTTTTAATTGCCAAAGCCAGGGTTACTGCGGGATTGAGGTGAGCCCCACTGCCGGCCGCACTGGCGTATACGCCTACAAATACCGCCATGGCCCATCCAAATGTAATGACGATCCATCCACTGTTATGGCCCTTGGTGTTGTTCAACACCACGTTGGCCACCACGCCATTGCCCAGCAGGATCAGTATCCCGGTTCCGATAAACTCTGAAATAAAAGGAGACATAAACTATGTTTTAAAAAATGTACAATTAAATAGTATTTTTTGATTTGTTCATGCTAACGGTTTGCATTGATAAGCGTCGGCGGTTGCATAAAATTCGGCAAGTTGTTTTGCTATCCATTCATCGTTGTGATTTAACTGCTGTGCCATGATGGATGCCACTACCGGTGCCGCGTACACTGCCGCTGCTGCGTCGATAAACAGTAACCTTGTTCTTCTTGCCAGGATATCCTCTACCGTTATTGCCATTTCTTCCCTGGTCATCCATTGCACTTCGGCTTTTGTATATGGATATTGCGGATGGATCTTTTCTGACAGGGCGGGATCAGACTCCAGCAGCCTGGCAATTTCAACGGCATCTGTTCCATAGATATCCAGGTGTAACCCGGCATTACACGTGCTGTATCCGTGCAGTTGAAGTGTGTGTGTATTGCATCGCTTTTTTTCAAGGCCCGCCACAACGGCAGACTGGTTCACTGCATGTTCTGCCATGCCCCGGTAAGTGGTCCATTTACCGCCTGTTACATGCACCAACCCGGGTGTGGGTACAGATACATGATGATCTCTTGGCATCACAGCAGTTTTTTGTTGGCCCCTTATCCTGGCAAGAGGACGAAGGCCGGCAAAGACCGACCGTATATCACGGTAACCAATACCCGAAGCACTAAACCGGTTAAAATGCCCAATGATAAAATCAATCTCATCCTTCAATGCCCGGGGTTCCTCCCTGATCTCGTCCACCGTGGTATCCGTGGTTCCCAATAAAACTTTGTTGTACCAGGGTATGGCAAACAATACCCTGCCGTCATCTGTTTGGGGGATCATCAAGGCGGCCGTTCCTTCAAAAAACTGTTTGTCCACCACCAGGTGAACACCCTGCGACGGGGTGATGGTGGCCTCGTGATCTCCTTGTGCCAGCCGCAGTAACTCATCGGCGAACACGCCTGTTGCATTGATCACAGCTTTGCTTTTTATGGGAAATACTTTGTTGGTCAATTTATCCCTTGCCACTACGCCCTGGATGGCTTCCCCGGATTTTAAAAAACCGGTTACACCGCAATAGTTGACTACAGTTGCTCCCTGCGCCACTGCCGTTTGCGCCAGGCTGATGGCTACACGGGCATCATCAAACTGGCCGTCAAAATACAGGATACCGCCATGAATAGATTCTCCATTCAGCCCCGGCAGGTTTTTCAGCGTTCCTTTTTTCGATAAAAATTTTGTCTTGCCAATACTGTGTTGCCCTGATAGAAAATCATATAACCACAAGCCGGTTCCATAATACCATTTCTGCCACCATTTATAAAAGGGAACTATGAATGGTAAGCGCCTGCACAGGTGTGGTGCATTTTTCATCAGTCTTCCTCTTTCAAGCAAGGCTTCCCGCACCAGCCTGATATTGCCTTGTTCGAGGTACCGCACTCCACCATGCAGCAATTTAGTGGAGCGGCTGGAAGTGCCTTTGGCAAAATCATTTTTTTCCAGCAACAGTGTTTTATAACCCCGGTTGGCTGCATCCACGGCGCATCCCAAACCGGTGGCACCTCCACCAATGATCACCAGGTCCCATTGTTCGCAAATTTGAATTTCCTGTATTGACTGGTTGCGGTTCATGTAAACTTTGATGGTTGAATGGGAAGCTGTACCCTATTGGCGGTTTTACCTGTAATGCCATCACAACCTTAATGATTGATGGTTGCCTTTACAGCCCTGTGCCATTCTGCCGTTAATCTTTTTCGGTCTGCATCATCCATCCTGCTTTCAAACTCAGTTTCCACCTGCCACTGGTTCTGC
This sequence comes from uncultured Ferruginibacter sp., assembly GCA_964452405.1. Lineage (GTDB taxonomy): Bacteria > Bacteroidota > Bacteroidia > Chitinophagales > Chitinophagaceae > Ferruginibacter. The sequence goes on from CAYVLT010000068.1 coordinate 5,633, forward strand.
AAATCCGCAACGTTTTCCCAATAGCCCACAGCCAGGCCGGCCAGGTAAGCGGCTCCCAGTGCTGTAGTTTCGCTGATCACCGGTCGCAATACTTTGGTTTGTAAAATATCACTTTGAAACTGCATTAACAGGTTGTTGGCGGTAGCGCCACCGTCCACGCGGAGTTCAGTAATTGCTATCCCGGCATCCTGCTCCATCGCCTTCAATACATCCATGGTTTGATAGGCAATACTCTCCAGTGCAGCCCTTGCAATATGTGCGGCGGTGGCGCCCCTCGTAAGCCCGGTGATGGTACCTCTTGCATTCTGCTCCCAATATGGAGCGCCCAACCCAACAAATGCCGGAACAAGGTACACGCCACCGTTATCTTCCACTTTTGCAGCAAGGGTTTCAATCTCAGCCGCCGTTCTGATGATACCAAGCCCATCACGCAGCCATTGGGTAACAGCCCCTGCGATAAACACACTGCCTTCCAGGGCGTATTGGGTAACGTCATTTATTTTCCAGGCAACAGTGGTGAGTAAATTATTGTTGGAGAGAACGGGTTTGTCCCCGGTGTTCATCAACATAAAGCATCCCGTGCCATAGGTATTTTTCACCATTCCGGGGCGGGTGCATAACTGCCCGAATAAGGCACTTTGCTGATCGCCGGCAATACCGGCAACAGGAATTTTTGCATTGCTGAAATTCCCGGATGTGTACCCGAATACTTCGCTGCTGCTTCTTATCTGCGGTAATATTCCAGGGGGGATGTTTAACATCTGCAACAATTGTGTATCCCATTCGCCGGTATGAATATTACATAACATTGTTCTGCTGGCATTGCTGATATCGGTGGCATGTACGTTACCGTTAGTAAGGTTCCAGAGCAGCCAGCTATCGATGGTGCCAAAACACAGTTCACCGTTTTCGGCTTTTTCACGTGCACCGGGTACATGGTCCAGTATCCATTTTATTTTAGTGCCGCTGAAGTAGGCATCAATCACTAACCCGGTGTTTTGTTTTACCATTGGTTCCCAACCGGCCGCTTTCAACTCATCGCAGTATGCAGCGGTACGCCTGTCTTGCCATACGATCGCATGGTACACCGGTTTGCCGGTTGCCCGGTTCCATACCACTGTTGTTTCGCGTTGGTTCGTGATGCCGATTGCTGCAATGTCGGCAGTAACCAGGCCTGCTTTACTGATGGCTTCGGCGGCAACACCCAATTGCGTGCTCCATATTTCCATGGGATCGTGTTCCACCCAGCCCGGTTGTGGAAACAATTGTGTAAATTCTTTTTGCGCTGTGGCAACAATGGCGCCGGTATGATCAAAAACAATGGCGCGTGAACTGGTGGTACCCTGGTCTAGTGCAAGAATATACTGGGACATGGCAGCAATTTTGTTTTGAAGTTAAAGGAAAGTCGGTGGAGTAAAAAAGATTACTGCAATGGAGGTGGATGAAATTGCCGGTACCGGCGCTATTGCTTTGCCCGTTGAAGATTCCGGGGTAGTTTAGTAAACATAATTTTGCTGAGGACAGCAGCCATGAATATAGAGGCACCGATTGTGTTCACCATGATGTCCTTCACGCTGTCCGGGATCAATAAAAATAAACTCCGCTGGCAAAGTTGATTCTGGAAAATTTCATTGATGACCCCTATGCCTGTGAATGTAAAAAAAGCGATCAATCCCGGCTGCCACCTGGCGGAACCAGGAATGCCTGAAATTGTTTTGATGTAAACATATATTTTGATACAGATCACAACTGCAAAAAACAGGTGTTCGCAGGTATTCAGTGTGTATTCAGAAATTATGGTTTCGTTCCAGCCCGTAACACGGCGCAACAATAAAAAGCTGCAACCTGTGAACAGCATGTTATATAACTTGCATTGATGCCTGCAATAAGTTGCCTGCCGGTTCAGCACTTCAAGTGATGCCTGCATGAATAGAGGGTACCAGGCCAGTTGACGATGACCGGTCATCAGCAGCAGGAGGATCATAAAAATATTTACCAGCCTGGATTGTTTGCAGCTCATTTAACAATGATCATTTTTATAAATCGTAGACCAGCTTTATAGCAATTTGTCCGCAACTGCTGCATTTTAAAATACCTTTAACTGTAAGGCATAAAAATTGTGACCTCCTGCACTCATTATGTGTAAAAGGTTTATTAAAATAATATTATGCGGCGCACTGTTGGCTATGTATCACCAGCCTGTAGCTGCACAATATAATGACAGCGTGTTTCATTATTTCAGGTTGGCCTCAACCGGCATTATCAATCATACCAACGATGCAAACTCCTATGCATTGACAAATGCGGCCAAATTCAGTATTCAGAAAAAAGCATTGGCGTTCAACAGCAGTTGCAACTGGTTATATGGGGCCCAGCAACAGCAACTTACCAATAATGATTTTTCTGCTGCGCTGGATGTTAACTGGTATGGTCGCAATCGCTCATTTTATTATTGGGGACTCGGCACTTACGAGAGCAGCTATTCGTTAAAGGTGAACAACCGGTTGCAGGCAGGCATCGGTGCGGCGTATAACCTGGTGGAAAAAAAAGACCTTTTCGTCAACCTGAGTGAAGGGTTGGTATATGAGTGGGCAGATTTAAAAATCACTGACACTACAAAAGATGTGTATAAAACCTTTCGTAATTCTTTCCGGCTTAAATGGAAATATACCTACCGTTTAGTCACAATTGAAAGTGTTTCGTTCTATCAACAATCACTCAGCAGCAAGGATGATTATATTATCAGCAGCGTGAACAGTGCTTCACTGAAACTGTATAAATGGATCAGCATAGCGGCGGCGTTCAATTATAATAAGGTAACGAGGAACAAACGGGAAAACCTGTTGTTCACCTTTGGTGTAATTGCGGAAAAGTATTTTTAGCGGTCAATGCCTACTCAACAAGCAACACCTTGTGACTTTCCTTTAACCCTTCCAGCGAGAACACAACGGTGTACATGCCGGTTGGCAATTCAGCCATATGTATGTGACCATTGTTAATTCCTTTGCTTGCAGATAAATCGAGTTTCATTACAACCGTTCCTGACTCATTTACTACCCAGGCTTTCATGCTGCCGTTTTTATCTGCATTGAACTGGAACATTAAATGCCCGGTTGCTTTGCTCACCGGGTTGGTGGCTATTTGTGTGATGATCTTTTTTAAAGCATTTTCATTCCTTACCAGTTTTACCGGCGACAGGCTGAAGCTGCCATCTTTATTGATTGTTTTCAGCAGGTAGTAAATATAGCGTGCCGCTTTGCCGGGAGCCGCATCATTGCAATGGTAGGATTGCAGGTGATCAGCATTGCCGTTTGATGGAACGCGGGCGGCTTCCACGTAGTTTTTTCCATCGGTACTTTTTTGCAGGGAAAAGTGATCAATATTTTGTTCGGAAGCAGTTTGCCAGGAAGCCTGTACCATGTTGCCGGAAAAATTTACATCAAAATTGCGGAGCTCTACAGGTACCACGCCACTGGCGGTAAAAGTACCCACCATACCTGTTACGCCATCACCGCTGTGTATCTCGCAATAATATCGGTAACTGCCCGATTTGGTAACAGTATAGGAATAAGAGCCTGTTACGCTGCCGGGTGTGCCACTGTAGATGGGCGCTGCACCGGCCGGTACCATACCCAAGGGCATCGTTGTGGCATTGTGAAAATTGGGGCCACCAAAATTAAATTTGATGATATCTCCCACCAAAACATTCGGCAGGTTGGCAGGTGAGAACTGAAAATTAGTAACAGAAATATTATAGGTGGTGGCCATGCTGCCCATAGCTGTCATGACCAATAAGAAGGTAAAAATTTTTTTCATAACTATTTATTTTATGGTGGCTGAGATGAAGGACTACTTTTTTCAATACGATGTTTTACTAATAAGGTTGCCTCGGCAGCATCATTTTGCAGCAGCGATTTCCAATCCTTGTTGGCATGGTTTTGTACTATTTAAAGAGAGCATCCTATTTTATCACAATAAAACTTATTTTATGTCAGTAGATCTTTTATTAAAAGTGCAGGAAAACCTGGGCTACCCGTCGCTACAAAAAATAGATCCCAACGTTCATGCAGCAGCAGAAGCCGGTGCCCCTGCTGAGCCGCATCATTTTGCTCAGGCTGCAATACCAGCCACGCTAACAGCGCTGTATAAATATGTACAACAGGATAACGGTGCAGAGGAAGTGTTGCGGGGAGATAGTTCTACAAATTGGGTAGATAAAATTTTCCAGGACAACCATGAAGAAGTTTTGAAAGCTATTTCCGGTTACTCAAACCAGCCGGTAACAGGAGAGCAGGTGAAGCTGAACGAAATTGCACAGGAAGCTGTGAAGATCACCAAAGAAGCGTTGCCTGCTGATGCTGGTATCAAAGAAGTGAAACTTTTTTATACGGATCAACGGAACAATATCCTGCTGTACTTACCGGCTTCACTGCACCTGGGCGGGTTGCTGCATGATGATACGCTTGATGACAGCATTAATAAAATGGAAGGACCCGTGTCAAGTTTAATGCATACCATCGGCTCCGTGTTCTCCAATCCCGTGGTGGAAGAGGAGGTGAATAAAAAATAAATTTTTACCGGATGGAACTGATGTGCTCTATGATCTTAACCGCATGTTCTCTTGAGTTTTCAATAAAAAGACGGTGTGTATCCATGCCGCCACATATCACACCAGCCAGGTAAATACCTTTGATATTCGTTTCGTGTGTGGCTTCCTGGTAGGTGGGCGTTTGGTTTTCATTATCACAAAGTGTAATGCCTGTATTGCTGAGAAACCGAAGGTTGGGCTGGTAGCCGGTAGCCGCAATTACATAGTCATTTGGAATGCTGATACTGCCGCTGGAACAGTTCACCAGTACGTCATGTTCGTTTATGGCTTCAATGGTTGAACTAAAACAGGCTTTGATCGATCCTTCCCTGATCCTGTTTTCAATATCGGGCCTTACCCAGTATTTCACTGAGTCGCTGATGCTGTTGCCACGGATCACCATCGTTACCTCGGCTCCTTTTCGCCAGGTTTCCAAAGCAGCGTCCACCGCGGAATTGCTGGCACCCACCACCAGTACTTTTTGAAAGGCGTAAAAGGCAGGGTCTTTGTAATAGTGTGTCACTTTTGGTAAATGCTCTCCCGGTACATTCAACAAAAACGGAATGTCGTAGAATCCAGTACAGATGATAATTGTTCTTGCGTGGTAATTTTCTTTTGAAGTGTGTACGATAAAATCCTGTTTTTCGCCGCTGATATTTTTTACTTCCTCGAACAAATGAATATTGAGGTGATAAGTCAGGGCCACGCGCCTGTAATATTCTATGGCCTCTGCCCGGGTGGGTTTGGGGTTATTGCTGACAAAGGGAATGTTTCCTATCTCCAGCCTTTCGGAGGTTGAAAAAAAAGTCATGTTCACGGGGTAGTTGTACAACGAGTTTACAAAAGCACCTTTTTCAATAATGAGGTAAGATAAATTTTTTTTACCGGCTTCAATGCCGCAGGCCAAACCAATGGGGCCTCCGCCAATGATGATAATGTCGAATTGAGTGTTGATCATAATTACAAAGCTAACAGAAGCTGCCGTCTTCTGCTTTTTTTAATCCAAATCGCCGGAAGCCGTTTACATTTTTTTAACAGTGATACGTTTAACAAATTCTTACCAGCAAGGGATGTACAAGGAATGCCTGTGCCTGCTTTCTTTGTTGCTCCTAATTTCTTAACCTTAAACCTTCCTCTATGTTTATCCTCAACAAACCTTGCTGCATTGGTATTCTTATCTTTTTATTTTCCTGCAACCAACGTACAGAAGTCAGCCATCCTGAACCCAACGCTTCAGCGTTGCCCGCAGCCTCATCGGAACCTGTGAATCAGGCTGCAAGCCCAGGTGAACTGAACCAGCTTGTAAAGGAGTACGAAAAAAGTATGACCCAGGTATTTACCGTGCAAACGGGGAAGCCTACCGTGATCAGGGGAAAAAATGGTTTGGAACTAACGGTGAACCCTACCTCTTTATTAAAGGAAGACGGTGCGCCGGTAGATGGACCCATCACTGTGAAATTGATTGAATTGACCAATACCGGAGATCTTTACCGCTGCAACGCAACCACTGTGAGCAATGGTGAATTGCTGGTTTCGGGAGGCAGTTATTTTATCGGGATGGAATGCAATGGGCAATCATTGAAAATAAAAAGTGGTGCGGGCCTTTCCGCAAAGTTTCCAAAGATAAAGAACGGCGACATGGAATTGTTTTACGGAAACAGGGATGCAACAGGCACCATGAACTGGAACCGTGCTGAGCAAAATCTCAGCTTTTTTGATATGGTGAAATATGGCAGCTACAATCCGCCGTATCCATTTACCGGTGAAAAAAAATTTAAGAGCAGGTACGTTATGTATGAATCACTCAGCAAAAAAATTTTTTTCGAAGATCATTTAATGAGCATCCGGCGGATGGTTGAACTGTTGAACAAAAGAGGCATCGATAAACATATTGATACGGTAAAGCTACCGGTGGTTGTTGCAAATCCTTTTCCCAATGCAAAGGAAAAATTTATTTATGACACGTTATTGCGTTACCGGGTATTAACAGCATGCGAAGCAGCGGCCGAAAAGGATACGATGGAAAAGGAGGCGCTGTTGGAAAAGCAACACCTGGAAGCCAATGAGCTTTACCGTGCTGAATATAGCCGGATGAATGCTTTCAATTCCGTCCCCGGTCAGTTGCAGCAATATTATGCGCCGGAATCCATTACCAGCTTAGGGTGGATCAATTGTGACCGTTTTTATAACAATCCACAGAATACAGACCTGCCCGTTGAATTGCCATATACGTTCAGCAACCCGCAGATTCAATATTTCATCATCTACAAGTCCTTTAACGGATTGATGAGTGGCAGGCTGAAAATGAACAACAAGGGCGAATATGTGCTGGATCGGCTACCCCAGGGCGAGTCAGTACGGTTGGTGGCGTTTGCCATCAATAATGGAGCATATTATGAGTACACAGAAGATTTTGTGATCAGTGCAGGAAAAAAAATCAAACCCGCTTTCAGGCTTATATCAGTTGAAGAGCTGCGCAAAAAATTTGGTAACAATATTAAAACCTGAACGGTTGTTTTAACAGCAACAGGTGTTGTGAAGCACCTGTTGCTGTGTGGTATGCTATTTGAATTTCAGGTTGAGCGAGATCACATCACTGTTTAACCCGATATTTTTTTGATAATGCCCATACCTGATCTCGAGCATGTTAAAACCTTCCAATCCCAGCACACCCCTGGGTGGTGTGAACCTGAAACCTGCTCCAAAAAAATTACTGCTGAAAGTAGAGAGATCGTAGTTGCTGGTATAGTATTGCTCTGTTGCGTTGTGTTTTTCGTAACCGGCAAAATACCTGGTGCCGTGTTGATCGTAAAATCGAAAGAACGGACTAAAGGAAATGAAAGGTGTGATCTTTACCGGTGTTTCAATGCTGGCGGTATGTGCGGTTAATCCCCAATCATCAGTGTAATAACGGTAGTAGGCTCTAATGATAAATCGATCGCCTGCAAAATAATTTGCCCTGATACCCACGGGTATCTTCAGGCGCGTGGAAGGAAGATTTTCCTGGTGAACAGTTCCATCGGTAAAATATACCCGGTGAAATGGTAAACTGAGGTATCCGCTTTGGGTTACCACATCAGAAGTGAGTATTACCTGTAACCGCTTGTTCACGATCTGTGAATAGGATAATGCAAGATCAAAAGTATTTCTTGGTGTGGTGGGATACCTGCTGCCCCGCCCACCATGAGAGGCACTGCTGGTGCCTGCCACCGTTGCAATGAGTTCTGTTGGCAACACCAGGCTTACCTGGTCTAAAAATAACTGCGCCTTGGCATTGAACTCCCCGCTGCGGTTCCTGGTTTTCGCGGCGAAATTCATGTTGGCACTGTAGGAGGTATAATCAAACTCTTTTGAAAAGGCAAGTCCACCGCCGATCGTGGTTCCCTTCTTTTCATTTTCCATGGTCCAGTTTACAGAAGGATACACCCTGGTATCCGCATGTGAGGCAGAGGAGTTTGCTTTCAGGTCAACCATATCGGATGAAGCGGATGTATAATGATCGATACCCAGTTCAAAATCGAGGGTATGTTTCCTGTAAGAGTTATCGTAAATGAAATATTTCAAATCGAAGCTGTTTGAAATATCTGTGAGCTTTTCGGTGCCGATACCGCCTGTTACGGCAGAGTTATTGCCATCCTGGTGATAATAGCTCGACACAATATTTGCTTCTTCAAAAGTAAGCTCCTGTGGACGGTATTTGGAAGAGTCGTAGTTGGTTTGCCCAAAACCTGCGAACAGGAAAACATAAATTCCTACAACAGTTAAACAGATCTTTTTCATTGTAAAGGATGATTGGTGAATAATAAAAGACGATTGATCGCTGGCAGCAATCTTTACAGGTCAATTACATCCACATCCTCCACCGGTTTTTCCGCCATTGGCGCCGGAAGCGCCTTCCCGGTAGGTTTGAAAACTGTTTTCGGTTTTTTCAATTTTACGGTTGCCTAAAACCATTTCACTGTCGTTCAACCTGTTTTTCTGGTATTCTTTTACTGCCGTGCAGGAAGTAAAGAGCATCATTGCTGCAGCGATACAGCCCGTAAACAGGCATGTTTTTTTTGTGGTGATCATGTAAGGTGTATGTTTTTAGAAGTGAAAAGCCGGTTGTTGTCGTCAATGATGATACAGCCCAATCCTTTTATTTGGTTAACCATGTGCAGTCCGGCTACGGTTCCCATAATGGTAACCGGTGTTGCCATGGCATCAGCCATTTCTGCATTCGGGCAAATGATCGTTACACTTTTTATACCTGTTACCGGCAACCCTGTCCGGGGATCAATGGTGTGAGAATATTTTTTACCCTCAATCATCACAAATTTTTCATAGTTGCCGGAAGTGGCAATGGACATATCGCTGATATTCATGTACGAAAAAGGAAGGCTGGCCGCATCCGGGTGGGCAATGCCGATGGTCCACGGTTGGCCATTGGGTTGCAGTCCCCAGGCCGTAAGATCGCCGGAAGCATTTACGATACCGCTTTTTACGCCGAGCGATTGCAATAAACGTCGTGTTTTTTCCGCAGCATAACCCTTACCAATACCCCCAAAACCTATCCGCATGCCAGGCTCTTTTAAAAAGATGCTTCCTGCCGCTTCATCCACCACGATATTCCGGTAGTTTACCAGGTGAACCATTTGCTTTGCGGTGGCAGCGGTTGGTAATGCCGTCATTGATTGGTCGAAATTCCAGAGACGTTTATCTATCGATCCGTAAGTGATGTCGAATGCTCCCTGTGTAAGCCCCGATAGCCGGATAGAACGTTGCACCAGCTCAAGCATCTCGCGGCTTACAATTACAGGCTGTATACCTGCCTGTTCATTTACCCGGTTGGTTTCACTGCCTGGGGCAAAAGTGGTGAGCAGTTTTTCTATTCTTTGAATTTCTTCAATGGCCGTATCAATCATCTCGTGTGCCCAGGCAGCTTCGGCTGCCACCACGGTGATCTCAAAATGGTTACCCATGAGCCTGGCGGATCGCTTGAAAATTTTTTCAGCGGTTTCAATTTCAGTAGCCACCATGTATCGCCAGTTTTATTTCCTGGGTAAATTCATCGGCGCCCTCTTTGGGAAATCCTTCCCAGGTTTTGATAATTTTACCTTGTGCATCTAACAGGAGTGTAAAAGGAAAAACACCTTCCCGGTTATACCGATCGGCGAGTTGATCATTTTGTTGTTGCTGCTCCTTAGTAAGTTGATTTTTTTTCTGCCTTGGAAAATCGGCATTTACTAACACAAGGTGGTCAACGGCGTAACTGCTGAATACATCGCTCGATAATATCTCTTTATGCATTTTAACGCAGGGGCCACACCAGTCGCTCCCGGAAAAATTGAGCAGGATATATTTGTGACCCGCTGCCGCATCCTGTTTAGCCAGCTCAAAATTATTCTGCCAGGTGGGAGGAGCGTTGAAAAAGGTACTGCACAGAAGGAAAAGAAAAGAAGTAAGTAATTTCATTGCACTGGTTTTTGGATAAAAGACTGTGATCAGGAAAACAAAAATCGCACCTCCATGGCCGTTGTGACGTTAAAATAAATCCAATGCTTGTTATCGGCTTGTTAAGTGGCAGTAGATTGTTTGATTGCAAACGGTTGATGTGTACAAGCAAAGCAAAACAGGACATTAACGTATTTAATGGAATGAGCGGTTGCGGCAATTCATTACTTCAATAAAAGGTTGTTTATTTTTTAAGATGACGCATTTGCTACACCAGGTAAGGATTACGCGGATCGTTGATGAAACCATCAACGCAAAAACTTTTATTCTTGAACCGTTGCACGGCTGGCAACCAGTTTATCAACCGGGTCAATTCCTCACCCTTGTATTTTTTACCCGTCATGGAGAAAAAAGAAGAAGTTATTCCATCAGTTCAATAATAGCCCTGGATGAGCCACTCTGCATCACAGTAAAGAAAGTTGACAATGGAGAGTTTTCACGCTTACTGCTTGGCAAGGCGAAGGAGGGAGATGTACTGTACTGTGCCGGCGTGAGTGGTATGTTTGTTTTGCCGGATGCTGCCCGGCTTCCCGGTCAATTGTTCTTTCTGGCCGCCGGAAGTGGCATCACGCCTTGTTTTGCGCTCATCAAATTTTTGCTCGCAACTTCTCAAACGAACATTGTACTCATATATAGTAACCGCTCGAGGGAGGAAACTATTTTTCAGCGGGCGCTGGAGCACTTACAGTTGCAGTATTCTTCCCGGTTTGTGATCCACTACCTTTTTAGTGATGAAATGAGTTTGCAGCACAGCCGCCTTAATAACTGGCTGCTTCAGCAACTGGTGGAGCAGTTGATTCGGGTGCCTTTGCACGAGGTATTGTTTTACTTATGCGGCCCGTTTGACTATATGCAGATGATCACCATTGGTTTGCTGAGCCAGGGCGTACCGCAGTTGAATATCAGGAAAGAGAATTTCTCAACACTTCCCAGGTTGCTGTTACCGGCGCCACCAGATCGCGATCAGCATCGGGTAAGCCTGCATTTTCGTGGTGTGCTGCATCAACTGGAAGTGAAGTTCCCACAATCGATACTTTCAGTAGCTAAAGCAAATGGCATTGATCTTCCATATAGCTGTGAGGCCGGACGTTGCGGCAGTTGTGTTGCTATCTGCATCCAGGGAAAAATTTGGATGGCTTATAATGAAGTGCTCACAGATGATGAAGTACAG
>CAYVLT010000069.1:0-3661 GCA_964452405.1 uncultured Ferruginibacter sp.
CTCCTCCCGGGTTACACCAACTCGTGCGTCAAAATCTCGACGCCATCGCCGCAAAAATTTCCACAACTGCTTAATTTTTTTTTCACTGCTGACATAGGGCTGTCACTACCCCCTGTTTCCTTTGTGTTATAATTAAAACCAAACATTATGACACGATTATCATTGTTCCGGGATGAACTGGAAAAAGAAGCCATCGCCACCCGAAAAATGCTGGCAGCAGTACCCAACGACAAATTTGACTGGAAACCTCACCCTAAAAGCATGACGATCCGGCAACTCGCCACCCATATTGCGGAGCTGCCTTCCTGGCCATCGATGGTGTTGAACAGCACCGAACTTGATTTTGCCACAATGAACTACACGCCTCCAGCCGTGAACGATGCCAGTGCACTTCTTGATCTTTTTGAGAAAAGTTTAGCAGATGGTTTAACACAAATCAACAATGGAAATGAAACAGCCCTTGATGAACCCTGGACACTCAGGAACGGCGACAAGATTTACAGCAAAGAACCCAGGGCCGATGTTATCAGGATGTCAATTTCACAGGTCATCCACCACCGGGCCCAGTTGGGTGTATTTCTGCGGTTGCTCGATATCCCGATACCTGGTGCTTATGGGCCGAGTGCTGATGAAAGTTTTGAGTGAGTTCTTTTAAACGCATCAAGTCCCTGCCCACCGGTGGGGACTTGATGCGTTGGAGGTTATTCACAGGAAGGCCTCATTAATCCACTTACCGATCCGTTAACTTTTTTGCATGATCGGGCGGGTTATATTTATAAAAGCAGCAGCAGCTATAATGGCTGATTTCAACCTGCTAACCCGATCAAATATGCAAGTAACCGTTACCGTTAAGCCGGATCATATCGTGGTGAGTGAACATGCCCAGGTGGCTGTTTGGCAAAACACTGCCACAAAACACCATTCTTTGCATGCCCTGCGGGCTTTTCAACCCGGGGATATTATTACCGGGTTCAGTGCCGGGGCAATATTGCCGGCGCCAACTTATTTAACCCTTCAACTGGATACCCACCGGCATATTACATTGTTGCCGGCTTACCTGCAATACACCAATCATTCCTGCGATCCAAATATTTTTTTTGATACAACAGCCATGCAACTGCTATGTATCCGGCCGGTTCAACCTGGTGATGAAATGCGTTTTTTTTATCCCGCCACAGAATGGAACATGGCGCAACCCTTCGTGTGCAATTGCGGCAGCGACTGCTGTTTACAACTGATCAATGGCGCTGCAGGAATGAACGACAACACCGTAGCCAATTACAGGCTTACTGATTTTATTTTGCAGCAGTTGAAACACCGCAGGGAAAACCGTTGAACAGCGTGTGCATGCAGTTTGAAATAACTGGTTTACCAGATAGATAAGGTTGATTCGTCAGGTGGCTTGCCGGGCTTTGAGTTCCAGGTATTTGTTAATGGTGTTGATCGTTAACTTTTCTGGTGGGGTAAGAATGGACAGAATCCCATGCTTCAACAATTCTTTTACGATCAACCTTTTTTCGTAAGCAAATTTTTCAGCCGTCGTTTTAAGATATACGTCTTCCAGGTTGGCGGCTTTTTTTCCGGCGAGTGCAGTCAGTTCTGTGTTTTCAAAAAACACCACCATCAGCAAATGATGTTTGGCGATACTTCTTAAATATGGCAGTTGGCGTTTTAAGCCGGCCAGCGATTCAAAATTCGTGAACAGCACCAACAGGCTGCGCTGTTTTACCCGGCTGCGCAACTGCATGTACAGCATTTCATAATCACTTTCTAAAAACGCGGTCTCCTGGTTGTACAATAATTGCAAAATATTGGCCCGCTGGATGGGTTTACGGTCTGCAGCAAGCAGGTTGCCCATTTTGTTTGCAAAGCTGATCAGTCCCACCCTGTCCTGCTTTTGCAGGCACACATTGCTCAATACCAGCGTGCTGTTGATGGCATAGTCGAGCAGGCTCAGGTTATTGAAAGGCATCTTCATCAGGCGGCCTTTGTCGATGATGCAATACACCTGCTGACTTTTTTCATCGCTGTAATTGTTCACCATCGGCGCTCCTTTCCTGGCAGTTGCTTTCCAGTTGAGGGTACGTACATCATCTCCCCTCACATATTCCTTGATCTGTTCAAACTCCATGCTGTGCCCGATCTTACGCATTCTTTTATTACCACTTTCCGATTGTATGGTGGTTTGAGACAAGAGATCATATTTCCGGAGCTGCATGAAGGATGGAAATACCTGCACCATCGTTTCCGCTTCAATGGTATGGCGCCTGGCTACCAGGCCGAGCCGGGAACTAACGAATAGAATGATATTGCCAAAATGATATTCGCCTCTTTCAACAGGCTTTACCGTGTACGATATCTTTTTTTGTTCGTTTACTTTAAAAGCGGCAGAGAGTTGCCAACTTCTTTCCTGGAATTGCACCGGCAGTTCATCTATGATTTCAAGGAACGACTCGAAAGGCTGGTTACTGTTGATCTGTAGCGAAATCTTATTCTCATCTCCATTGCTGAAACGCTCAGCCATGCTTCGTTTTACAACTGGCTTTCGACCAATAAAAAAAAGGAAGACATAATCTGCCAGTGTGAGTGCAACTATTACATAGAATAATACTTTCGGTAATATCAATAAAGGCGGAAAATAAAACGATGCCACGAACAAAACGATGCATACCCCAACAGATTGATAAAACCTGGGTTTAATGAAAAGATCGCCGATATATCGTGACACGTACTGCATGTTTAAGTTGGTTTACCGGTGATAACCATGCCGGTTACCCGGATTGCACCGGGTTTAGGCCCGGGAAAGATATTTTCACATTAATATGTAACCGCTTCTATCTCGGCACTTCCACTGCCTTCAAAATATTTTCGATCAGCTCATCGGGCGTAATGCCTTCCATTTCTTTTTCAGGCGTAAGGATGATGCGGTGCCTTAGTACCGGCCCTGCAATGTCCTTGATATCATCCGGCGTAACAAAATCACGACCCCTCAATGCCGCATTTGCCTTGGCTGCCCTTAAGATAGACAGGGAGGCCCTTGGCGAAGCACCCAGGTACAACGCAGGATTGTTGCGGGTTTCATTAACAATGCGTGCAATAAATTCAACCAGCTTTGGTTCGATGATGATGGCCTGCACCAGTTTGCGGTACTCAGCAATTTCGCTGGCAGTGAGTACGCGTTTCACTTCTTCCAGCAATTGCGACTGGCTTCTGCCCTGCTGTGCATGAAGAATATTGATCTCTTCCTGCAGTGATGGATACTTAACATCCACCTTAAAAATAAAGCGATCGAGTTGGGCTTCCGGCAGCCGGTATGTGCCTTCCTGTTCAATCGGGTTTTGAGTGGCAAGGATGATGAAAGGAAAACGCATTTCATGTGTAACACCGTCCACAGTCACCTGCCTTTCCTCCATCACTTCAAACAGGGCGGCCTGTGTTTTTGCCGGTGCACGGTTGATCTCGTCTATCAGTATAATATTGCTGAAAACCGGTCCGGGCTTGAATTTGAAATCACCTTCCCTGGTATTGAACACCGAGGTGCCGATCACATCGCTGGGCATGAGATCGGGTGTAAACTGCAACCTGGAAAAATCAACGTCAATGATTTTAGCCATCAGTTTTGCCGTGAGTGTTTTGGCTACGCCGGGTACGCCTTCTATTA
>CAYVLT010000069.1:3671-16871 GCA_964452405.1 uncultured Ferruginibacter sp.
GATGTGCCCGTCGCAAAGCAGACCAATCAGCATCAGTTCGAGCATGCGGTGCTGTCCCACGATCACTTTACTTACTTCAGTGCGGATGCTTTCCATGCTATGGTAAAGTCCGTTGAGTTCGAGCCGTTGTTCAAAAATATTGTTTTCCATTATTGCTTTTGTTTATAAAAATTTTCAATTTGTTGATTGAGTAACAGCAGTTGCTGATCGCTCACGGCGTCTTGCTGCTGCAGGGTTGAGATGAGTGTGAACAGTTTGGTGGTTTGCTCCAGCGGATGATTGCTCTTCCGGCTCAACACGCTGATGAAAGCTTCATTTACCTGGCTGGTGTTTAAAAAATACTGGTTGCGGATATGCTCATATAAATAACTGATCATTTTGTCGGCCATATTCCGGTTATCTTTTTTCTGCAGGTACAGCCGGCTCACGGTTTCTGTGAAGGCGATGGATGTGTTTTCGTTGGGTGGAACCTGTTTAACGATCCGCTGCCGGCGTTTGCCCCCGAATAAGAGGTAAAGCAACAGTAATGCAAAGGATAACCAGAATGCCCAGGCCATTGCAGGGTATTTCAACAAAACAGATAGGGAGGATCGGTCGCGGTCACCTGGCGGACTGTTACGTTTGGCGTAAAAGTCCATCCAGGTAACATGTTCGGGCACCGCTCTTACGAGCGAAAATGCGTGTTGCAGGTATTGGAAATTATCCTGTTGCAACAGAAAATAATTGCTGAAGGCCCTTGGCTCACAATGCACGAAAAATCTTCCTTTGCCATAAAATACCACGATGAAATCAGGGTCTCCACGTTCATTATATCCCAGCACTTTAAAACTTTCTGCCTCAACTACATCCAGGTAATTGGCCAGGGGAAGGTAATAGTAACTAAAGGAACTGTCGCCTGAAAAATAAGCCGCACGCAGGCTAACCATCGTTTGGCGCATGCTGCCATAAAAGTCATCACTGCCGGCAGTTTCTTTTCTTAACCTTAAACCGATAGTGTTTAAAAATGAACTGTCGATCACCTCACTGCTGATGAACATACTGTTGCCCTTGTTTACATACGCAAGTGCCAGGGTAAGATCTTTTTCAGTGAGGTAAAAGTTTTTACTGATATTGATCACCAGGGAGGTGCTGTCTTCGTTTTCGTACAGCAATTTTTCAAAGCCCGTGTTTTTGGCTTTTATATCATTGTAATAAAACAGTTGTTTAACCTGGTTGAAAGCAACATAAGTACCAAATGGATCGGTATCAGTTCGTAGAAAGGTTTCTTTCAACGAAGGCATAGTTTGTTGTTTACGGCATGAAAACAACAACAGTGCGATCACCAGCAGCAGAAACGGATAACGATATGTGTGTGTTTTTTTCAACCTTGTATTTACAGCTGCAGGTTTTTAAAAGCGGTTTCCACCTGGTTAAACAATGTGCTATCAATCACAAATTCACCATACCACACATATTCGTAATTAAGTGTAAGCCTTGCTACCTCTGACTTGTACGGCTTGCCGGTTAATTCGGACAGGTAAGCCGCGTTTGTTTTATCAGGTGTATATTCAATGGCGCCGATGGCAACGAGTTTCTGTAGCAATTGAAGATAAAGATACCTGGTGGCCAACCTGTAATTGCCTTCTTTTCGGGCGTTCGCAATGAGTACATCATAGTTCCGGT
This sequence comes from uncultured Ferruginibacter sp., assembly GCA_964452405.1. Taxonomy (GTDB): domain Bacteria; phylum Bacteroidota; class Bacteroidia; order Chitinophagales; family Chitinophagaceae; genus Ferruginibacter. Next base: position 5,334 of record CAYVLT010000069.1, read on the forward strand.
AGGTGGCCGGAGTGTGGTCTTCCTCATCCACCGTCTTCACGCGGCTGGCGGCCGTAGCCCGTTGAAAAAAGCCACCTGACATAAACAGTTTTACGATGATAAAGCCGATGAAAAACACTGCCAGGATCCAAAAAACATATTTTGTGATCGCTGAACTAAAGAACAGTTCCAGCCAGGAAGGGCTGTCATTCGCAGGTTTACTGGCTTGCAGTTCCTGTTTACGTTGCGCTTTCAACATGCTGTCGAGCACGCCTGCGTAGGAAAATTGCTGGTCATTTTTCAACAGCCGCACCGAATCAGGTGATAAATGGTTGCTGTTTTTTAAAAGACTGGTATCAAGGTAAAAGACGGGGGTAGCTTCATCGCTGATTACATTTTCACTGTATTCCTCTTCCGGGGTATCCGTAACCGTTGTTTCCACTTCCTCCTGCGGGTACAGGATGGAAGAATCTTCAAATATATGCTCTTCCCTGTCCTGCCCCTGCAGGCGAACGCTGCAACAAAGCAGTATACCCAGTATTGGTATGATGGAACGGAAGGTCATGAATCAAATTAAGGGTTAGTTTGCTCTGGTTTCGGAAAAAACCGCCGGTGCAATATTATAGGATAAAGTACAAAGTACCATACAATAAATGCCAAAGAAACCGCCAGGATGGCGCCACTGGCCCAAACGGGCAACCCCGCATTAGATTCCGTGTCGTAACTGTTGCTCATCAAATGGGTGACATAGCTTTCGAGCAGGGCTGCCATAATGAAAATGGGCACCAGCACCACCATGATCTTCAGTGCATCTTTGATCCCTCTTTTAAAAGACAACAGCCTGCTGTAGGTGCCAGGGAATAAAATGGAATGGGTGATGATGAAACCGGCTGCGGACGAAATGATGATGGACAGTATTTCCAGCGTGCCGTGTATCCAGATCACCATTACTGAACTCATGCCGAGTCCTTTTGCAAAAAAACATGTATTGAAAGCAGCCGAGCATCAGCCCGTTCTGCCACATGAAAATAAGAGTTACGATTCCGAGGGCAATACCGCCGATTGCCATGATGAAAGCAATGGAGATATTATTGAAAGCGATGGTAACGAACATCAGGAAAGGGTTGTTACTTTTATACACACCAAAAGGATCACCCTTCGAAATGTTTTCTTCCGTCATGTCAACATAATTATCCCCGAGGATACCCCTTATAAAGTTTTCATCTTTGATGGAACTGAATATGCCGATGAACACAAATGCAGAGAAGAGTAAAAAAGTAAAGAGCAAGATTTTATGGTATCGTTTCATCAGCAGCGGTAATTCATACTTCCAGAAGCTGAACACGCGGCTGTATTTCTCTTTTTTGTTTTTGTAGATCGTCAGGTAAATGGCGGCGGCAATACCATTGATCCAACGGGTTACCTTGCTGCGGGGATAAAATGTTTTTGCATAGGAAAGGTCGTCAACAAGTGTGATGAAGCGTTCGGCGGTTTCATCGGGGTCATCGGTTTTTTCATGCTGGTACCGGTTCCATTTGTCTACATTCCTTTTTATGAACATTCCTTCACGCATGTGTTAAAAATAAAGAAATTATGTATTCCAGCTTTCAAATGAAGCAGCCTAATTTTTTTCCCGGGCCTGTGGTGATTTCAGGGTAAATCATTTAATTTACGGCATGCCAGTAATTCAGATCGCCACCCCTTTTAATATTGATATTGAATTTGACCTTGCGGAGTTTCACAAGCGGCTGCTGGCCTACATCATTGATTTCATCCTGCTCATTCTTTACATGCTCAGTATGCTGTACCTGTGGTTTGGCGGATTTTCTGTGGGCGAAGGTGGCGTAGGTTTTGTGTTGCTGGTAATACTGCTGCCCCTGCTTTTTTATTCAATGGTGAGCGAGTTACTGATGGGTGGCCAGACTCTTGGGAAAAAGTTGATGGGTATTAAAGTGGTGAGCCTCGAAGGCGGAGAACCCACATTAGGACAGATCATGCTCCGTTGGTTCCTGCGTTTTTATGAATGGGGTTTTATTGTGTTTACGCTTTTTTGGGGGAGCGGTATGGGAATTGTCATTCTTTTATTTGGTGGTATCATATCTGTGGTTATTATGGTGATCTCACAAAAAAGCCAGCGACTGGGAGATATTGTCGCAGGCACTGTGGTGGTGAACACAAAAACCAACCTCACGGTGAATGACACCATATTCATGCATGTGGCGCAAAACGATTATAAAGTTACGTTCCCGGAAGTGATGCGATTAAGCGACCGTGATATCAATACCGTAAAAAATGTATTGACGCAGGCCCGCAAAACCAATAAGTATGACATGTGTAACCGGGTGGCTTTTAAAGTGCAGGAAGTACTAAAAGTATCTACCGATATGTATGCCATCGACTTTTTAGAAAAATTAATGGAAGATTACAATTACCTGGCCACAAGAGAATAAGCCTGCCTGTTAGTTTATCGCCGTTCCATTTTCGCCAATAACCGGCCCGCCAGTATCAGCAACAGGGCAAGTATTAAAAACGTAAGGGTTACATAGAGGCAATTCACTATGGTTTTACCATACCCGAGTGCGGTTACATTCAGGAAAAAATAAGGATAAAAATCGCTGAATGCTCCCCTGGTCAACACATACACGCAATACAGGAAAGGATACAGCATCCAGGAAAATGCCTTCGACAGCGGCAGGTGGCCCGGTGGTACAAACAGGAACCAGTATACTGTCATATACACCGGTACGATGGTATGCAACAGCATATCAACGAAAAGATCAGCTCCATGTAATTCCCTGAGGCCTTTCAAGATAGTGTTATAAATGATACCCACCACAGCGATGTACAACAATACCGCAGTGGCATTGGCAGGATTGGAAAAAAAACGTTTTACTTTACCCGCAGGCAATGCCAGGCTGGTAAAAAACACAGCCACCAACAGGTTGGTGAGAATGGTGAAAAAGCTGAAAAAACGAATAATGGTTTCGGGTACCGATGCGGTTCTTTGCTGCATCATCAGTACGAACTGGAATATCACAGCAAACCAGGTCAGCGCTGCGCCGGCAAGAACGAGGTAGTTTTTTAGATCAGCTTTTTTCATGTTGAATTTTTACCGGCATGCAGGCTGCCATTCATAATTAGGTAAGTTAAATGTAATTCATTGATGCAAATTTTCAAACGCGTTTCCGCTGCTTGATTTATTTTTTGTACACCCCGATCACTGCATTGTATCTTTGAATCATGACAAACAGCACTCCTCCCGTTTTATCTGCCAGGAAAAAAGAAATTGCCCGGCAATACCTTGCTGAACTTGACAAGCACATCCTCGAGTTGAAAGAAGGAAAGGCCGACCGGGCAAAGGAAATACGCGATTTTGCTTCGGTCATGCACCTCCACCCGGTTCATTTGAGCAATACCATTAAAGAAGTTACGGGTGAATCAACCTGTAACCTGTACGAGAACAGGTTGCTGGCTGTTGCAAAAGAACTGCTCCTCACCACTTCCCTGCCGGTTGCGCAGATTGCCCGTCAATTAACCTACGATCCATCCAACTTTACCAAATTTTTTAAAGCTTATACCGGCATCACGCCTAAAAAATTCAGGGATCAACAGTAACCAGCCACAGATTCTTAAGTACTCACCATTTTTTCTTAAACCAACACCATGTTTGTTTGTTGCAGGTGCATGAAATTTGCATGAACAATAAAACAAATAATTATGGCAACAAAAATTGCACTGATCACAGGTGGCAGCCGTGGCCTTGGAAAAGACATGGCGCTTCGGCTGGCGGAAAAAGGTTCAGATATCATTCTTACCTACAGGAATAACGAAGTACAGGCCGGGGATGTGGTAAAAGAAATTGAAAGTATGGGGCGTAAAGCAGCCGCTTTGTCGCTTGACATGAGCGACCTCTCCACGCTAGACAGTTTTGTGGGCTCACTCGAAGCCTTGCTCGAAAAAAAATGGGCTTCCAAAAATTTCGATTTCCTGGTCAACAATGCCGGCATGGGCGCCACGGTTCCTTTTACCAATGTAAACGAAGCACTGTTTGACGAGTTTTTAAATGTGCATTTTAAAGGTGTGTATTTTCTTTGTCAGAAAACATTGCCCCTGCTCAACGATGGTGGACGGATCATTAATATCTCGAGCGGTACCACCAGGTTCTGTAACCCGGGCTACAGCGTTTATGCATCCATGAAGGGAGCAGTGGAAGTGTTCACCCGTTACCTGGCCAAAGAACTGGGCGTACGGAAAATAACAGCCAATATCGTGGCCCCTGGCCCGGTTGAGACTGATTTTAATAATGCAGCCATCCGGAGTAACCCGCAGTTAAAAAACGTTTTAGGGTCTTTGTCACCGTTAGGACGTGTGGGAAATGCCAATGATATCGGCGGCGTGGTGGCTTTTTTATGTAGTGACGATGCAGGATGGATCAATGGACAGCGGATAGAGGTAAGTGGCGGCATCAACGTGTAAAAAAAAGGGGCGTTTCCAGGAATGGAACCGCCCTTTCATATAACCCTAACCTAATTATTTTGTGAACCATTGTCGATCCAGCATACTATCACAGCTTTTTGTGCTGTGCCCAGGCTGCTGTTCCTGGGCATTGACCCGCTCACCACGGAAGACCTGATGGAATTTCGGTTGTTGTAAATCTGTGCATAGGTGAGCAACGCACCCGGGCCTTCACTGCTGCCACTTCCATGACAACTGCTGTTGTAAGAGCAGGATGATTGAAACAGGGGCAACACATCTGCGGCAAAGGAGGCCGAATTTCCGGTGCAGTCAATGGAGCTGCTGCTGGTACTGCCGGTGGTTGTGCTTTCTTTACTGCAACCTGCAAAGCTGGCAGCGGCTGCCAACAGGATAAGAACTGGTTTCATGGTTTTTGTTTTAATTGAATAAGCAAAGTTTATTCCTCAAAAACGAAACCTTTATAAAATTTAGTTAAGGAAAAAAATGTGTCGTTGAATACAGTCTTTTTGCCGGTGAACCCGGTACTGCTGTGGTGATTAGTTTCGAAAGCGCCACCATTTCACCAGTTCGATCCACATTACACCACAGCAGGCAATGAGAGCGCAGGCTCCCAACACCGATGCAGGAATGGTGGTGAGCCGGAACAGGTGCTGCAGGAAAGGCAGCCATAAAAAGCCCGCCACGAATAACAACGTGATCGCAATGATTAACAAAACCAGGTTATTCCTGTAGCGGATGGTGGTAAATACAGTTTCTTGAAACGAGCGGTTTGAAAACGTAAGAAAGATATTGCTGAATAAAAGGGTTAGGAATATCACTGTCCGCACAAAATTTTCAGGATAGCCGTTACTGGTATAGTAGTAACCAATGCCTAAAACGGCGGCAGTGATCACCAGGCCTTGTACGATGCTGATGGATAACTGCCTGAAAGATAAAAATGAAGTGCCCATTTTTACCGGTGGCCGCTGCATGATGCCGGCCTCAGCAGGTTCATTCTCATAAATGATGGAACAGGTAGGCCCCATGATCAGTTCCAGGAAAATAACGTGTACCGGGGAAAAAATATCCGTAAAGGTCCATTGCAATAATAAAGGCAGCGCCACCGTGAGAATGATCGGTATATGAATGGATACAATATAACGGATCGCTTTTTTCAGGTTGCTGTAAATTTTTCTGCCAAGGGCAACCGCATCTGCCATATGCGAAAGATCGTCGTCTGTCAGTACCAGGGCGGCAGCATTTTTAGCCACCTCACTCCCTTTTGATCCCATTGCAATGCCGATATGAGCTGCTTTTAGTGCTGGCCCGTCATTGACACCATCCCCTGTCATGGCCACCACTTCCCCCTTTCGTTTCAGTGCTTCTATCACTTTCAGTTTGGCTTCGGGGAACATGCGGCTGTAGATGTTGATTGTTTCCGCTTTCTCTTCCAGCACGGCAGCGGGCATTTCCATCACTCCCTTGCCGGTAAGCACTTCGTCATTATGCGCAAGTTGTACCTGCCTGGCGATGGCAAGGGCAGTTTGCGTGTGATCTCCTGTGATCATTTTAACCTGTATTCCAGCATCGTTGAATTTCCTGATTGTTTCGGTGATGCCTTTTTTGGGAGGATCCTGGAAGGCCAGCAATCCTAAAAATTGAAACCTGAATGTTTGTTGCGAAGCAGGCCATTCCTCTTTTGTCCAGGAAGCCTTCCCTACTCCAAGTACACGGTATCCTTTTGTTGCGTACGCTTTTGATTGGGCTTCGATTTTTTTTCTTTCATCGTCGGTTATTTCACTTTGATTCAGGATCGCTTCGGGTGCTCCTTTTGCCGCGATGATGGTTGTTCCTGCCCTGTTGCTGAAAATATGGGTCATCATGGGGGGCTTTCCACCGATGGGATATTCATGCACCTGCTGGTAGCTGTTTCGTTCATCAGTTTTGGAGCATTGACCATACAGTTCATGAATGGATTTTTCCATGGGGTCAAACGGGTTGGTTTCACTGCTCCACATCGCATAAGCGATAAGATGCTGCGGTAATGATTCACTCTCCTGCACATTGAATGAAGTGCCGGACGAATGATCGTACAAAAACTCGATATCCATCCTGTTTTGTGTAATGGTGCCGGTTTTATCACAACAGATCACCGTGGCCGATCCGAGTGTTTCAACATATTGTGGTTGTTTCACAATTACACTGTTACGGAGTAACCTGAAGGCTCCCAGTGCCTGGAAAGTGCTGAAGGCGACCGGTATTTCTTCGGGCAGCACACTCATTGCCAGCGTGAGGCCCTGGAGGAAAGATTGCACGATATCCCCCGACCGGGCATAATTGAAAGCAATCACCATCACAAACGCACCGGTGCCGATCCACACCATGTACTTTACAAAAGAGCGTACCTGTTGTTGCAGCGGTGTTTTTTCAACCTGGATATCCTGAATCGACAAGCCGATCTTTGCAAACTGCGTTTCATTGCCTACCGCAGTAACCCTGATCGTGGCACTGCCACTGGTAACCAGCGTACCCTTCCAAACCTGTTCCTGCTCCTCCGCATTTTTAGAAACGGTTTGTGATTCGCCGGTAAGGATCGATTCATTCACTGAAAAATCGTTTGCGGCAATGATGTTGCCATCGGCCGCCACCACTGCTCCTTCTTCTGACAACAGCAGGTCGTCTATCACTATTTCTGAAGCAGGTATTTCGATCGTGGTTCCCTGCCGGATCACTTTTGCTTTGGGAGCGGAAATTTTCTTAAGTGCCGCCACTGCATTCCTGCTGCGGTATTCCTGGAAAAGAGAAATGCCAGCTACAATGAAGATTGACACCAGCATGATGATACCTTCCTGCACCATCCCGGTGATGAAATAGATCGTGCAGGCTGCCACCAAAAGCAGGAACATAGGTTCCAATACCACATCTTTGATCACATCAGATAAGATACGGTCGTCCCTGAGATTAACTTCATTACTGCCGTATTGCTGCCTGCTTTTCAGTACCTGTTCGGGAGACAGGCCGGTGAACTCTTTTTCTTCCATTATTGGTTACTGCATTCTTTAATATTTGTCATTGTAATTTACGCCATCTGTTGCAGGGTTCAAAACCACCAGATTTTGTGAGATCAAGCAACTCTTTTGCAGTCCAGTTACTATTGAAGAAATAGTTGTTCTGTTTTTCATAGAACATGAACGGACTTTTGACAAGCGGATGCGAACAATACCAGATGTGGATCTCATCTTCCCTTATTTGTTCCAATAAAAAAAGCTGCCACCACCTGCTGTCGTTACCCAGCACCTGGTTCCGGATGTTGAATGCCCAGAAGCCATGGTCTATATTTTTTACAAAGGCATTTCTGCCAATGTCCACACAAAAGGTATCTTTCTGTGAAACGATCAACGTATCATCGTCGGTTGAATAATGGTAACCCTGCACCGGCAACTCTTTATCTGATAATTCGTAAAGGTGCTCACCATTAAGCAGGAAATTGTCAACAGTGTCAACAGGCTGCTGTAAGGAGTCAAGCATCACCATCTTAAAGCTTCTGTATCCGGGCGGCAGGTAAGTGAAATTACCGGATGCTTCCCGGCGTGGCCAGGCGCCTTTCACCACTTTTTCAGTTTCGTTGATCACCACACTGATGGTAGTTTTATCTACCAGTACAAGTACACTGTCATCATCTATCCACCGGCCGTAAAAGCCGGGAGGCAATTCATACACCGCTTCTTTGTCGTAAGGTTGCGGGTGGGTGAAATAGTATCGATCGCAGGAGAAAAGTAATAGCAGCGCCGGCAGAAGATACAGGCTGTGCCGGTTATAGCCGCAGGTATAACCGAGTTTCATAAAATGAATTTTGTGAAAGGTAGCAAAGTATACAGGAGTCAATAATGACATGCATCAGTAATAACCGTGATTCCTGATAGCAAAAGAAGCGGGCCAAAAGACCCACTTCTGTATCTGACTAGAAAAATGCAGTATTGTTTACCGCATCAGTGAAACGTTGCCTGTCATAGGTATCGCAGCCCCGTTTTCATTCATGATCTCGAGCACATACACGAAAACGTCGGTGTTAAGTTTGCTGCCTTTGTAAGTACCATCCCAGCCTGCCGACGGATCGTTTGAATTGAAATTGGTTTTTTCAAAAACAAGTTCACCCCAGCGACTGAAGATCGACATCCTTTTAATTTTGTACACCCCTTTTCCTCTTGGATAAAAAATATCATTTATGCCATCGTTGTTCGGAGAAAACAGGTTAGGAATAAAAACACTGCCCCCGTCAAATTTTACCAGCACATTCACGCGGTCGCTGGCCGAGCAACCACCAGGATTTTTTACTTCCACGGTGTATTCGGTATTTTGGGTAGGCTTAACCGTTATGATGTTGCTACCTATCCTGAAATTATCCGGAGTTGGATACCATTTTACTTCTGTTACATCTGCTGAGTACACAGCTTCGAGGTCAACGGCTGTTCCGGCTGAAATGGTTTTATCTGCCCCGGCGTCCACTGTTGGGTTATTGTACACCGTTAGTTTAATGAATCCCGTGTCTTTAAAACAGCCGGCATTGTCGGTACCGATCACCCGGTAGTTGGTGGTAGTATCCGGCCTGGCGTTGGTAATGGCTGATGATGTATTGGTGAGTCCCGCAGCGGGCGACCATTGATAGCTGTCGGCTCCTGAAGCTTCCAGGCGGCTGGATTGTCCTTTGCAAAGGCCGGCAGCTTTGCCATAAGTCAAGGTGAAGGGTTGTGTTACATTAACCTGTATGGAATCGCTTCCCAGGCATCCCTGTGCGGAAGTGCCTGTTACCCTGTAAAGCGTGGATGCGTTGGGGTTAGCCAACACCTGTGCACAGGTATCGCAGTTAAGGGTGGTTGCCGGGGCCCATTTATACTGCACCGCACCGTTGGCGTTCAGGCTGAGTGCACGGCCTTTACACACCTGGCTGTTGCCACTGATTTTTACTGCAGGTGCCGCAAACACAGTAATGTTTTTGTTTACCGTGGTGGAACATCCGTTAGCGAAGCCTGCCGTAACAGTAACGGGGTACACGCCGGCACCGGCAAAGCTTTGTGCGGGCGGTGTTTGAAGCGTGGATGTTACTCCATTGCCGAGGTTCCAGAGCCAGCTGATGCCGCTGCTGTCGCCGCCGGTTACCACCGCACTGAAACTGGTGTTAAAAGGCGCACAGCCACTGCTGTTAGCAGCAATGCTTACCAGCGGCGCAACCGCCACACTAACCGGAACCGGCGACCTGTATTCTTCAACACATCCGGTAACAGTGGTTACTTTTAAAGATGGATAATACAGTCCTGGTGATTGATACTGGTGACCCGGTTCATTTTCAATGGAACTGGTACTGTCACCGAAATTCCAGTAATAGGCTGCAACCTGGTCATTGGTTCTTGTGTTGTTCTGAAACTGGATTGATCCGCCATTACACAAAACATTGCCGGGGAACTGGAAGGCAGGCGTAACAAAAATGTTTTTGATACTGTCTCTTCCTTTTACAGCAATGCGGCAGCCGATCTCATCCATCAAAATGATTTTCGGTACAAAACTTCCGGAATCCTGGTAGGTGTAAGTTAGAGCGGTATCAGCACCAATTGCTGTAACACCATCGTTGAAATCCCAGATATAAGATACTGCATCCTCTGTATGGGCTGTAAAATTCACAACCCAGGGTTTACAGGATTGTAATGGCTGGTATTGAATGCTTCCTTTTGGCCCTTTTACTTCGATCTGCCTTGTGGCAACGGCGGTGCAACTTCCCGGACCTTTGGCCGTAAGTTTAATCGTGTACACGCCGGGGTAAGTATAGAAATGCGAAGGATCTGGTGTATCAGTAACGGTACTGTCGCCAAAATCCCAAAGCGCACCATTGTCATTGGCGGAATTATTTGTGAACTGGATCAACAGCGGCGGGCAGGTGCGGAATGAATCACTCATGCTGAATGCTGCCACCGTTTGTTTTACCCTGATCATATTCACCACCGTATTGGTATCGGAACAACCATATGAATTGGTAACAACCAGTCGTACCGTGTAAACTCCCTCCTGCAGGTACAGGTGATAGGGTATCTGGATATTTGCGGTACCTCCATCTCCAAAATCCCATTCGTAAGTGATGCCGGCTTCCGCTATCGGTGTGGTGAATTTCAATTTATATCCAGGGCAGGCAACTGAGTCACTGGCAGTGAAGTAAGCCGACGGTTTTTTTATGACCACCTGTGTTCTTGCGGTAACCGAATCAGAACAGTTTTTACTGTCCGTGATTTTTAAGGTTGGGATAAATGAGCCTGCCGCGAGGTAGGTATGTGTAAATGGTGCTGCAAATGCTGTATCACGTTTTCCATCACCATAGTTCCATATCCATTTTTGAATGGGATCGTTACCTGAAATGATCGAGCTGTCGATGAACTGAACAGGAAAGGCAGTGCATCCTCCGCCATTTAATACTGAGAAGGAGGCGGTGGGCCCGGTGATGTGAATATATTGCGTTTTTAACAAGGTGTCTGAGCAGTTCAACGAATCAAGTGCCACCACTCTCACTGAGTACAATCCATTTGAATCGTACAGGTGTTTTACGTTGGTGAATTTTGTGGTGCTGCTTCTGTTGTCTCCAAAATCCCAGGTGTATTTTATAATGTCGTGATTTTCGGTGGCAGTGGTAAGTGTTACATTGGTGCCCCTGCACACGCTGCTGTCTGTTGCAAAGAAATTAAGATTGTTCGCCACCACTTTTACTCTTTTTTGAGTGATGTAATCACAGTGGGTTGAGTCGTTGGTGGCAGTTAGTGATACATAGTAGATGCCAGGCCCTGGGTAATTATGTACCGGAGCAACTTCGGTCGAGTTGGTGCCATCTCCGAAATCCCATACGTAATGATCAGCATCGATGGAAAAATTATTAAAGTTTCTTTGCAGTTTATTATTACAGGAGAAATTAAAACTGAATACGGCTACTGCAGGCCTGATATAAATATAGTCTGTATATATTGCCACATCGGCGCAACCTCCGTTATAAGCTGTCAGTTGCACTGTCATCCAGCCGGTATCCGTGTACACATGAACGGGGTTCTGTTCAGTAGAAAAATTATTGTC
>CAYVLT010000070.1:0-16863 GCA_964452405.1 uncultured Ferruginibacter sp.
GTGTCCCCACGAACCATCACCGCACCAATCAATCAAACACTTGCCAAATGCTTTTAAAAAGGGAAAGTCATTCACCTCCTTCATAAAATTTTGCAGACGACCAATAGTAATCTGCAGGATCAGCAACGAGTTGCCAATGTGGGGCCAGTGGGTTCATGTGTGTGTAATGAAGCTTTTGCAACATTACTTCCCTTGTATATAAGTCAACAGCCAATGAGTCCCGTTGCCAGAACTCATATTTTTTATTACTGGCATTCACGGCATAAGTTGCCAGGTGAACCGGTGATTGCCGTAGTAATTTTTTGAATTGGTGAGCTGTATATTTAAAAAGGACCTTTTGCGGTTTCTTTGCCATTCTTTTTAATGGTGCGCCATGTAAGATGAATATGATTGGGCATAATAACGAATGTATATACATCGATCAATTCCCGCTGGCTTAAATTGAGGAGAGAATCAATAATAACCTGTTTGTATGCTTTATGCTTTAAAAGATGATTCCAGTTATTAATAGAGGCTGTCCAAAAAAATATTTCCCCGATTTTAATATAAGACTTGCGTTTGGGTGGGGTATTATCGTGCATTTTTGAAGATAATTATTTTAAAAATGAAAAAGGAGAAGGTTCGTGGGGACACGAACCAAGGCAGGGGATATTATTGATAAAATACGAAAAGGTGAATTTGCAATTCAGAATAAAAGCTTCCTTCGTTTATAATCGTGCAGAATGTATCTCAGGCCGCAAAAAGATGATGGCCGAATGCTAGAAAATCATAGATAAAATAAGATTAAATCATAAAGAGCTTGTTTAGAACTACATACATACTTTTAGCTTTTTTCTACAAAAAATTAAATTTAGTCCACTTTTTAATTTTATTTGTCGTTATTTTACAGTTACTTATAAAAGTATGGACTAATTGTTTATATTTACTATTGAATTTAGTCCACTTTCATTTTATACTAATAATAACGACAGGAAAAATCTATGGGTATCGAAAAAGTACAGTTATCAGAAGACTTCATTCAACTAGCACGGACTGCCCTTGCAGGGCGGCCGCAAGATGTGCAATTACTAATTCATCGTGCGTCAAAAAAATATCATGATGCACTTCCCCAAATGACGGATGCGTTAGTTGCTTTATTAAAAGAGTCTCCATCCCGTTCTTCACCGCTGAGAAAGCAGGTCGATACACCTTTGCCAGTTGACTTGGATTCCAGGCTGCAATTATTGCGAATCGAAAGGGATACCCCTGAAAATACTCCTATTTTATCTGCCGAAAATGAATCTGTCTTAAGGCAAGTAATATCAGAACGACAAAAAAGTAATGCCTTGTTCAAACTCGGTCTGCATCCAACAAAATCAATGCTGCTTACAGGACCTCCGGGTGTAGGGAAAACTTTAACAGCTAAATGGCTTGCTTCCTGCCTTAAACGCCCTCTGCTCATTCTTGATCTGGCTGCAGTCATGAGCAGTTATCTAGGAAGAACAGGTAATAATATCAGATATGTTTTAGACTACGCAAAAAATACAGAATGCGTTCTTTTGATTGATGAACTCGATGCGATTGCAAAACGCAGAGATGATAATAGCGAAATCGGTGAATTAAAAAGACTTGTAACGGTCTTGTTGCAAGAAATTGATGACTGGCCGCCGACTGGTTTACTGCTTGCCGCTACGAACCATCCTGACTTACTTGATCCCGCAGTATGGCGCAGGTTTGAGGTAATTTTAAAATTTAATACGCCAGATAGAAATCAAATCGAACAACTAATCGAAAGATTGCTAAATGGTCAAGTTCCAGATGTCACGTTATGGAGCCGTGTACTGTCCTATGCCTTCTTAGGAAAATCTCTTAGCGAAGTAGAAAGACAAATTACCTTTTTGCGTAAAACATCTGCCATCCAGAGCACATCAATCGTAGAAGGGATTCAATCTCTGATAGACACAAATGCAAATTTAACTCATCAACAAAAGGTAGAACTTGCTTGCCTATTGGACGAGAATGGCATCGTTTCCCAAAGAAGAGCATACGAGATCACAGGCATATCAAGGGACACAATAAGAAAACACAGGAAGGAAAAGCCAGATCAATCTGTAAAAACGACAGTAACTAAAAAAAGAACAACTAAATCACAAACTAAAAAAGTGAACCATGGCAAAGCGTAATTTTTTGTTAGGCAAGGGCGAAAGGTTAGCGGAAGATATTCGTGTAGGCTCACCGCCAGTAAACAAAATATCTCCCTATACTTTTGATGAAGCAAAGACAAGGCTTGAACCGATGGTTTCAAGCATGGTTTCAAAAATTGAAAACCTTCCTTCCGATGCATGCCCGGATGATTTTGCTGTGGCCACGATTACAATGAACCCAGAGTATATAGCGAAAACATACTTTCCGTCTGATTTACTGAGGTCTGCCGGCTTAGAGCCAATTGGAAGTCGGTCAAAGACTATTAAGCCTGAAAAGCGTAGTGGAAACAGAGAAGCAGAAGACGCCTTTACCACTGAATTATTCGTAATAGGCAAGCGTCCAAGCTTTAAAAGATGGGCGCAAACATTCGGCACATTAAGTGAGTCGGACCCAGGCGCTGCACAAATTAAAGGCATTGAAGAAATTTCGTTTCAAACTGCCGATGAGAAAATTAAATTGGATTTTGAAAACGAAGAAAAACATGTATATGAGGTTGTTCTTCATGTTGATGAAGAAAAAGGCGAAGGGCGTTATTTGAACCAGTTTAAAAACTATTTGAAAAAGGAAAACCTTACTCCTGACTTTTCAAAACGTTTTTATGCAGGCGGGCTATGTTTTCTTGAAATGGAGGCGCCGCAAGAAAAAACTGAATATATCGCTCAATTCAGTTTAGTACGCCTTGTAAGAACAATGCCTTCTTTACGCTTATTGAGGCCAGCTATTCGTACTGGTGGAGTGGACAAAAGCCTGAAAGTTGAAATTCCTGACATCAATCCGTTAGACACCAAAATAAAAGTTGCAATTTTTGATGGTGGATTACCAGAAGAGCACCCCATTTTAAGATGGGCGACCAACCATGACGTTCCAGGAATCGGCAAGGCCGTACCTGAGTTATTAGAGCATGGTGTCGGCGTAACATCCGCTTTTCTTTTTGGTCATATTGATCCCAAAAAGCCACTTCCGCAACCATATTCATATGTAGATCATTATAGAGTATTAGATGATATACCAGGTGAGAATCCTTTTGAGTTGTTTGAAATTTTGGATCGCATAAAAGATGTTCTAGAAACTAATAACTATGATTTTATAAACTTAAGCCTTGGGCCACGTCTTCCCATAGATGATGGTGAGGTTCATGTTTGGACTGCGGTATTAGATGACTATTTATCAAAGCGTGCCACATTAGCCACAATTGCTGTAGGAAATGACGGCGAAAGTGACCCATTAATTAAAGCTAATCGCATACAAGTACCTGCTGATTGTGTAAATGCACTTGGCATTGGTGCTTGTGATGTTCCGGATGATAACTGGCAAAGGGCGGTGTATAGTTCTGTAGGGCCAGGCAGAAGCCCGGGCATAACCAAGCCCGATTTAGTGGAATTTGGCGGTTCAATCCAAAGGCCATTCTTAACTCTTGATGCTGTTGATGGGACACAAATAATCCCAACAGGCGGGACAAGCTTTGCTTCACCTTCAACCTTAAGATTAGGAACAGGTGTTAAAGCACATTTCGGCAATGCGCTAAGTACACTTGCGATTCGTACTCTTCTTGTACATTGTTCAGAATTAGCCGATATACCTAAAGCGGAAATCGGCTTTGGAAGAATAGCCCGTTCTCTCGATGATATTGTTATTTGCCCTGATGGAGTAATGCGTGTTGTATTTCAAGGAAGAATTACTGCTTCTAAATATATAAGAACGCCGATTCCTGTTCCTAATTTTGAATTAGCTGGAAGGGTAAAAATAAAAGCCACGCTTTGCTATGCAACCGCAGTAGACCCTCATCATCCCGAAAACTATACCCGCAGCGGTTTAGAAGTTTCCTTTCGTCCAGATAAAACCAAAAAGAGAATTGATAAAAAGACAGGAAGAGAATCAATTCATGCAGCTACAAAACCTTTCTTTAATTCTGTACAGAAAGAATTTCAAACAGAAGAAGAGCTGCGGCGTGACGCATTAAAGTGGGAGAATTGTATGCATGCGGAAAAAAGCTTTAATGGAACTACATTAAATGACCCCGTTTTTGATATTCACTACAATGCAAGGATGGAAGGACATAACGATACAAGGTTACAAGAAATAGAATATGCTTTGGTCATAACAGTTGAAGCACCAAAAGTCACAGATCTTTATGATAAAGTTGTGAGACGCTATGCGACGCAGTTAGAGCAACTTGTTCCAATTATTGAATTACCATTGCGTGTCTAAAAAGTATTTATAATTTTCAAATCTATACCGTCTTTCTTTAAGACAAAAGATCTGTACTTATTTCTGGGCACTGTATATGAAAGCCATGCAAAAAACTATCCATATCCTTTTGTTATTATTGGCACATTTCACCCAACATTTTCAAAGCCAATAACCGAAGAATCTCAATTAAAATTGTTTTGAAAGGTCTCAGCGTAATATTGGAAAATTTACCTGATATTCACACGTATGGGCTTAAATATATAAATTAGGAATAAATAGAGTTAAGTATTTATTTCAGTCTCTTTTACAACTTAGTTTTTCTTTAGCACAGGCTTATCAGTCTGCAACTTCTTCAGTCCTGCATTTTCTGATTCCAACCTTCTTACTTTCTCCAGCAATTCATTGTACAAACGGTGATAGTAGTCCCGTTGTTCGGTAGCATCTTCCAAGTCGAAGGGGGCGGGGAGATAGGGTGCAAATCCATCTTCCAACACCAGTTTATCCATTCCGGAAATATCCTGGGAGAAATCGTAGCGAAGCACTTTGCCGTACCGCATCAGTGTCTTGACGGGAAGTACCGGGTCCTTTGTATGGTTGTAATAGGTATTCCGGGAACGAAACTTCATCCTTTGTACAAGCTGTACTACATTAAGCTCGGATTTTGCAACCACTTCTTTTAAAAGTTTTCCCCTGTGAATGATATTTTGTTCGTCTTTTTTCAACAGATGTAAAGAAAAGTACATAATTGTACAAATAATTGTACTAAAAATGAGCAATTATCTATATTTATTGTTCAATAGTGTACTATAATGTACTTTTTGTAAATTTGTTTGACAATACGGCTAATAAACTTTTGAAATCTGTTAGTGAAAAAGTTAAACTAAAATTTTTTGAAAGTCCCTTTTAGAAATGGGCAAAATCTGATATTTCATGATAGGATGCCACCTGGTGATAAATTTGTTGTCCACTTTTTTCTGTGTACGCTCTTATTGAGGCAAGGACGACGATATTCCACCAGTTCGGTAAGTTGAATTTGCAATATTTTTTTTGGTATCGCCCATTTATAAAGCGCAACACACTGGACCAATACATCCCTTAACCCGATACATCCCCAGTCAACTTACTTCTGATACCAACAGTGATACCTGCAGCCTGCTGGTAACAATTTTATAAACCATCAACTACCCAACATGAACGGATTGCCGCTTAGCAGCAATGCATCATACCATTATTACTTCCCCCTGCTGCTGCGTTATGCCAGGCGCATGGTAAAGGAGGAGGAAGCAGCAGCAGCGATGGCCCGGGAGGTACTGGAAGAGGCTTTTGCAAGCAACGGCCTGGCGCCGCACCCCGGCCTTCGCCGCCTGCTGCAGGTAGCCCTCAACTATCGCTGCCATTACTGGATACAGGCCCGGATTTTTGACAGGCCCGTGGAAAAACTTCCTTTTACTGATACACAAAACCCAACCACTCAAAAAAAATAATTACCTCATGAAAACGCAACTGGTAAATCCCCTGATAAAATGGCTCAAAGAGCTGTATGAACAAAAACCCAAGAACCCCACTTAAAAAGAAAGGTTCAGTGCGGACGCTCATGCGTATGACTGAAACTGCCGGCGCCCTGAACAGGAAATTCCAACCATTTTATTACAAAAAAAATAACTGCAATGAGAACCTTTTATTGCTTATTACTAATCCTATGCCTTTTACAATACGGCCTTGCCCAACCTCTGCCCCGGCCTTACCGAGTGGGGGATACCATACCCGCCATCACCTTCAGCAACCTGTTGGATACCACTGTTACGCCTATCCGCATTCCTTCCATCGACAAATATATGCTGCTCGATTTCTGGGCCAGCAACTGCCGCAGTTGTCTGGAAGGGTTTGAAAAAGTGCATGACCTGCAGGGCAAATATCCCGACAGGCTGCAGGTGCTGATGGTAAACAGTTATGCCAGGGATACCCGGGAAAAAATTGCAGCTATCTTCCGGCGGCGCAAAGACAGAACGGGTCGTGATTTTTTATTGCCCTGCCTGCTGGAGGACAGCCTGCTGCAGCGTATGTTTCCTTATACCTACCTGCCGCAATATGTATGGATAAGTCCGGGCGGCAGTGTAACCGCCATTACCGGGCCGGAAGAACTAACGGAAGCGAATATCCTGCAATGGCTTACCGGCAAACCCCTTCAACTGCAAACCAAGACGGATAGCCTGCGGTACGATGTAAACTCGAAGTTGCCCCTGTCCGGTGATACTGCCAGTGATGATGCATTGTTGTACAGTTGCCGTATTACCGGTTATAAAAAAGGACTGGGTACAGCAGTTGGTACCGGGGTAACAACTACAGGGTTAACGCATGGATATTTTATCAACAGCAGCCTGCTGGCACTTTACCAGCATGCCTGGCCTGGCGTGTTTACGGTACCCTACCGGCAGATACAGATCGGCAAGGGGATGGAAAGCCTTTTTTTTGACAGCATGGGCAAACGACCTTATTGTTATGAATGGTATTGCAGGCCGGGCAGCCAGGCGCAGGAGCTGGCTGCTATGAGGGCTGAACTGGAACGCTGCTTCCGGCTCACCGCTGTAAACGAATACCAACCTGTGAATTGTTATGTGCTTACCGCCAACAAGGATGTACAAAAGGCTTTTACCAAAGGTGGGGAACCCACCACAGATGTGGACTCCCTCAGCCTGAAAAAATATATCCGCAACCAGCCGCTGGCAGAAGTGCTGGCAGTGATCGGCTACCGGCTTCCGCTGCAGCTGATAGATGAAACCGGGCTGAAGCAATCATTCGACATCCGCTTTCCAGATAATTTTTACCAACTGAACCCGCAGCAATTGGCCGGTTTTTTACGGAACTACGGCCTGGTGTTAAGCCCCGCAAAGCGAACCCTTCGCCTGGCAGTATTAAAACCGGTTACCGGTGCCAACCAACCTTGTTCATCATCAAATTTTACAAAATGAAAAAATACCTATCTGTTTTTTTGCGGCGGGCTTGTTTTGTCGCCATGGCTTTTTGCCTTTGCACCTCCTTAAAGGCACAGCAACTGCTGGATGTAAGAGGCAGTATTGTAAATGAAAAAAATGAACCGGTTGCCGCCAGCATTGCCGTGAAAGGCGGCACCGGGGTAACCGGCACCGACAGCAGCGGTTATTTTGAATTGAAGCAGGTGCCTGCCAATGCTGTATTGCTGGTAACCGGGGTTAACATACATGCTTTTGAAGTGGCGGTAAAAGGGCGCAGCAACCTGCCGAAGTTGAAAGCGGTTACCCGGGTAAGCAGCAATGCCGAGGTGGTGATTGAAGCCAGTACCGGTTACCAGACCATTAAACCCAATGAAGTAAATGGTTCGGTGCTGTTGATAGACAACAAAACGCTCAACCAGCAAACGGGTACCAATATTTTGAACCGGTTAAACGGGGTGAGCAGCGGACTGCTGTTTAATATTGGCAAAAGCAACTCCAATCCTCAAAACAACACAGGCATCTCCATCAGGGGCCTCAGTACCATCAACGGGCCGCTTGATCCGTTGATCGTGCTGGATGGATTTATTTACGAAGGCAATATCAATAATATTAATCCCAATGATGTGGAGAGCATCACACTGCTGAAAGATGCAGCAGCGGCCTCGCTGTGGGGAGCAAGGGCCGGTAACGGTGTAATTGTGATCAGCACTAAAAGGGGAAAGCTGAACCAGCCAATGACGGTGGGTTTTACTGCCGGCATCATCGTACAGGAAAAACCCAACCTGTATGCGTTGCCGCAAATGTCGTCTGCTGATTATGTGAACGTGGAAGAAATGCTCTTTAACAACGGGTATTTTGATGACCGGATTAATTACCAGCCTTACAAATCGCTGACGCCTGCTGTAGAACTGCTGCTGAAAAAAAGGAATGGTACCATTACTGCAGCGGAAGCCGACGCAGGGTTGAACAAACTGAAAGCTACCGACAGCAGGGACCAGTTTTTGAAATACGTGTACCAGCCTGCTGTAACGCAGCAGTATGGCATCAGCATGCGTGGCGGCAGCGGCAGCAATGCTTATACTTTTTCAGTGGCTTTTGATGATAACAACAGGGAGCTGCGCAGCCGGGATCATAAGCTGAACATTAAACTGGAAAATACTTTTCAACCATTACAACAACTGCGGCTGGAAACAGGGGTGTACTATACCAACAGCCATTCCGTGTCGGGTGTGGAAGGGTACGGCAGTACCAGGCCGGGAGAGCGCAATGTGCCCTATTACAGCATTGCAGATGAAAATGGACATGCGTTACCGGTAGCAACTGATCTGAACCCTGCTTTTACTGATACAGCGGGTGCAGGCCGGCTGCTTGACTGGAAGTATTATCCGCTGGATGATTACCAACATGACCGCACAACAGTTAACCTGCAGGAACTATATGCCAGGGTGGGCCTGGGGTATGCCATCAACAGCAGCCTGGGCGTTGAGGTTAAGTACCAGTACCAGGTGCAGGCAGGCGATAATGAAAGATTGGCAGACATACAGAGTTATGCCGCCAGGAATATCATTAATTCCTTTAGCCAGGTGAACAGGGAAACAGGTACGGTTAATTATATTGTAGCACCCGGTGGCATGCGTACCCTCGGTTTCACCAGCACCCATTCGCATACGCTAAGGGCACAACTGAATTTTAAGAAGACGGTGGGAAAGCATGCGATGCAGGCGATGGCGGGGGCAGAGCAACGGCAGGTGAGGGGTAGCAGCAACAGCTATACAGTTTATGGGTATCATGCCGACCCGCTCAGCCTTGCAGCCACTGATTTTGTAAATGCCTATCCTGATTTTATTTATGGATGGGACAATACCATTTCCGGCCAACCTGCTGCCTCAAAAACGGTGTATCGTTTTGTGTCGGCTTATGCAAATGCAGCTTATACTTTTAAGGAACGATACAGTATTTCCGCCAGTGCCAGGCGTGATGGCAGCAATATATTTGGGGCCAACACCAATGACCGTTGGAAACCATTGTAGTCGGTTGGCGCAGGATGGAAAATTTCAGCAGAACCATTTTACCACAGCAGGCTGGTGGAACAGTTGCGGCTGAAGGTTTCCTATGGTTTCAGTGGTAACGTTGATCTTACCAAAACGGCCAGCCCGGTAGCCATGTATGTAGGCAATGAGAATTTTACCAATTACCCTTTTTACAGGATTCAGACGTTGAATAATCCTGACCTGCGTTGGGAGAAAAGCAGGCAACTGAATATAGGGATCGCATTTTCTTTGCAGCATAACCTGCTTTCCGGTTCAATTGACTGGTACCGGAAAGACGGGATTGACCTGCTGGGCGAAACAAGTTTTGATTATACAGCGGCAGGCTTCAGCAGTGTGGTGGTGAAAAATGTGGCCAACTCAAAAGGTACAGGCATTGATGTGGTATTGAAAAGCATCAATATCAATCGCCGCATTAAATGGGAAACCACACTGTTGCTGAGTTATAATAAAACCATCACTGCCAGGTACTTTAGTCCTTATGCCAACAAGGCCCACCTGCTGATTGGCGGAGGCAATTCGATTATCCCTGTGGTAGGTAAAGACCTGTACGGTATAGTTGCTTATAAATGGGGCGGCCTGGATGCCGCAGGTAACCCACAGGGTTATGTGAACGGGCAACTGAGCACAGACTATTATGCCATCAGTAATGAGGCTGGCGAAAAGGAACTCGACAATGGCAACCTGCAGTACATCGGTTCAGGTACACCACATTTTTTTGGTTCATTTATCAATACCATTAGCTGGAAGCAGTTTTCATTGTCGGTAAACCTGGCTTATAAACTGGGTTACTATTCCTTTAAGCCCTCCATCAGTTATGATGCGTTGATCTACTCCGGTTCCGGCCATGCGGATTTTGCAAAGCGCTGGCAGCAGCCGGGTGATGAAGCATTCACCAGTGTTCCATCCTTTAACTATCCCAATGATTTTTTCAGGGATAATTTTTACCTCAATTCAGCAGTGAATGTGATCAACGCAGCCCATGTAAGGTTGCAGTATATCAACCTTAGCTGGAGCCCGTTGCTGAAAGCAGGTAAGGCTGGTGCGATCAGGGGTATTGAATTTTATGCCAATGCCGCCAACCTCGGTATTATCTGGCGGGCCAATAAGCAACAGGTTGATCCGGACTATCCTGCGGGGATTGCACCCTCAAGAATATGGAGCGCCGGCCTGCGTTGTAATTTTTAATCATTTAAAAAAATACGTATGAATCATTATAAAAGAATATTTGCCGTTATGTGGCTGTTGTTGCTGGTGAATGCAGGTTGTAAAAAATACCTCGACATTAAATCAGACAGTTCGCTTATTGTGCCATCCACGCTGGATGATCTGCAGGGCCTGCTGGATGATGCCGGCATTATGAATTATAATACGGCAGCCTTTGGAGCTGCGTCAGCCGATGATTATTTTTTGGAGGATAATAGTTTTCAGGCGAAGAATATCTTTCAGCAGCACGTTTACCTGCGGGAGCCTTTTGAATACCGGTATATCAACGATTGGTCGCTGGCCTACAGCGCCGTGTACAATGCCAATACCTGCCTGGAAAGGATTGCCAGCATCACCCCGGCAGCGGCGGAGGTTAGCCGGTGGAACAATGTAAAGGGATCGGCCCTTTTTTACAGGGCCTGGTATTTCCTGGAATTGTCGGGATTGTTCAGCAAAGCATACGATGCCGCTACGGCTGCAGTTGATGCAGGGATAGTGCTGAGGTTGGGCACCGACTTTAATAGAGCATCGGTTCGGGCACCGGTAAAAACCTGTTATGAACAGATTGTTGCCGATGCAAAGGAAGCTGCAGGCCTGTTACCCAACCTGCCTGATAATACCACGCGGCCCTCAAAATGTGCAGCCTATGGTTTGCTGGCAAGGACTTATTTAAACATGAGGCTATACGACAGCGCCGGGCATTATGCCAGACAGGCCTTGCAATTAAAGGGCAGCCTGATCAACTATAACGATGCAGCCGAAGTTGATATGGGTAACTACTATCGTTTTAAGCGTGTTAACAGTGAAACGATCTTTTATAGCACGATGAATTTTTACCTGTCGCTGTACCATCCGTTGTTTGGTAGTGCCAGGATTGATACACTTCTGTATGCTTCCTACAACGATAATGATTTGCGTAAAACGGTGTTGTTTTCAGAAGCAGGCAGCTACCGGCAATTTGCAGGTAATTATGCAGCGGACTATGGTTTGTTCAGCGGCATTGCCACTGACGAACTTATATTAACAGCGGCAGAATGTGCTGCACGTGCCGGTAACCTGGATGAGGGGCTTTTGTTACTGAACCGGTTACTGGAAAACCGGTTTGCCACCGGTAGTTTTGTACCGGTTGTTGCCGGCACGCCGGAACAGCTGCTGCAGGTAATTCTGCTGGAACGCAGGAAGGAACTATTGTGCCGGGGGAGCCTTCGCTGGATGGACATTAAGAGATTGAATAAAGAAGATGCCGGCATTGAATTGACCCGGGTGGTGGCCGGTGAACGTTTTACTTTACCACCGAACGACAAGCGGTATGCATTGCAGTTGCCTGCCGATGTGATAGAGCAATCGGGGATGGAGCAGAACTAATAACAAAAGGTGGCTGGGTTTTACAGCCACCTTTTTTTTACCCGCAGGAGTTTAATTTTTATTCCTGATGGTAGCGATATTGCCTGATACCACGTAGGCAATATTTGTACTGGATTCCATCGCCCCGATATTGGCTGTGGACAGCAGGGTAGAACCGCTTACATAAGCAGGCGCCACTTCGATGCGGCAGGCTTTTACCGGGTTGTTGTTGCAGGTGCCGAGATCTGACACCCTGATCCATTTTGATTCATCCTGCACATTGGTGAGCGTTGGCGCATAGTGTGCGTAGTCGAATTCAAAAAAGGAGTTGGCGGTGGGATGGGCACTGTTGGGCGCAGTGAATGCACTGCTGCCGATCGCAAGGAGGATGGCAGCCAGGGAGAAAAGGGAAATGCTTGCTTTTTTCATGTTTTAAAATTTAATTGTGAATAATGTGGATAGAGGATACTAAAGCTGCCGGGCAGTGTGCACCTGCCTGCAGGGTAGCTACCGGTAAGGTATAAACGCTTCTTACTGATGGTCATTTTTTATTACGGATGTGTAGTACATTGCCGCCGGTAATGTAGGCAACACCAGGCGAAGATTCCTGCGCCACCAGGGTAGTGGTGGGCAACAGGTAACCACCGCGGGTATATTTTAGTTCCACTTCGATGCGGCAGGCTTTAACAGGTTCATTTCCGCAGGCACCCATATCTGTTACTTTGATCCACCTGGACTCATCCTGTACATTAAAATAATCTGGTTGATAGCGGGCTTCGTTAAACTCAAAGAACGCGGTATTCTGATGAGGGACATTCAACCAGGCAAGGCTGGCGAGGGCGCCGGCAATAGCCAGCAAGGCAGTGGGAGATAAAAGTTGTTTTTTCATGATTGTAATTGTTGAGGGGTGAGAATGCGGTTTCCCTGTATGCGTATAGCTGTTATGGAGAGTGTTAACAGCAGGAGGTTCAGAACCAGGTGTTGTTCCCAGTTAAGCGCTGCGATAATGCCACCGCAGGAGCAGGGAAGATTTTTATCGGTGAGCAGCAGGAAACTAATGTACGCTGTAAAGATCACCAGCAGGTACAAAGCAGCATACAAGGCCCGCAGGCGGGTTGCAGTAATGGCCAGGAGGATGGCTGTGATGATCTCTGTAAGGGGGATCATCCAGCTGAGCAGGCCGGTGATGGTGGGGGAAGGTATGCTGTGTGCCAGTTGGTTGGCGAAGGTTTGCCGTGTAAGCAGTTTACTGCAGCCGGTATACATGAATAAAAGCACAAGGATAAAACAGGCAGCTTCAGCGAAGCGATGTTGCAGGCGTGGACTGAATTGCATGGTTCATTTTTTTGATGATACAAAGCTGCTGCCGTTTTATTATTACGTGGGTCGCAATCGCTATGCTATTGGTTCAAACCGGGGAAAGCCTCTTTACGGACCTGCCCTGGTGTGCGGCCAAACTGTTTGCTGAATGCAGCGATAAAGTTGTTGTAGTATTTAAAGCCACATTCCCTGGCGATGGACTTAAAGCTTTTGTGAGTACCGGTTACCAGTTCCATAGCACGGTGCATGCGGGCTTCCCGCAGGCAGGCATACACGCCTTTGCCATAATACACCCTGAATCCTTCCTTGAGTTTTGTTTTACCGAGTGCCACTTCCATTGCAAGCTGGTTGATGGTAAGGTGCCGGCTGAGGTCTTTAAGGATGATGTCCATGGCCTCCTGGATGCGTTCAATGTCGTAATGATGAAATGTCACAGCGCAATTTTTTGAGTGAACCTCAAAATTTGCGTTTGCCTGTTACAATAAAATCCGTTGAAAAACGGATTTTATTGTAATGGTACCATGATTTTAATTAAGTATAAATGCTTAGTCATGGTAAACAAAACAGGTTGTTTTGACAGACTTTGAGCAATCAAAGCCCGGTATTGGATATTTTATATTCAGATGGGCCAATGCATGGTGGTATCTTTTTAAATGATGAAATATAAGCCGGGTGATGACGGCTTTTTTTTAAAGAAGGCCGGCCGTGTTCCGGAAGAAAGCGGGCAGGTTGCCTGTGAGCGGTTCAACGGAACAGATGGGATTGCCGGGAGCGGTTGATGTTATAACTGCCACATAGTATTTGAAGATTTTATAAATGATGAGGGAATGTTGCGCCAGGTGCATTTGCATTACGGCTGTGCCGTACAGGAGCAGCAGTTGCATTCTCCCGCCGGTGCTGAAACGGGTAAATTCTCCCTTGCTAACCTGCATTGAATGATTGATATCGGTGAAGCAGGAAGGAGAGCAGCGGTTGTGGATTTGTCCTGCCAATCCTGTTTTCCGTGAAGATGATATTTGTCCCGCCACAGCGGGCCTTAAACAGCTTATGCCGGTACAGTATATCGGGTGTGCAAAACATATGTTTGTACGATGGATGGTTTATCAGATACGTGCGGTATTCATCAGCATGGAGAGGGAGGCGATGGCCTGTGCGTTATAGCTGTCTGTGCTGTGAACATAGGCATACACCGGGCTGGCGGCAGCGCCGAATTTTTCCTTTTCGGTGCCGGCAGAAAATCCGAAGAATACCTGGCTTTTACCCAGGGCTTTGGCTCTGAGCACCACCTGGTATAAGGCCTGGCGGTAAATACCCAGTTGCCGGTTGAGCTCGTAGTCGAGCCCGATAACCATCGGAATATAAGCCTGGCCCGCCCGGTGGCATAGTACCATACAACAGGGTGTTGGCTGGGGGGAGCCGTCAGCCGCCAGCGTGGTGAGTTCGATCACTTCCCAATCGGTGCTGTCAACAAGGAGGTGGAAGAGTTTTTCCGGCAGCGGGAAAGTATTGAGTTCAACACTTCTCTCTTTCACGTTCCTGTAAAGCTGGTACCAGTGGCCCGGTTGCCCGTGGGTGGTTTCACGGTGGTGGTACAACACTTTAAACTTTTCTGTATTGCTCAATACTTTTTTCCTTAGCTGCCGTTTTGAATTACGGGACAACCGGTTACTATATTCCTGTGGGTCATTCCAGGAGAGATCATCGATCAGGTACCTGTCAGGCATCTGTATGCGAAAAAAGCCGTTATCCACCATCAGTTGTTCAATGCAGTTATCGGTACCATGAAAGTCGCGGAACAATACCTGGTTGGCTTTGTATTGTTCCTGCAACTGGTAGGCTTTTTCAAAAACAAGCTGCAGGGCATCTTTCCATAGGGGTGTATCCCTTTGCAGGTACAGGTGTTCACCTTCGGTAAGGAGGGAACCGCAGCACACTACTTTGCTGGTGAGGTAGTAAGGGTCGGTTTCCCGGCATTTTTCCACCTGTGCGGATACACCTGCAGGTGACAGCATATCATCCTTCCAGATGCCCGTAGTAAAAAAGCAGGCTGCCACGATTTGACCTTCCTGGTCTTTAACAATCAAATAGTCGAACTGCCAGTTGTGTTCGGGCAGTTGGTTGCCGGTAAATGCAGCTTCCAGCAGCGCCATGCCTTTCCAGTCAAATGTGCCTTTTCCGCTGAAGAGCTGGTCCCATTCATGCGGGTGTATATCATTTATTGATTTGTAATGAAGGAGGTTAAGCAGTAAGGTTTGACGTAACATGTCGTCAATTGTTTGTTGCAGTTTCACCTCTTCGGGCATCGGCATTTTAAACGCTTTATAAACCTGGCAGAGGTTGATACCTTCTTCTTTCATGGCTACCGGGAAAATGGCGGCAAGGGTGCTGACCATTTGTTCTATATCTGCGAAACTGTGCAGCCTGGTAATGGTGAAGCGGATACCCGTTTGTGTCATGGGCACGGTGGGGAATACCCCGAGATTCAGGTAAAAGCCGGCATCCAGCATTTTCCGGATGATATGGTTACCCAGTTTTGGCAGGCTTACCCCGATAAAAAAAATGGCAGCCCCCGGTTCGGAGATTACCGGCAACCTGTATTTGTGAAGCAGTAACCTGGTGAATTCAATATTGTCTTTTAATTCCTGTTGCATGGTGGCCATTCCATCGCCCAGGTGAAGGTCGGCGGCGGCTATGGCTGCACCGAGTGCACCGGGTTGCATAGGGCCTGAGCTGAGCAGCGGGCCACCAACATTGGCCACTTTAGCTGCCAGTGCTGCATCGCCGAATACCAGCAGTCCGCCCCCGGATGCAAATGCTTTATTAAGGGAAGTGGCCATGATCATTTTGGGATGTATCTCCCGGTTAGCCAGCAGGAAACCACGGCCATGCCTGCCATGAATACTCATGCCGTGTGCATCATCAGCGTAAAAATGCAGTTCCGGATATCGGTCGAGCAGGCGGTAAATTTCTTCTACGGGGCAACGGTCGCCGAACATGGAATAGATGCCGTCGGCCATATACCAGATCACGCGGTGTTTTCCCCTGAGTGTTTTGATCTTTTCTTCCAGCAGGTCCATCCTGTTGTGGCGGATCAGTTCGGTGTGTACTCCCCGGGCCTTTACGAGTTGCACGGCGGTTTGTACTGAGTTGTGTAACTGGTGGTCCATGATCACAGCATCCTCATCGGCTACGGCTACGGGTATGCAGGCAATGTGACCGAGGGTGGTGGTGGGAGTGATCACGAGCGGTGCGTTAAAGATGCGGGCCAGCTTTGTTTCCAGTTCCCGGTAAAGTCCGAGTGAAACATAGGCTCTCGATTCAGAAAACTGGGTGCCAAATTTTTCGATGGCATCCTGGGCAGCTTTTTTGAGTGCGGGATGAAATTCGAGGCCGAGATAACTACAGGATCCGAAATTAAGAACGGGTTTATCCTCAATAATGATCCGGTTGCCGTTAAAGGCTTCGGTGGAAGTGGTGAGGTGCAGGATCTTTTTTTCAATACCATAGGAGATGATCTGGTTGACGGTGTCGAAGAACTGGTGGTGTTTGCTCATGATTAAAAGTTTAAGGGTTGTTAAGAGCGCAAACATTGCAAAAGG
>CAYVLT010000071.1:0-16731 GCA_964452405.1 uncultured Ferruginibacter sp.
TGATTTACACGCACCATTCTCCACTAAAGACTGTGATGACAGCTTTACACTTGGAGCTTATTCGCACAATCAATTAGCAGGTATTGTAAGTTTTTCCCGTGACGGTGGCGACCGGGAAAAATTAAGACATAAGGGTATTCTGTTCAGAATGTATGTTGCCAAAGAATTTCGGGGACAGGGCATTGCTAAAAAACTGGTGGGAACATTACTGGAAAGAGTAAAGAAGATCGCTGACATTGAGCAGATCAACCTGACCGTTATAGCCAATAACGACAACGCAAAAAAGCTGTATGAGAAATTTGGGTTTAAAACATTTGGCTCAGAAAGGAATGCAATAAAATGGAAAGGCAAATATTTTACTGAAGACCAGATGACTGTATCATTACAATAAAACCCATCCTGACACAATGAACCGCTGCCATCGTAATAGCAAACCAATAGAAGAACCCGGAGAAAGCGAAACAGCAACCGTAAAAAAACCTTCAGGCTGAAAGAGCTGACAAAGTCTCTTCCGTGTCATCTAAAATACGCAGGATCATTCACCGCTTTGTACCGGTATTTTCACGCAGACCATGCAGCCATTCCCGGGGCTGCTTTTTATGTCCATTTTTCCATTATAGGATTCAACCCGGTTCATCATATTGGAGATGCCTATTCCCTTTCGCCGGTTGCTCAACACAAATCCCTTCCCGTTATCAATAACACGAACCAGCAACACTTTCATCTTTATTTTTATTGAAATCTCCACTTCAGAGGCGCCCGCATGCTTTACAATATTATTCATCTGTTCCTGGATAAGCCTGTACACATTGAGCTTTAGATCGTCGGATAACAATTCGTCACTGATGGCGTAGTCAAATTTCACTGCCAACTGGCGGGTACGACCCAGGTTGTGCAGTAATTCCTGTATCATTTCGCCCAACTGGATATTTTTCAGGGGCGTTACCTGCCTGTGGCTTAAGAGCCTAAGTTCTTCAATTACATTTTCAATTAACTCTATCGGGTATGAAAGCACCGGCCTTAAGCCCTCATTTTGTTTGGCAGCAACACTTAAGAACATTTTTGTTCCCGCGAGCAGTTGACTGATGTTATCGTGTAACTCCTGGCCGATATAATTTTTTTCTGCTTCCTGCGCTTCAATGATCGCCCTGGATATTTTTTTCTGCTCCTGTATTTTTTGTTCGGTTATTTTTCTTTCCATTTCTTTTAAGGCCGCGGCTGCCTTCCGGGTTTCCCGCAGGTCGCGGATGAAGACGCAAAAGAAATTACCATCGGGATAACGTAGCGACACAGTGGCGAGTGCCGCCGGGATCTCCTGTCCGGCCCTGTTGAGCACCAATACTTCACTAAAATTGTTTAGTACCTGTGCCTGTTCATTCATCAGGTGCCTGCGATAACCTTTTTTATGCAGCTCCCTGAATGGCTCCGGGATAATAACATCGGCAAGATTTTTACCCAGTATTTCATTTTCTCTCCAGCCCAACAGCCTTTCCGCCGGCAGGTTCCAGAAAGTGATGGCGCCATACCCGTCAATGCAGATAATGGCGTCAAGAGATGCATTCAGTATATGCTTCCTGATCTCCTCGTTTTGCTTAATGGCAAATTCAATTTTTCTCTTTTTAAGGGCCGCTTCCATCGCAGCAGGCAGCCTGATGAGGCTGCTTTTCAAAATGTAATCATCTGCCCCCAGCTTAATAATGCCAGCAGCAAACTCTTCTGAAACGGTACCGGTTACGA
This sequence comes from uncultured Ferruginibacter sp., assembly GCA_964452405.1. Lineage (GTDB taxonomy): Bacteria > Bacteroidota > Bacteroidia > Chitinophagales > Chitinophagaceae > Ferruginibacter. Next base: position 1,738 of record CAYVLT010000071.1, read on the forward strand.
GGATAAAGGGGATGGGTAACTGCAGCGCTTTGAAGATACGAAGCGCTTCAGTGGCACTGAATTGAGGAAGGGTATTGTCGGATAAAACCAGGTCGGGTTTAAACTGCTCAATTTGTTGCAGGAAATCCGGTTCATTCATTACCACGCTGAATTCGCAATGGGGCCAGGCTCTTTTAACGGCATACTGAATCAGTTCCGCATCGGCTGCACTGTCTTCCAACATCAATATTTTCAAGAACGTCATCATGTTATAGTTGTATTCCTGCAGGGTAGTTTTCACGTACTGACTGATTTGCCAGCGGTGGTTGGTTGTTACTCAAGGCCTCACAAAGCAGCAATGGTTGAATGATAATTGAAAAGCCCCCTTTCGAACGGGCCGTTTTAACAAGGTACAAAAGAATAAGGCTAACTACCAAATGCAATTCTACTTCGTAAAAGCAGCGGCGGGGCCGTAATTATACGGTGACGTGTAAAATGTTTTTTAGATGGTAGCTGCGCACTGGTTGCAAAGGGGTTGAGTACCCGACAGTGGATCGTCAGCAGTAAGGAGCACTACACAACAGGCGGCAAACGGACGACAGGGAAAAAAATAATTGCAATTTTTGGCCTGACGTTTTTTAATTTAACATCCTGCAACGATAACAGAACAGCAACTAAAACGATGGCAACAGTAACGACAGGCAGATTGAGCTTTGACAGCGGGTATTCAGACGTGAACGGACTGAAAATGTATTACGAGATCTATGGAAAAGGCAATCCGCTTGTGCTCATTCACGGTGGTGGCTCAACCATTCAATCCAACTTCCAAAAAGTTATTCCTTTGTTCGCAAAAAACAGGCAGGTAATTGCGGTTGAACTACAAGCACACGGACGAACAAGTGACAGAAATGCGGACCTGTCGTTTGAACAAGACGCGGACGACATTGCAACGCTTCTAAAAAACTTACACATTGACAAAGCTGACTTTTTTGGTTTCAGCAATGGCGGAACCACAACTTTACAAATTGCTATCAGGCACCCGGAAATTGTCAACAAAATTGTAGTAGCATCAGCACTTGCAAAACGCAACGGCGTTCCCGGATGGTTTTGGGATTTTATGAAACAGGTAAAATTGGAAACTATGCCCGAACAACTGAAAACAGCCTACAAACGGGTTGCACCGGACGCAAGTGGGTTACAGGTAATGCACGACAGGGATGCAAAAAGAATGGTAAACTTTAAAGATATTTCAGACGGGCAGATAAAATCCATTAAAGCACCGGCTTTAATCATCATCGCTGACAAAGACATTATTACACCCGAACACGCCCTTGAACTACACCGACAAATTGCACATTCTGAATTAGCAATAATCCCGGGTGTACATGGAGAATATATCGGCGAAATCACGACGTTAAAACCCGACACAAAAGAAAGTGAATTTGCTGTTCCGGAAAGAACTGAAGCCAATACTTGATATGCTCAAAGATATTAGCGACAGGGAAATACCTGTTATCGTTGTTACCATCAACAAAACAGACAGTCAGGAGCTAATTGGATTTGATATGAAAGCATCGGGTAAAATGCCTATGAGTGGCAGGTATGTGAGTGTTGGGTTTAACAAATACCTTTTGTTCAATAATGTTCGGTATTACTGGAACAGCAAGTTAGGAGACAGGGATTATCATTTTCCAATCAAGCTATCCATCCGGGCATCACAGGATGGCATCATTGATGATCCGGCAGTATTACGTCAGTTAGTTGACCAGGTGTATCAGTTCAGCCGCATGTATTGGAAAAGCATAAGCCAGCAAAACCTGCCAGTAACAATTCGCTACCCTGAAATGGTGGCACAAATCTATCCGCATTTCGCCGATGGCAACCTGCCGGAATTTGGAAAGAAAAACCTTTGGTTTTTGTAAATAAAACAATTATGAAACTCATTATAAAAAATATGGTTTGCCCCCGCTGCATTACATCAGTACAGCAGTTGTTGGCAACGCACAACCTGAAGGCAAAATATGTACGGCTGGGAGAAGTAGAATTAGCAAAAGAACCCTCAATAACCAAGTTACAGCAGTTTGCAGAAGCTTTAGAGCAAACAGGTTTTGAACTGCTCGACGATCAGAAAACACAATTGATTGAACAGGTGAAAAATCTGCTTATTCAAAAAGTGCAAAGCGGTAGCGTAGAAGAACATTTTAGTATCAGCAAATTCATCAGCGATAATATTTATAAGGACTATTCTTCCGTGAGCAAATTATTTTCCGAAGTAGAGGGTATCACCATAGAACAGTTTTTTATTCTGCAAAAAATTGAGAAAGTAAAAGAATGGCTCATCTACGATGAACAATCCCTTAGCCAAATGGCTTTTCACCTGGGGTACAGCAGCACCCAACATTTATCCAGCCAGTTTAAAAAATTAACTGGTATGACACCATCTCAATTTAAAAACCTCGGGGCATTGCACCGCAAGCCCATTGATGCAGTGAAAGATTAATTCTTTACGGCTACTTCCCACCATTTATCTATACATCTTTCCCAAAATGCTGTAATAGTTGGGTAGTTTGTTTGTCTCAACTTTGTATTATTAAATCAGGCAAAAGATGAGCAAACAAACAGATACTATCAATATACCGCTTTCCGGTGTGGAAAGTGAACACTGTGCTCTTATTGTCGACAAAGGGCTCAGCACTGTTGAAGGCATTAAAACCCATAAAGTCGAACTCAATAATAACAGGGCTGTTATTACTACAGATGATGAATTGGAAACCTTGCCGAAAGCTGTTAAGGCAATCCGTGATTTGGGTTATGATGTAGATACAGTGAAGAAAACATTCCCGGTGCTTAATATGACCTGTGCATCCTGTGCCAGCAGTTCACAAAGCATTTTGCAAAACACCGCAGGAGTGGTGAAAGCTTCTGTAAATTATGCCAATGCAACTGCCCAGGTAGAATACATACCCACACTCACAGATCCTCAAAAACTAAAAGCAGCTTTGCAAGGTATTGGTTATGATTTAATGATTGATGAAACCGAAGAAGCGAAAGACGCCCTGGAAGAAGTACACAGAAAAAAATTTGAAACACTGAAGAAAAGAACAATCGGTTCAATAGCGCTTTCAGTCCCGCTGGTTCTTATCGGCATGTTTTTCATGAACATTCCTTATGCCAATTACATCATGTGGGCATTGTCAACTCCGGTAGTGCTCATATTCGGCTCGCTATTTTTTATTGGTGCATGGAAGCAGGCAAAACACCGTTCCGCCAATATGGATACACTGGTGGCTTTGAGTACAGGTGTGGCGTATCTGTTCAGCGTTTTCAATACTATCTATCCGCAGTATTGGCATAGCAAAGGCTTACATGCACACGTTTATTTTGAGGCTGCAGCCGTTGTGATCGCTTTTATTTTGTTGGGTAAAATGCTGGAAGAAAAAGCTAAAGGAAATACATCATCCGCTATAAAAAAACTCATGGGCTTACAGCCCAAAACCGTGACAGTTGTTCATAAAGGTGGACACCAGATGGAAATGCCGGTTGCCTCTGTAAAGGTGGGAGATACCTTACTGGTAAAGCCCGGAGAAAAGATTGCAGTGGACGGAACAGTAAATTCAGGAACATCATTCGTGGATGAAAGCATGATAAGCGGAGAGCCCATCCCTGTTGAAAAGAAGAAAGATGATAAGGTGTTCGCAGGAACCATTAACCAGAAAGGCAGTTTTCAGTTTGTAGCAAACAAGGTAGGCGGCGATACAGTGTTGGCGCAAATTATAAAGATGGTGCAGGAAGCCCAGGGAAGCAAGGCACCGGTTCAAAAGCTGGTGGATAAAATTGCAGGCATCTTTGTGCCTGTTGTTATTCTGATAGCTATCCTAAGTCTTATTGTATGGGTAATATTGGGGGGAGAAAATGGTTTAACGCAAGGTTTGCTGGCACTGGTTACAGTATTGGTTATTGCCTGCCCTTGTGCCTTGGGGTTAGCCACACCTACAGCAATTATGGCAGGCGTAGGCAAAGGTGCAGAAAATGGCATCCAGATAAAAGATGCAGAAAGTTTGGAACTGTCTAAAAAAGTAAATGCTATTGTGTTAGATAAAACCGGAACCATAACAGAAGGCAAGCCGGAAGTAGCCGCCATTCATTGGAAAAACGGGGCAGCAGAACAAGAATTAACTAAGCTGCTTTTTAGTATCGAACAACAGTCAGAACACCCTTTAGCCGAAGCAGTAGTGCGTCATTTTAAAGAGCAAACCCAAACTGTACCGCTTGAACATTTTGAAAGCATTACCGGCAAAGGAGTGAAAGTGATGCATGGTGGCAACAGTTACTTTTTAGGAAGCCCTGCATTGATAAAAGCCGAAAATATAAGTATAGAGCCTGCATTACAACAGGCAGCTAACGAATGGCTGTCAAAATCACAAACGGTGATCTGGTTGGCTGATAAAGAGAATGCCCTTGCTGCTATTGCCATTGCAGACAAAATAAAACAAACATCTATTGCAGCCATAAAGGAATTGCAGGATGCAGGCATAGAAGTGTACATGCTTACTGGCGATAATCAACAAACCGCAAAAGCAATTGCAGCGCAGGTAGGTATCAGGCACTACAAGGCAGAAGTATTACCTGCCGATAAAGCCAGCTTTGTAAAGAAATTGCAGGAACAGGAAAAAGTTGTTGCAATGGTGGGCGATGGCATTAATGACAGCAACGCATTGGCACAAGCTGATGTAAGTATTGCAATGGGCAAGGGAAGTGATATAGCGATGGATGTGGCAAAAATGACCATCATTTCATCCGACCTGTCAAAAATTCCACAAGCAATCAAATTATCAAAACACACCGTGGTTACGATAAAACAAAACCTTTTTTGGGCATTCATTTACAACATTATAGGTATCCCCATTGCGGCAGGCATTTTGTATCCATTCACAGGCTTCTTGTTAAACCCTATGATTGCCGGTGCGGCAATGGCATTAAGTAGTGTTAGTGTGGTATCGAACAGTTTGCGGTTAAAATGGTTGAAGTTATAGCACAATTTAAGTGTAACTAATATCCATAATGATGTACCAACACAACAAAGACTTTTTGGAAATTTGTATAAACAATATATTATGAAACATACATTCAAAACAAATATCAATTGCAGTGGCTGTGTTGCCAATATAACACCCCACCTCAACGCAAACAACGAAATCCAACATTGGGAAGTGGATACACAAAGTCCTAATAAATTATTAACGGTGGAAACGGACAATCTATCTGACGAAAAGATAAGGGAGATTGTTACAAAGGCTGGTTACAAAGCAGAGGTAGTAAATCAATAAAGCTAAATGATAAACATTATGAAAAAGACAGTAGCAATTATTGCAATCTTCATGTCAGTATTTTCCTTTACCACTTTCGCACAGGATAGTGCTACCAATAATCGCCTTAACCAGGTGCTGCAATCATACTATCACGTAAAAGATGCACTGGTGGCAGGTAATAGTAAAGCAGCGTCTGAAGCGGCTACTTCGTTCATTAAAAATATTAATGGAATTTCCTATACTGTTATCTCAGAAGGTAATGTAAATACGCTGTTGAAAGACGCCGGCACTATTGCCAATGCCAATAGTATTGATAAGCAAAGAGCATCCTTCGCCAACTTTTCAACCAATATGACAGAAGTAGCAAAGGCACTAAAGTTCGCATCTGCTCCCGTGTATATACAGTATCGCCCGATGAAAAAAGCATCATGGTTAAGCAATGAAAAAGACATCAAAAATCCTTACTACGGTAGCAGTATGCTTACTTGTGGTAAGGTTACGGAAACCATTCAATAAACGGCGGGGCTTTATATGCCCTGCCCTTACATAAATCATGGTATAATGAAGTATATTTTTTCAATAGCATTTTTATTATTGGTATCAGTAAATTCTTTTGCTCAGCACGAAGGTCACAATATGCCTGCGACCAAAGAACAAACTACAACAAAGGAAATTTACACTTGTCCGATGCATCCCGAAGTGCTAAGCGATAAACCGGGCAAATGTCCCAAATGTGGGATGCACCTTGAAAAAAAGAAAATAAAAATGCCGTTGAAAAAAAATAAACCATCTTCTAATCCCCAAAATGAAATGAAGATGGATAATAAAACGGAAACAAAAAAAGACAGTGTTTCCATGAAGCATAATATGTCTGTATCTATGAACGATATGGAAAAGATGTCGATGGATACCATGCCTTTATTTAGAGGAAAGGTAAACATGCAGTCCGGCAAAACAGTTCGGTATGATTTGTATGTAACCGATACTATGGTAAACTATACCGGCAAACAAAAACATGCTTTTGCAGTAAACCGCACTTTGCCTGGTCCGGACCTTGTTTTTACAGAAGGTGACACCGCTGAAATTTATGTCCATAACAAAGCAATGCATGAAACATCTGTTCATTGGCATGGCGTTATTCTTCCCAACCAGTTTGATGGTGTTCCCTATCTTACTACTCAGCCCATTCACACGGGAGAAACCCACTTATATAAGTTTAAAGTAGTGCAGAATGGTACATATTGGTATCATTCGCACAGTGGTTTACAGGAACAGATTGGTGTATACGGTGCATTGATCTTTAAAAAAAGACCGGAGCAAATGGATTACATGGCAACAATGCAACAGCAAATGCCCATGCAAAAAGATACTGCAATGATGCAGGATCATTCCATGCACAATATGCAGAGCATGGGTATGGGTGACGATGCTATGCAGATGAACATGAAAATGCCGGAGAAGGGCAATGGCAGTTACAACAAAGAACAGACCATTGTATTAAGTGAATGGACAGATGAAAATCCGCAACAGGTACAACGGAGATTGCGTACGGTGAATGATTGGTACGCCATAAAAAAAGGAAGCACTCAGAGTTATTCAGAAGCCATTGCCAGCGGGCATTTTGGAACTAAAGTTACCAACGAATGGAAACGAATGAATGCAATGGATGTAAGCGATGTGTACTATGACAAATTCCTCATCAATGGCAAACCAGACAGCGAAGCAACACAATTTAAAAAAGGTGACCGTATAAGATTGCGGGTTGTAAATGCTGGTGGTTCTTCTTATTTCTGGTTAGGATATGGAGGTGGTAAAATGACAGTTATAGCTAATGATGGAAATGATGTTGTGCCAATAGAAGTGGATAGATTGATTGTTGGTGTTTCTGAAACCTATGATGTAGTGGTTACTATTCCGGATAATATGAGTTATGAATTTAGAGCAACACCTGAAGATCGTACTAAAGCAGCATCACTGTGGCTCGGCAGTGGCAAGAAAATGCATGCCCCTATACTTCCCCGTCTTAAATACTTTGAAGGCATGAAGATGATGAACGACATGATGAAGATGAATGGCGATATGAAGCAGATGGATATGGAAATGACTTTGCAGAAGATGGACATGAACAGCGTAATGTATCCGGAACTTCAGGGTGCGGCTATGCAACACGACCACAATGCCAGTCAATCAACAGATAGCAGTACCGCAAATGATGGGATGGATATGAGTGCCATGAATAGCAATAACAATGGCAGCATTACCACACTTAATTATGCTATGCTGCAAGCACCCCACAAAACAATGTTACCGGATGCGCCTTATAAAACATTGGAGTTTGAGCTTACCGGAAATATGAACAGGTATGTGTGGAGCATTAATAACAAAGTATTGAATGAATGGGATAAAATACTGATTGAAAAGGGGCAGAATGTTCGGATTATTTTATACAATAATTCTATGATGCGTCATCCCATGCATCTTCATGGACATGATTTTAGAGTATTGAATGGTCAGGGCGAATATGCACCGCAAAAAAATGTACTCGACATTATGCCTATGGAAAGAGATACGATTGAATTTGCAGGAAGCCAGGATGGCGATTGGTTTTTTCATTGCCATATCTTATACCACATGATGGCAGGCATGGGAAATGTGTTTAGTTATAAAAATTCATTGCCTAATCCTGAAGTGCCGGATAAAGTAGCTTCTTATAATAAGTTTCTCCGTAGCGAAAATATGCTGCACCTGATGGCAGAAATAGGATTGGAAAGTAATGGCAGCGATGGTAAAATAATGATACCTGGTAACCGCTATGAATTAAGAACTGAATGGCGGTTAGGTTTACATCCTGAACATGGTTATGAAAGTGAAACATATTTTGGCAGGTATATCGGAAAAATGCAATGGTGGTTCCCCTTCATCGGGTTTGATTATCACAAAAATGACCGTGTAAATGATTTGGAGAAAAATGCTTTCGGGCAGATCACCAATCAAAACAACCGTAAAGCATTTGTTGCAGGTGTAGAATATACTTTGCCTATGTTGATAAAAGCACAGGCAAGAATTGATAGTAAAGGCAAATTTCGTTTCCAGTTAGGCAGAGAAGATATTCCACTTACTCCCCGGCTACGTTTTGGAGCTATGTGGAACACAGATAAAGAGTACATGGCAGGCTTTAAATATATTGTTCGCAAATGGCTTGATCTTTCTACTCATTATGACAGTGATATGGGTTTTGGTGCCGGTATTACAATAGTTTATTAATCATTAAAAACTTTATAATAATGGAAAATCATACACATGACAAACCAATGAAAATGAGTTACAGAATGTTTGCCGTAACCATGGTAATCTCATTTGTAATTATGTACCTGGTAATGTTTTTAAACATGGATAAATTAGACCATTATCACACCAGTGCCACCCGTTTATATATGGCTTTACTGATGGTTGCACCTATGGTTATAGTGATGATGCTCATGATGGGCAACATGTACCCAAGTAAAAAAGTAAATACTACAATCATTATCTCCGGTTTTGTGGTTTTTGCTCTTACATTAACGGGATTACGGACACAAACGCCTATTGGCGATGTACAGTATATGAAAGCGATGATACCACACCATTCATCTGCCATAATGGTTAGCAAACATGCAAACATTCAAGATCCGGAGGTTAAAAAGTTATCGGAACAAATCATCCAGTCACAGGAAAAGGAAATTGCTGAAATGGAAGCCATGATTGACAGGTTGAGCAAAGAAGCTAAGCGGTAGTTGTTTTTTATTAAAGAGAGTATAAAATATTTTGTGTAAATGCCATAAGTACCTGTATTTAAAGTTGGCATCTGTTTTCAAAGATAGTTAAGAACTGGTGTAGTATCAGTCCCCAGTTGTGCAGGGGCATGTTCCACTTTTTTTCGATATTCATCAGTGCCAGATAAACTGCTTTTTGAGCGGCCATGTCATCTGTAAACTGCACCTTGGTTTTGATGTATTTCCTGATGCCGCGGTTAACATTTTCAATCGTGTTGGTGGTATAGATAATTTTCCTGATCTCGACAGGGAAGTCAAAGTAGCTGGTAAGATTCTCCCAGTTTGTTCTCCAGGAAGTAATAGCATGTTTATACTTATGCTCCCATTTTAGAGCAAGTGACTCGAGGGCTGACTGAGCAGCTTCTTTATTGGGAGCCGCATACACCAGTTTCAGATCAGCGCAAAATGATTTTCTGTCTTTCCACACCACGTATTTACAACTGTTACGGATCTGGTGAACGATGCACAATTGCGTGACTGTTTGAGGGAAAACGCCTTTGACAGCATCTGTAAACTCTTTAAGATTATCTGTGCAGGCGATGAGGACATCTTCTACGCCCCTCGCTTTGAGATCCGTTAATACGCTCATCCAGAAAGATGCAAAGAAGATTTTCAGTCGTTTTTCACTGACCTGTACAAGCAGGGAGTTGAGGAGATGCTCCAAGGCGAACTGGACGAACATCTCGGCTATGAGAAGCATAGCAAAGAAGGAGATAACAGTGGCAACAGCCGCAATGGCTCTTATCCCAAGAAGGTCAAAACCGAGTCGCTTGGTGATATGATCCTCAATATTCCACGGGATAGAAAGAGCGACTTTGAACCCCAGCTTATTCCCAAAGGCCAGCGCATGAGCGATAAGCTTAAATATTTCCAGTTGAGATGGCTTTCCGGAAAAATTATTTTGCGGATTTCAATAAAAGACTGCGTTTATAGGTTGGATGATTATGGTGAACGATTAAATTGAGAGAGTATAAGAGAGCTGGCTCGTGAGGAGGGGGATCCGGGGCGAAGTTTCGCCTTCCTGCCTTAACTTCATAGCATCAAACTACATCGTTATGCCACTGCTAATAAAAACACTGCTCAGTTTTCTCCTGCTGTCAATTACAACTTTTTCGTTTTGCCAGGTAAAGAAACCTCATCGGCCTCCCGTGGCAATGAAAGAAAAGCCTGCACAGAAAGAGTACACGATTGTTGGCTATGATACCACTTATTCTTACTGGACGCTGATTGACTCTGCCGGCTTCGACTCCCGTGGGTTTGTAATGGACGCTGATAATAATATTTACTGTATTAAAACCTACGGCATCGGCTACCAGTATTTTTTCCGGCAGAAAGTGTATCAATTGGTAAATGAAAAACTGGTGGATGTAAATCCTTCTCCGGATGAATGGGCAGATTGGCTTTTTGTTGACTATAACTCCAATGTTATACTCAGGACGAGCCTCAAAGATGAAAAAGCCGGATGGCGGTATTACAGGCGGAACAATCAGCATTGGGATCTCATCACCAATACTGATAGTATCAAAATGCTTGTTGACCAAGCAGTCGAAGTTTATAAAAAAAAGAAGTCCGCAGTGCCTGAACCACCCGCTGCGCTAAAGGAAATATCCTGGCTGCCCTACCCGCTCAATCAATACATCATCATAGCCAGTGAGGACCACGTATGCGGCTATTATGAATATACGGGTAACGCCTGGAAAAAGATCGGGAGTTTACCCGGTACCATTTATGGATATAACTCATTTTTGCAGGAATACCTTGCCGGCAAAAAATATATGTACAGAATAAATCCCGGATCCGGCAACGGACTGTTCCGGTATGATGGAAACAGGACTTACACGATTAAAGAAAAACGATATTATATGGTTGAAAAAGTGCCCTTTGCCGGGAAGGATGCAGATAAAGCGGAGGCTATGGATTATATCATTAAATCGATCGGAATTTATGAAAAGAACGGAAAACTGGGGTAGAAAAGCAGCGTGGATGGAACTATTGTCACTTATCCCCTGTTTAGCTATATTACATTTGAAAAAAGTCCACATGCAGACATTGAAAGCGAAAACACAAAATTTTTATATCACCTTGTGGGCGGGGGAATGAACATTTATTGCTACAAATACAACGTGGATTCAAATATATTAACAGGGTACACAGAAAGTAAAACATTATGCCCCAAATGCCATGGCCTGGGCAGGGTAATGGATACCACTTACGAAAAAGACAAAGAATGGGTATCTACCAGCACATCCGGTTCCACCAGTTCAAATTATGAAAGGGTATGGAACTCCGGTTGTAACTGTTATGTTGGCGTCAAAAGCAAGACAACTACCGGTGGCTCAACAGGAGGTTATTACAAAGATAAAGGCCGGAAAAAAGTAGTTGTTGATCGCGGATTATGTGAGGCCTGTGATGGGGGGAAAAGCGCTGTTACGGTTAAAGTTCACAAATACTACTATGATGAAAAGACCAATAGCTATAAAGACAGGATAACTGAATACCAGACCCGTAAAAAATAGAGGTTCCGGCATCACAGTGCGCAGATGACAGGATATACACCCGGTAAGCCATTGGCAAACTGTACTACCAAAAACCTTAATATTGACAAGCCCGGCACTGGCTGATTCTCTCAAGCCCCTGGCCATGATCACAATTTTTTCGACCCGGCTCATTTCTTCAAAATGGGTAAGCGATTTACCGGCGATACTCCCGGTATCTCAAAAAGTTTTTTAGAAACCCGATTTTTACAATGACAGCTTGTACTGCAGTTTCAACTTTGCATCATCATCAAATATTGAAAGCGTATAAATGATGTTTTAAAATCTATCTGTTCATTAATGGTCGCTTACAACGTTACCGTAATGAAGGCAACCGAATAAAAAAAAAAAAAAACGAACACATGTTTACAATTGAACAAATCGCAGCAGCTCACCGCAAAGTGCAATCCGGTGCAGACTTCCCCGCCTATATCCGGGAGATCAAAAACCTGGGCGTTACCAGTTACGAAACCTATGTAACAGATGGGCATACCGATTTTCACGGCGCTAACGACTACAAAACTGCCTCCGCTGCCAGGTACGACCTGTTAGTGATTGCGCCTGTTTCAAACATGGAACAATTTAAACAGGACCTCAAAGCCCACCAGCAAGGTAAAACCAGCTATCCCGTCTTTTGTGCCGACTGTGCCAGTTCCGGCATTGAAAAGTGGACCGTTCGCATGGATGTAATGACCTGCACTTATTATGACAAAGCGGGCAATGAGATACTGGTGGAGGAAATACCCCAATAAGTTGGTTGCTGTTATTCGATAATTGAAGTGAAACAACTCCTTCAGTGAGCCGCCTGAAAAAAAACAGGCAGTTATTCGGTTAACAGTTTTTTGACCCCTGTTTTGCTAAACGAACAGCTTGAACTTTGTTGGTACAATTTGGTAGTAGTAAACAATACAAAAGCGCTCAATACCTGCATATTGAGCGCTTTTAGTAAGATTTGATGTTGATCTTGCGGACCGGACGGGACTCGAACCCGCGACCTCTGCCGTGACAGGGCAGCATTCTAACCAACTGAACTACCGATCCTTTCACCCTTATTTTCAACCATCAACCGGTTACCCGGTATCCTGTTTTTTTAGGGAGTGCGAAGATAAGGTGATTCGAATTTCACACCAAAATTTTTATTGAAAAATTATGCCATCTTCATTTTATATTTGCCCTTTCGAATAATAAATCCAAACGAATCACTGTAAACTACTGATATGCCTGAATTAAAAAACCGCCAGTTTTTAGACTTCGAAAAACCGATCAAAGATCTGTACGACCAGTTAGAAGTGATAAAAACTACGGCTGAAAAAAGCAAGGCTGATATGAGTACGGCCATCAAAGGCCTCGAAGACAAAATCGTTGAAGCAAAAACCGAACTTACCCAAAATCTCACTCCCTGGCAAAGGGTACAGTTGAGCCGCCACCCCGACCGGCCTTACACGATGAAATACATCGACAAGATCTTCACCAATTTCGTGGAACTGCATGGCGACCGGAATGTGAAAGACGATAAAGCCATGGTGGGTGGTTTTGCCCAGCTTGAAGGCGAAACGGTAATGATCGTGGGCCAGCAAAAAGGCATGAATACCAAGATGCGGCAGGTAAGAAATTTTGGTATGGCCAACCCCGAAGGATACCGCAAGGCGTTGCGCCTGATGAAACTGGCTGAAAAATTCAACAAACCCGTTATCACTTTCATTGATACGCCCGGCGCTTATCCCGGCCTCGAAGCCGAAGAACGCGGCCAGGGAGAAGCCATTGCACGCAATATTTTTGAAATGATCCGTTTAAAAGTGCCGGTGATCTGTGTGATCATCGGTGAAGGCGCCAGTGGTGGAGCTCTCGGCATTGGTGTGGGCGACCGCGTGTTTATGATGGAGAACACCTGGTACACAGTGATCTCCCCCGAAAGCTGCAGCAGTATTTTATGGCGTAGCTGGGATAAAAAAGAACTGGCAGCAGAACAACTGCGGCTAACAGGTAAGGATATGCTGGAATTTGGATTGGTGGACGGTGTGATACCTGAGCCGCTCGGCGGCGCACATTGGGATTACATGGAAGCCAGCACGATCTTAAAAAATTACCTGGTGCCGGTTCTACAGGAATTGAAAAACATACCGGCAGAAAAACGCTGCAGCGACCGGATAGAAAAATTCAGCCGGATGGGCTTTTGGGAAGAAACAACCGTGGCGGCTGAACGCTGATCGTACACAGGTTCGGCGCCCGCAGGGCATTCAATAAAAACTTTTCGTTCACAACCGGCCGTTAGTACCGGTGGATGCAGGGCAACCAACAGCATAAATAAGCAGCAGCTCCTTATCTTTGAAAAATAAATACAGCTATGCTAAAAATCGGCGTTTTCGGAACGGGACATCTGGGAAAATTTCATTTAAATAACTGGAAAGAGATTGAAGGCGCCGAGGTTACTGGATTTTATGATCCCGATGATGCCACCGCCGCTGCCGTAAGCACCGGGTACCAACTGGAAAGATTCAACAGCATCGACTCCCTGCTGGATGCCTGTGATGCGGCAGACATTATTGCTCCCACTTCCTTTCATTTTGAACTTTGCAAGGCGGCCATCAAAAAAGGCAAACATGTTTTCGTGGAAAAACCACTGGCTAATACCATGGAAGAAGCCCGTGAACTGGTAAAACTGGCCAAGGAAGCCAATATCAAATTCCAGGTAGGTCATGTGGAAAGGTTCAATCCTGCATTTTTAGCATTGAAAGAACATACCCTCGACCCGATGTTTATCGAAGTGCATCGCCTCGCACAATTTAATCCCAGGGGTACCGATGTGAGTGTGATACTCGACCTGATGATCCATGACATCGACATCATCCTCAGCCTGGTGAAGAGCAATGTAAAATCCATCTCTGCCAACGGCGTGGCTGTAATGAGCGACACCCCGGATATTGCGAACGTACGTATTGAATTCGATAACAGTTGCGTGGCCAATCTCACCAGCAGCCGCATCTCAATGAAAAAGATGCGCAAGATGCGCCTCTTCCAGAAAGATGCTTATATCGGCATCGACTTTCTTGAAAAGAAGACCGAAGTGATCAAGCTGAATACACCCGGTGATAAAAACGTGTTCACATTTGACATTGATACCAACCATGGTAAAAAAACCATTGCCATCAGCAATCCCGCGGTGGAAGATGGCAACGCAATAAAGATGGAACTGCAGGCTTTTTATGACGCAGTGATCCACGACCGGGATACACCGGTGAGCGAAATTGACGGCTTCAGGGCGATGGATGTGGCCCACCAGATACTGGAAAAGATCGGCGCCGTGCATGCCAGTTAAGTTTGATTGTTGTAATAAACCCGCTAAAATCTTTCATTGAAACA
>CAYVLT010000072.1:0-16711 GCA_964452405.1 uncultured Ferruginibacter sp.
ACCACCACATTCTTCAAATATTCACGGGTCGCCGGGTTGGCAGGATTCACCAGTTCGTACAGAACTTTCATGGCCGCTTCACTGCTGCTGGTTTCATTGCCATGCACATTGTAACTTAACCAAACTACGGCCGGTGCTGTTGGATCGCCCGCCTTATCGGTAAGTATTCCTGCCAGGCGCAGGTTGTTTTTCCTGGTCTCCTCCAGTCGCAGAAAATTTTCCGGAGAGGTGATGTATGCCAGCAGCAGGGGACGCCCTTCGTTGGTTTCGCCATAGCGTTGCACCTTCATCTGGCTGCCCGCCACCGAAGCAACGTAATTAAAGTAATTGATGATTTTGTAATGCGGTGTATATTTACTTCCTAAAGGGTATCCCAGGAATTCGGCTGGACTTTTTACCTGCTGGGCCTGTAAAATGACGGCTGAAAACAGGAATAAACATAACAGGACTTTTTTCATGATTCGGGGTGATATTAATGTTATTATTTACTGCCCGCCTGCTGTTACAGCAGGATAACGGGAACCCATACCCTAAGGCCCGGGTTTTAATGTTGAACAAGCAGCTTGCCAGTAAAAGCAAATTGATGAAAAAAAAGATATTGGCTGCAGCAACCCTTTTAATTGTCGTGCTGCAAGCCGATGCACAAATTAGTGCTAATAAAAACCGCCTGCAAAAAAAAGTAGTCTGCCGCCATGGTGCCGTGGTAAGCGCCAATGCGTTTGCCAGCCAGGCCGGCCTGCAGGTGTTAAAAGAAGGCGGCAATGCTTTTGACGCAGCCATCACCACCCAACTGGTGCTGGCGGTTGTTTACCCGGGAGCCGGCAATATCGGCGGAGGTGGCTTTTTGGTGGGACACCTGTCTTCCGGAAAAAATATCTCTATCGATTTCAGGGAAGTGGCGCCCGGAAAAGCCAGCCGGGATATGTACCTCGACAGTGTTGGCCGTGCCCAACCCAACCTCAGCCAGAACGGTCGTACTTCCGTTGCTGTTCCGGGATCGGTGGCCGGCATCTTCGCCAGTCTTAAGTATGCGAGGCTGCCTTTTAAAAAACTGATCCAGCCCGCTATTGATTTTGCTGAAAAAGGATTTCCACTTTCAAAAATACAGGCTGATGAATTGAATCAATACCAACATGAGTTTATCGCCAACAACAGCGCAGCCGTTGCTTTCGTAAAATTTGTACCCTGGAAAGAAGGCGATTTACTGGTGCAGCTTAACCTCGCCGAAACATTGAAACGGATCCGCGACCAGGGTGCAAAAGGTTTCTATGAAGGAGAAACAGCCCGCCTGCTGGTGGAAGAAATGCAAAAAGCAGGTGGCCTTATCAGTTATGAAGACCTGAAAAATTACCGGGCCAAAGAACGACCGGTAATGAGCTTCGACTATCGCGGCTACCGGATCATCAGCATGCCCCTGCCCAGCAGTGGTGGCATTTTATTGCAACAGATGCTGGGGATGGTGTCGGGGAAAAAAATGGCTTCCTTAAAATTTCAATCTGCCGCAGCCATGCAATTAATGATTGAGGCAGAACGGAGAGCCTATGCCGACCGGGCGGAATACCTCGGCGATAATGATTTTGTAAAAGTACCTTTGAAAACCTTGCTGAGTAAGCAATACCTTAACGAACGCATGAGCAGTTACACACCCGGTAAAGCGGGAAGCAGCGCTCAAACCGGCGCGGGTAACTTTCCGGAAAGTGAAGAAACCACGCATATTGATGTAGTGGATGCAGCAGGCAATGCCGTGAGTGTAACCACCACCCTTAACGGGACTTTTGGCAGCAGGATCGTGGTAAGTGGCGCCGGCTTTTTACTGAACAATGAAATGGACGATTTCAGCAGTAAGCCCGGCGCACCCAATATGTATGGCGCTACAGGCAATGATAAAAACGCCATTGCCCCGGGAAAGCGGATGTTAAGCAGTATGGCGCCTACGATCGTGTTAAAAAACAATGCCCCCTTCCTGGTGTTGGGTACGCCCGGTGGAACAACCATTCCCACGAGTGTGTTTCAAGCCATTGTCAACGTGATCGATTTCAGGATGAGTGCATCCGAAGCTATCAATCAGCCAAAATTTCATCACCAGTGGTTACCCGATGAAGTGTACGTGGAAAATGATTTTGACGAAGCCGGTATCAACGCTTTAAAAGGATTAGGTTACAAAGTGGTAAAGCGGGGCAGCATTGGCCGCACAGAGATCATTCATATTCAGAATGGCACCATCACAGCAGTGGGCGACCGAAGGGGCGAGGATGCGGCTGCCGGTTATTAAACGAAGACCTGCCTTCATTCCGGTGGAGGGATGAATTGTATTTAGGAACGTAATTTTTTTTCGTGTGCCTGGCAGCGTTAGGTAACCAGTACACCAGGCCGGTATGCCGATGTATTTCGTATTTAACTGCAACAGATAAAATTATACCATGACAGCAGGAACCCTGTTTTTAACATCCGCCATCAAGCGGCTGAGCACCTACAAAGAACTTTGCGATAAAACCCTGGCCGTGTTGCCTGGAGAGGCATTACATGTTACGCCAAATGGCGTGAGTAATTCCATTGCCGTGATCATGCAACACATGAGTGGCAATATGCTGAGCCGGTGGACCGATTTTTTAAACAGCGATGGCGAAAAGGAATGGCGAAACAGGGACACTGAATTTGAAAACCAACAACTGAAAAAAGAGGAACTGGTACACCGGTGGGAGGCGGGTTGGGCCTGCTGCCTCAATGCCATCGGGCAATTGACAGAAGAAGACCTTGTTAAAACGATCCATATCCGCGGTGAAGCCCTGAGCGTGGTGGATGCCATCAACCGGCAACTGGCGCATTATCCCTACCATGTTGGCCAGATTATTTATATCGCCAAAATGATCAAAGGCCAGGAATGGCAGAGCCTTTCAATACCCATGAACCAATCAGCCGCCTACAACCAACAATTGAAAGATAAAAAATAGCGCCTGTCCCCGGCAGGACCTGCCCCATCATCCCTAAACAAAAACACAATTTTTGGTACTGAATTTGCCTTAACAGGCCGAATCGCTATTTTTACCGCAATTGTAAAACCACTGCAAAAAACACTCAACATATTAAAATGGGTTTCGCTTACACTGCTGTTTTGGTTGGTGCTGGCTTTCATACTTCTCTATTTCAGAACCCTGGTTCCACTCTGGATACTGCTGTGTGTGCTGGCAGGCTGGCTCACGGCCTGGTTCTTTGTTTTTAAAAAAGTAAAGCACAAGAGCTGGTTTGTTATTTCTCCATTATTGCTCCTGCTTTTTACCTGGGGCGTTTTACACCTCGGTTTTGTTCAGAATTGGCTGGTGGGAAAAGTAACCACCACCCTTTCAGAAAAACTGCACGCCAAAGTTAGCATCCGGCATATTGACCTTGATTTTTTTGACAGGCTCGACCTGAAATCGGTGTATATCGAAGACCAGCACAAAGACACGTTGTTATATGCCGGCAGTGCCACCGTGCGTATCACAGATTGGTTTTTCCTGAAAGAGAACGCCACCATTCATACCCTCGAATTATCAGATGCCGTGGTGAACCTTCAACGGAAAGACACAGTTTGGAACTACCAGTTTCTGGTGGATTATTTTTCATCTCCCAACAAAAAGAAAGATACCACCGGCGGTATTGCCATCGACCTGAAAGAACTGAAACTGCACAATGTGGCTTTTAACCAACGGGATCTATGGAAGGGAAAAGACATGCTCGGGTCGGTAAAAAACCTGGTACTGCATGCCGATACATTTGACCTGGAAAAACAACTGATCAGAATTGCCCGGCTCGATATCGATGCCCCCGCATTCACCATTTCAGATTATACCGGTGAACGTGACCGGTTGCACCTGCTTCCCCCGCCCACCCATCACGACAGTTCAGAAAAAAAGAGTCCGCTTGTGATCAACGTAAACCAGTTGCAGATCACCAACGGGGTATTTGTAAGTGAAAGAGAAATCACTGACCGTGGTATTTATGCCGATCATTTTGACGGCAGCCACATCCGGTTCGGGGATATCAACGCGAGTTTTAACAACGTGCATTTTGCAAATGACACCCTTACCACGAAAGCGCTGATCGCAACAAAAGAACGAAGCGGCTTTGAAGTAAAAAAATTGTCGGCCAACATCACATTTACTCCCCGCCTCATGGAGTTCAATGACCTTGACCTGGTTACCAACAAAAGCCGGTTGGGAAATTATTATGCCATGCGTTATGATGATTTTGATGATGATATGGGCAATTACAACCATAAGGTGAAAATGGAAGGCAATTTCATCAACAGCGAACTCAACAGTGATGACCTGGCTTTTTTTTCAACCGATCTTAACAACTGGAAAAAGATCTTTTTCATCAGCGGACATGTAAAAGGAACGGTTGACAATCTGACCGGGAAAAAGATGCTCGTTAAAACTGGCAGATCGGTGGTGGAAGGAGATATCACCATGAAAGGCCTGCCCGACATTGATAATACATTTATTGATTTTACCGCCCAAAACCTGCAGACCAATTACTCCGACCTCACTTCCATGGTGCCGGCAT
Organism: uncultured Ferruginibacter sp.; assembly: GCA_964452405.1. GTDB lineage: Bacteria > Bacteroidota > Bacteroidia > Chitinophagales > Chitinophagaceae > Ferruginibacter. Next base: position 4,546 of record CAYVLT010000072.1, read on the forward strand.
TGACAGAAGTAAAAAAGCCCCTGCTTAACAGGTTGGGTAATGTGAACTATAAAGGAAATTTTACAGGTTTTATCACTGACTTTGTTGCGTTTGGCACCATCAGTACTGACCTTGGAACAGTTACCGGCGACCTCAACCTGAAACTGCCCGGTAACAGGCCCGCCATTTATTCCGGCAAGATTTCAACACAGGGTTTCAGGTTAGGGTCATTTGTTGATGACAGCCAGCTGGGTAATATCGTGTTCAATGGGAAAGTGAATGGCAGCGGCTTCACTGCCAAAACACTCGATGCAAAATTTGATGGAGCGGTGCAAAGCGTGGAGTATGACCACTACAATTTCCGGAATATTGTACTGGACGGAAATTTTAAAAAGAAATTATTCAATGGCAAGGCCAGTATTGATGACCCCAACCTGAAGATTGACCAGTTAAGGGGCACGATTGATTTCAATGGCACTGCACCACAATTTGATTTTGATGCCCTGCTCTCCAAAGCTGATTTTAAAAAACTGGGATTGACCAAAGAAGACTATGAACTGAAGGGACATTTCAGCCTGAATTTTACGGGAGACAATATTGATAATTTCCTGGGTAATGCACAAATCCGTGGCGGCGGGCTTTTGCACAATGGTGTTCCGTTGTCCTTTGATTCCCTTACGTTGGAATCGCAGGTGATGAACGGGCAAAAATACCTCAGCCTGCAATCGAATGAAGTGGATGCCAAACTGATCGGCAATTTTACCATCAGGGAACTGCCCAACTCATTTGCCGTTTTTTTAAACCGGTATTATCCCGCCTACATCCGGCGGCCGGCGAAGCAGGTGAGCGACCAGGATTTCAGCTTCGAGGTAAAAACAAAGAATGTTGATGAATACATACAACTGGTCGATAAAAATTTAAGTGGATTTGACAACAGCACTTTTAATGGAAACCTGCGGCTGCGGAGCAATGAACTCAATGTAAATGCAGACGTACCCAGTTTCGGTTACGGAGGAAAAATCTTTAACAATGTTCATCTGCAGAGCAAGGGCAATTTTGATTCACTGGCCACCCGCGTGGAGGTGGAAGATGTGGCTATATCCGACAGCCTTCACCTGCCCTTTGCAAACCTGTTGATCAATTCATCGAAAGACACATCTGCCATCAGCATTAAAACGAGCGCCAGTAAAACCATCAGCGAAGCCTCGGTGAATGCCCGGCTGGTAACCATGACCGATGGGTTCAAAGTGCATTTTTTCCCCTCTTCCTTTATCGTTAACGACAGCAAATGGGAACTGGAAAAAGATGGTGAAATACAGTTGAGCAATTCAATGGTGAGCGCCAGTGATGTAAAATTTATACAGGGTAACCAGGAAATAAAAATATCCACCGTTCCGTCTGCCGGGCCTATTTCAACCAACGACGTAGTGGTGGAACTTAATAAAGTACACATTGATGACATTGCCACGCTGCTCATAAAAGACCAGAAATTGCAAGGGCAACTAACCGGCACCGTTACTATTGAAGACCCTTTTGGAAAACCCTATATCATCAACGACACTTATATTGACAACCTGGTGGTGGACAGCGACAGTATCGGGTTGTTTAAGCTGAGCGGAAGCACTTACGATATCAACAAGGGCTTACTAACGGTGAAGGGTAGCTCAGATGCAGTCAACAACCAGCTCAATATTGCCGGCACCGTAAACTTTAAAGACAGCGCCGGGCCTCAAACCAATATACTGGTAAAGTCCGAGAAGTTTGACCTGTCGCTGCTCAACTCCTACCTTGGTGATATTTTCAGTAATATCAGCGGCTCAGCCAATACCACCGATCTCACCTTTTCCAATGAAGGCAAAAATTTATTGTTCACCGGCACTGTGAATGTTAATGAGGCCTCGCTGGTGGTAAATTACACCCAGTGCAAATACAGGTTCAAAAATGAGCCGATCATTTTTAACCCCAATGAAATTGATTTTGGTAAAATAAACCTGGTAGATACACTTGGAAATACTGCCACCCTTACGGGGCGAATGTACCACCGCTTTTTCAGGGATATCGAGTTTGACAATATTCAACTCGAAACCAACCGCCTGCTGGTGCTGAACACCACCAAAAAAGACAACAGCCAGTTTTACGGAAAGGTGATCGGCAATGCCACCATGTCTATCAACGGCAACCAGGATAACATTTTGATGGATATCAAAGGGGCGCCCTCCGTTCGAGACAGCAGCCATATTTATATTGTGAGCGGCAACAGTATTGAAAGTGACCAGATCGACTATATCGACTTTGTGCAGTTTGGTACCGAAATGGTTCAAAAATACAAAAGCCGCGCCGCCGCAAGCATACTGGTGAATATGGAATTGGCGGCCAACCCATCCTGTAAAGTGGATGTAATACTTGATGAAGCCACCGGCGACGTGATCAGGGGTGAAGGGGAAGGATTATTAAAAATCAGGGTAGGCAACAAGGAAGACCTTACCATCAATGGCAGGTACGATATTTCAAAAGGTGAATACACATTCAACTTCCAGACCTTCTTAAAAAAATTCTTTACGGTTAACAGCGGCAGCCTGGTTTGGGACGGTGATCCTTACAAAGCAAAAATTGACATCATCGCGGAATACCTCGCCACGAATGTTAACTTCAGTACACTTTCTGCCAGTTCTGCCACTTCGCTTACCGGCAGCAGCAGCTTCAACCAGAAATCAGACCTGATCGTACTGGCTCATTTAACTGAAACATTGCTGAAGCCGGCCATTGATTTTGAGTTGAAGCTCCCTCCAAGTTCGCCGATCAATGATTTCCTCGTATTGAAACGACTGGAGCAATTCAAGCAGGATAAAAATGAACTCAATAAACAGATCACTTCTTTACTGTTGTTTAATTCCTTCATCAATACCAATGGCTTCTTAACGGCCAGTGGAGGTTACAGTGTTTTGTCCAATACCATTGGCGGCGTGGTGTCGGGCGCCATTTCAGGTTTCTTCAATAACCTGTTGCAGAAATATGTAAAAAATCTTTCGTTCAACTTTGATGTAAATTCCAGCATCGGCGATTTGCAACAGAATGTTGAGAAGCTGCAGGCAGCAGCCCGGAGCAATTTCGTATATACGTTACTGAATGGCCGCCTGACCATTTCTGCTGGGTTAAATCTTGATTATAACAATCCCTATGCAAACCTTAACCGCAACAGCAATGTGCTGGTTACGCCGGATATCACCGTGGAGTGGATATTGAGTAAGAGCGGGCGCCTGCGGGTGGTTGGCTTTAACCGCACCAACTACGACCTGGTGGGCCAGCGCAACAGAACCGGTGCCAGCTTATCATACCGCAGGGACTTTGAAAAGATTCCCCGCCTGCTGGCAGATATTCTCTTTTTTGAATGGGGCAAAAAAAATGAGGACCCCGTTAACTGATTCAATGATTATTGAGGATGGTATGCCCGAGCTTGTCGCGTTTGGTGGTGAGGTATTTTTCGTTGTGCTTATTGGGTTTTATTTCAATGGGCAGGTTTTCCACCACTTCCAGACCATAACCGAGCAAACCGGCCCGTTTACGCGGATTATTACTCAATAATTTCATTTTGCTGATGCCGAGGTGCCTGAGTATCTGAGCGCCTACCCCATAATCCCTCTCATCCATATCAAAACCCAGTTTCAGGTTGGCCTCCACGGTATCAAGTCCCTGTTCCTGCAGTTTGTAAGCTTTCAGTTTATTGAGCAAACCAATACCCCGCCCCTCCTGGTTCATGTACAATACCAATCCTTTTCCCTCGGCTTCAATCATCCGCATGGCATGGTGCAACTGGTCGCCGCAATCACAACGTAACGACCCTAAAATATCGCCGGTGATACAACTGCTGTGCACCCTTACCATCACCGGTTCATCCTTTTCCCAACTACCTTTTTTAATGGCCAGGTGGATATCCCCTGTATTGATCTGTTTAAATGCGATCAATTCAAAATTGCCATATTTGGTAGGCATCTGCACCCGCTCTTCTTCACAAATAAGCGATTCCTTGTTCAGGCGGTATTCTATCAGGTCTTTGATGGAAATGAGTTTCAGGTCGAATTTCCTGGCAATTTCCCTCAGTTCCGGCAAGCGGGCCATAGAACCATCTTCGTTCATGATCTCCACCAGCACTCCTGCCTCCCCAAACCCGGCCAACCGGGCAAGATCAATAGTCGCTTCGGTATGACCGGCCCGCCTGAGCACCCCTCCTTTTTTAGCCCTCAGGGGAAAAATATGGCCCGGGCGACCGAAGTCGCCGGGAGTGGTGTCTGGCCGTATCAGGGCCTGCACTGTTTTTGAGCGGTCACTGGCCGAAATGCCCGTGGTACAACCGTTTCCGAGCAGGTCGATGCTTACGGTAAAAGGGGTTGCATGCAGGGAGGTATTGTCCCTAACCATGGCTTCCAGGTTAAATTTATCACACAATTCCTGCGACAAAGGTGCACAGATGAGGCCACGGCCATGGCGACTCATGAAATTGATGACTTCAGGGGTTACATTGGCGGCAGCCGTTATAAAATCACCCTCATTCTCGCGGTCCTCATCGTCCACCACAATTACCAGTTTCCCTTTCCTGATGTCTTCAATCGCACTTTCTATACTATCCAGCATTTCTAAATTTTTGCCAAAGTTACTACAGATTATCGCAGCTTGATTTGCTTGTTTGGGAAAGATTCTTATAACCAGTTTATCAACATTCCTTTTTTTTAAAACTCAGTTTTCACAAAAATGCGTTTCTTTTGCAGGAGTAATTCTTTAAGGCAGCGCTAGAAAATAAAATAACTGCTTACGCAACATATGCCTTGGAATACTTGTCACACTTGGGGGGATTTTTAACAGTAATACTGAACAATCAAGTTATGAAAGTTCCCGGCATACTCACTTAACGATAATAAGCTTGCTATACGATAATGGTAATAATTTATTAACCAAAACAGCTTATTTAACAAACAGTATATCTCCAACTTTGCAAAAATTTTGAACTATGAATATGAGAAAAAAAATCAGCTCACTAACCCTGCTTTTGATGCTATTAGGGTTGGTAACCTCAGCACAGGTTACCACGAGTAGCCTCTCAGGCACCATCACCTCGGCCGGAAAACCCCTGCCGGGAGCCTCTATTAAGGCGGTGCACACTGCATCCGGAACACAGTACACCAGTGTAACCCAAAGCAATGGTTACTTTTTAATCCAGGGTATGCGCCCCGGTGGTCCTTACACCGTAGAAATCACTTATGTTGGCTACGACAAAAGGGAAGTAACTGATATTTACCTGCCACTCGGCGACATTTACGTGGTAAACGAATCCATGCAGGAAGCTGGTAAAGAATTGCAATCGGTTGTTGTTGTAACCGGTTCCCGCAAAAACACCATTCTTAACAGCGACCGCACCGGTGCCTCCACCAATATCAGCACCCGCCAACTGAACTCTTTGGCTACAATCAGCCGTAGTTTAACTGATTTCACCAGGCTTACACCCCAGTCGAACGGAACCAGCTTTGCAGGCCGCGATAACCGCTTCAACAGCGTTAAAATTGATGGTGCCAACCTTAGCAACGGCTTTGGTTTAAGCTCCGACCTGTTACCTGGCGGTGATGCCCAGCCGATTTCACTGGATGCGATCCAGGAAGTACAGGTAAACGTAGCTCCTTATGATGTAAGGCAGAATGGTTTCACCGGCGCTGGTGTAAATGCAGTAACCCGCAGTGGTACCAATAAATTCACCGGTTCTTTATATGGTTTTTACAGGAACCAGGACCTGAATGGTACCAAAGTTGACAAAGCCCAGCTCACTAAAACCGATCTTTCTAATAAAGTGTACGGTGCAAGGATCGGTGGACCGATCATTAAAAACAAATTGTTCTTCTTCGGAAACTTTGAAAAATCAAAGTATGTGTACCCGGGTAATACCTGGAAAGCCAACAGGGGTACTTCCGGACCTGACATTTCCCGTACCACTGCCGCCGACCTGGAAGCTGTAAGCAACTTCCTGCAAAGCCAGTACAATTACGATCCGGGAAAATATGAAGGTTATGCAGATAACTATACCAACGAAGACACTAAATTCCTCATTCGTTTCGACTATAACCTCAGCAGCAAACACAAACTGACGGCACGTTACAACCAGGTGGTTGGTACCAGCGACCAGGGCACCAACGGTAGCTCAGGGCCTAACCCAAGGTCTTCTGTAAACCGTATCAGCTCTGAATCCATTGCATTTGAAAATGCTAACTACAAAAACAAAAACACGGTGCGTTCTGCCACCCTGGAACTGAACAGTGCACTCAGCTCAAAAATCTCTAACCAGTTATTGGCGACCTACAGCTATATCGAAGCGGTAAGATCAACGCCAGGCGACTTGTTTCCTTTTGTGGATATCTGGGAAGGTGGAAAGAACTATATGAGTTTTGGTACAGAGTTGTTCTCTTATCACAATGGTTTAAAAAATAAAAACATCACCGTAATGGACAATGTTACCATTGCGATGGGTAAAAACAATATCACCGCAGGTGTAAGCTTCGAAAAAATGGGTTACGACAACAGTTATGTACGCCTTGGTACTTCTTACTACCGCTATAATTCTGTGCAGGATTTCCTTACAATGCAGGCTCCGTCAGTATTTGGCGTAACCTATCCTTACCAGTCTGATACATGGGCGCAGGTTCGTTTCGGAATGGGCGGTATTTATGTACAGGATAAAATTGCAGTTAATCCTAAACTCAACATCACTGCCGGCATTCGTGTTGACCTGCCGATGTACCTGGATGATCCTTTACACAACCCAACAGTTGATACTTTGCAGTTGTTGAGCAAAGACGGAACTCCAACCACCTATTCCACTGCAAAATGGCCAAAATCTGCTCCTTTGTTCTCACCAAGGATCGGGTTTAACTATGATGTTAAGGGCGACCGCAGCCTGCAGGTACGTGGTGGTACCGGCATCTTTACCGGTGTTATTCCTTTTGTATGGTTAACCAACCAGCCAACAAACTCAGGTGTATTGCAGAATACATTGGAACCTGTAAGCAGCTCAGTGCTCGCACAGATCACCAGCTTCAATCCTGATCCATACTATTGGGTAAACCAACTGCCTTCCAGCTTCCCTAAAACCCCAAGTTCCAAAGCACCGGGATCACTTGCCCTGGTTGACAAAGATTTCAAAATGCCACAGGTATGGAGGTCAAACTTAGGTGTTGACTACCGCATTCCCGGAACTCCATTGATCGCTACTGTTGACCTGATGTACACCAAAGACATCAACGCAGTGTACCAGTTCAACGCCAACAGGAAACCTGCACCGGCTTTCATGAACTATTCAGGTGATGACAGGGAATACTGGATCAGTTCTTCCAACGCTGTTTACAATCCTAACACCGGTGCCATTACCGCAGTGTTGAGCAATACCAGCAAAGGATATTCAGCTACTGTAACAGGTGGGGTGTCTCTTCCTAACTGGAAAGGTATTTCAGGCTCTATCTTCTATACCTTCACCCGGTCAAGAGATATCACCGGTAACCCGGGATCTGCAGCTAACTCTGCATGGTCTAACAACTATTCTATCAATGATCCAAACGAGCAGTTGATGGGTATTTCTCAATTTGAAACACCACACAGGATTGTGGGTAATATTTCTTACAGGATCGAATATGCGAAACATCTCGCTACCACCATCTCACTGTTTTACCAGGGATCTAAGGCCGGAAGGTTTGCCTATACCTATGGCAGTGATATCAACAAAGACGGTGTTAGCTTAGACCTTTTATACATTCCTAACAGTGCCTCTGAACTTAACTTTACTGACTACACCAGCGGTGGGGTTACTTTCACTGCTGCACAACAGGCTGCTGCGTTCGACGCATTCATCAACAATGTACCGGAGCTTAAAAAAGCAAAAGGTGGTTATGTTGAGCGTAACTCAGGTTTACTGCCCTGGTACAACCGCTTCGACCTGCGTTTGCTGCAAGACATCTTTACCAATGTTGGCAAAAACAGGCATTCACTGCAATTCAGTGTTGATATCCTGAACGTTGGCAATATGCTGAACAGCAAATGGGGCCTGAAACAGGAACTGAACAGTGGTGCGATTTACAACTACGCATTGCTGAACGTATCAAGTGTTACTGCAGCCGGCGTACCAACCTTTACCATGAACAGCATCACCAATGCTGCCGGTGTAAAGGAATTACCAACCACCCCGTACAGGAACTGGTTTGGTTTTGGTAATACGTGGAGCATGCAGTTAGGTCTCCGTTACAATTTCTAAACAACGGTTTTACCAAATAAAAAAAGAAGGGAGTTTGATTAAAAACCCTTCTTTTTTTATGCCCTTAACGGGAAAAAAAAACTTTACTGTTTTACACTCCCCATCCCCACTTTAAAAAATCAGGAAAGGCCCGGGCCCAGGTAGGCACATCATGTTTACCATCCTGCAACTCCACATAACGGATATCCTTATCCGTGTACCCGATACTTTTCAATTCATCAATGAGGCTGATGGTATCGTCGATCGCATCGATGATGCCGTTGTTATTCCTGTCGGCTGTTTCGTCGAGTGTACCCACTTCAAAAAAGAACTGCAGCCAGGGATGATGGTTACCTTCCCTTACCAACCGGTGCATGATGCGGTTTTTCTCTTCATCAAAATCAACATCTTCCTGTGCTTTGTCCCGCCACCAGAACGATCCGCTGAAAGCGCCTGCCTTGCTGAAATCGGCCGGGTTATTCCACACAATATCAATTGCACTGAGAGCTCCCAATGAAAAGCCTGCAAAGGATTTCTCCTTGAACGATGGTACCTGGTAGGTTTCCCTGATAAAAGGGATCAGCTCTTCCATTACAAAATTTGTATACAACGCAGCCTTTGCCCCACGGCCCTTATAATCCAGGATCTTAGCCGTACCATATTCATTTTTCCTGTCTTCAGAGCAATGCAAACCCACGCATAACACCGGCTGCAGCAATTGCTGGGTGTACAACGCATCGAGGATGTTTTCAAATTGCATCGTTACAAGGTCCTGCCCGTCGTTGATCAGCAACAAACTCATTTCCGCAGGCCTGGCAACATTCAGAGGAAGATAGCAATCCACCTTTACTTCCCGTTTTAAATATTTTGAGATAAGCAGGTGCTTCTCTATCGTGATATGATCGATTTTTTCCTTAAGCATATTTTTCAAAAATAACGAAACTTGGTATACTTAAATTGTTTAAAACAGCACGCTGCCCTGCCTGTGAGCAGCAGTGCCGCCACTTACAACGATAATATTATTTGGTAAATAGAGAGGTAGAAAATATATTTGGTAAGAGCTAAAACACACTATTTCACCTTCTCAATTTCTCATTTTATGAAAAAAATCGGCATCCTGCATGGTAAAGAAAGAAGTTTCCCTGAAGCATTTGTAGAACGGGTGAACAGTAAGAACGTAGAAGGCATTGTTGCCGAACCGGTATATATAGAAAAAGTGGTGCAGGGTGCAGGCAGTGGCTATGCCGTGATCATTGATCGTATTTCGCAGGACGTGCCCTTTTACCGCGCCTTTTTAAAAAATGCGGCACTCTGTGGCACAGCGGTGATCAATAACCCTTTCTGGTGGAGCGCTGATGAAAAATTTTTCAATAACTGTCTCATGACAAAGGTGGATGTGCCGGTTCCCAAAACCGTGATCCTTCCGTCAAGAGATCTCCCGGCGGATACGTCCGCGGAATCATTTCGCAACCTGTCTTACCCGCTCGATTGGGGCGGCATCTTCAACTATATCGGTTTTCCTGCCTACATGAAACCATTTGCAGGCGGCGGCTGGAAGAATGTGTACAAACTGGAAGGGGTAGACGATTTTTTTGAAAAGCATGCCGAAACCGGTGAGCTCGTAATGCTGTTACAGGAAGAAATCGTTTTTGAAGAATACTACCGCTGTTATTGCATTGGGGGTAAGTATGTACGCATCATGAGTTACGAACCCCGCAACCCACACCATCTGCGCTATGTTGCCGATTTTAAGCCGGATGAAGCAAAACTGAAAATGATGACCGATATCGTTTTGCGTATCAACCATTACCTGGGTTATGATTTTAATACAGTGGAACTGGCGGTAAGAAACGGCATTCCTTATGCAATTGATTTCTGCAACCCCGCACCCGATGCGGAAAGAACCAGTGTGGGTGAGGAAAACTTTGAATGGGTGGTGGAAACAGCTGCCAACTATGCCATTGAAAAAGCACTGGCACAAGTGGATGGAATGGATAACCTCACCTGGGGAGCTTATATTAAAAGTAGCGCCGCTAAGGAAAAATTAATTTAATACCCAACAAATAACCTGATCAAAGCGGTTTCAGCAAGTGGTGCAACCGGGTTCGGCTATTACCTTTTTAACCAAACAACATGGCAAATATTTCTTATAAAAATTTTACGATCGGTGTAGAGGAAGAGTACATGGTGATCGACCCACAAACACGTGAACTGAAAAGTCATGAGCAGCGCATTGTGCATGAAGGCCATAAGATCATCAAGGATAAAGTGAAGGCAGAAATGCACCAGGCCGTGGTGGAAGTTGGTACTGATATCTGCCAGAATGTGGATGAAGCATTCATGGATGTATCAACCCTGCGCAAAACGATCAGTAGTATTGGTGATTCGCTGGGCCTCAAATTAGGTGCGTCCGGTACGCATCCCTTCAGCCATTGGGAAAGCCAGTTGATCACTGATCATATCCGGTACAACGAAATTGTAAACGAGTTGCAGGAGGCGGCCCGCAGTAACCTTATTTTCGGTCTGCACGTGCATGTAGGTATGGAAACGCGGGAGCTCGCTATTCATATTGCCAACTCTGCCCGCTATTTTCTGCCACACGTATATGCACTCAGCACCAATTCACCTTTTTGGGAAGGGCGACTCACGGGCTACAAATCATTCCGCACCAAAGTATTTGACAAATTTCCCCGCACCGGTATTCCCGACTATTTTCAAAGCATCGAGGCTTATGAAAGTTATGTGAACCTGCTGATACGCACTAACTGCATTGATAACGCAAAAAAAATATGGTGGGACATCCGGGTGCACCCGTTCTTTAATACCGTTGAATTCCGCATTTGCGACATCCCCATGACGGTGCATGAAACCATCGCCATTGCTGCCCTTTTCCAGGCTATCTGCGCCAAACTATACCAACTCAGGAGCCAGAACCTGAATTTTATGATGTACTCACGGGCACTACTAAACGAAAACAAATGGAGGGCAAGCCGCTATGGTATTGATGGAAGCCTGATTGATTTTGGAAAAGAAAGTGAAGTAAATACAAGGGTATTGATATATGAACTGCTCGACTTTGTAGATGACGTGGTGCCACACCTTGGCAGCCGGCACGCTATCAACTATGTACATAAAATCCTGGAGCACGGAACCGGGGCCGACCGGCAACTGGAAGTGTACCAGAAAAACAAAAACCTGGTGGAAGTGGCTGATTATATCACGGATAATTTTTTAGCCGGCCTGTAGCCATTCATCAATTGAATCATTGGCAGGAAATTAACAGGTGTTCGGATGGCAACCCTGTTATTTTAACGAAACCACAAGCAAACTACCGGTAATGCTTTCGTAACTTCATTTTCGTAGTTTAACCGTTTGTATGATCTGATATCGCTGAAATGTAACCTGGCAATATTTACTCCGGTAACAGCCCGGTACATTTCATTTTAAGAAATTAAAAAGCTGCACCTTCTAAAAGATGCAGCTTTTTTTATGAGAGTTTTTTAGTTGATCACGATCTTTTCAATTACATCTCCTCCCCTTATATCATCAATCACATCCAACCCTTCGGTCACTTTTCCAAAACAGGTATGCACCCCATCAAGATGAGATGTATTGTTCCTGCTGTGACAGATAAAGAACTGCGATCCACCGGTATTTGGACCGCGGTGCGCCATCGACATCACTCCCCTGTCGTGGAACTGGCGGGGCGCTCTTGTTTCACATTGGATGGTATAGCCAGGACCACCGGTGCCGTTACCATTCGGGCAACCACCCTGTATCATAAAATCAGGTATCACCCGGTGAAAATTTAACCCGTTGTAGAAACCTTCTCCGGCAAGTTTTTTAAAATTAGCTACTGCGATCGGGGTTGCATCATCATACAACTCAAATTTCATCACGCCTTTTTGCGTATGGATTTCACCTGTT
>CAYVLT010000073.1:0-16522 GCA_964452405.1 uncultured Ferruginibacter sp.
GTATCTTGTCTTCATTCATTCCCAAACAGGCACTGCAGCCGGGTTGCCGCAACTGGAATCCTGCTGCTTCAAATACTTTATCGATGCCTTCTTCTCTTGCCTGTTGCTCCACCTGTTTGCTCCCGGGCACTATCCACACTTCCACATCATCTGCTTTTTTCTTTCCTTTAACAAAGCCAGCCACCATCCGCAGGTCTTCAATCCTTGAATTGGTGCAACTGCCGATGAATACATAGTCAATCTTGTGTCCTTTGATGGCCTCACCCTGGTGTAATCCCATATAAGCGAGCGATTTTGCCAACCCAGACCTGTCACTGTCATTAATGGTTTCTACCGTGGGTATCTGCTCGCTGATACCAATTCCCATGCCCGGGTTTGTTCCGTAGGTGATCATTGGCTGAATATCGGCTGCATCGAAATGATATTCTTTGTCGAACGCTGCATCTGCATCGCTGTATAATTGCTTCCACGCTGCCAGCTTTTGGTCCCAGTTTTCGCCTTTTGGTGCAAACTCACGGTTATGCATGTACTCAAATGTGGTGTTATCCGGAGCGATCAAACCGCAACGTCCACCCATCTCTATGCTCATATTACAAATGGTCATGCGGGCTTCCATGCTCAGGGAGCGTATGGCACTTCCGGCAAATTCCACGGCATAACCGGTAGCACCACTGGCGGATATTTTTGACAGTATGTACAGTACAATATCTTTTGAAACCACTCCTTTTTTCAATTCACCGTCCACGTTGATGCGCATCAGTTTTGGTTTTGACTGCAGCAGGCATTGTGTAGCCAACACCATTTCCACTTCACTTGTGCCAATGCCGAACGCAATAGCGCCAAAAGCCCCATGCGTGGAAGTGTGACTGTCTCCACAAACGATCGTCATGCCGGGTTGGGTAATACCTAACTCCGGTCCGATCACATGCACGATGCCCTGGTAAGGATGACCGAGACCATATAATTCAATACCATGGTCTGCACAATTTTTTATCAACGTTTCCACCTGCATGCGGCTGAGCGCTTCTTTAATGGGCAGGTGCTGGTTGAGTGTAGGTACATTGTGATCTGCCGTGGCAACGGTTTGGAGTGGACGAAAAACACCGATGCCTCTTTTGTTCAATCCATTAAAAGCCTGGGGCGAAGTAACTTCATGAATAAAATGCGTGTCGATGTATAAAACCGATGGACCTTCATCGATCGTTTTTACCACATGCTTTTCCCAGATCTTTTCAAACAATGTTTTTGACATATTGAGTAAGGTTCTTTTGATCAATTGATGCGTTGATGATATCAGGCGTGCTCGTGCAAACGATCTTCCGCCAGCACTTTTAAATCTTCGTCGCGTACTTCTTTTTTGCTGTCAGCCACTTTTAAAAAACATCCGTACAATGCATCCACATCATCACGGTTAAAATCGTAGCCGAGGTTTTTAAACCGATAAGCCAGGGCGCTTCTGCCGCTCCTGGCTGTCAATACAATTTTCGAGGTATCCGCACCTACTTCTTCCGGGGCGATGATTTCGTAGGTGGACGCTTCCTTTAAAAATCCATCCTGGTGAATACCGGAAGAATGAGAAAAAGCATTATCGCCCACCACTGCTTTATTAGGTTGCACCACCATCCGCATGGTTTCAGAAACCAGGCGGCTCATAGGCAGCAATTGGGTGGCATCTATGCCGGTATACAGGTTAAGCTCTGGATGTTTTTTGATTGTCATCACCACTTCTTCCAACGAGGTGTTGCCGGCCCTTTCCCCGATACCATTGATGGTACATTCTATCTGGCGGGCACCTGCAATAACGCCTGCAATTGAGTTGGCTGTTGCCAGGCCAAGGTCATTGTGGCAATGACAGGAAAGGATGGCCTTGTCAATATTCTTCACATTGTTCACCAGGTAAGCCATTTTTTCTGCATACTGGTGCGGTAAACAAAAACCGGTGGTATCCGGTACGTTTACCACTGTAGCGCCCGCCGCAATGACGGCTTCTGCCAGTCGTGCCAGGAACTCAAGATCAGCACGACCCGCATCTTCTGCATAAAATTCAACATCGGGCACAAAATTCCTGGCCAGCTTAACAGCCGCCACGGCCCTTTCTAATATTTCCTCGCGGGTGGAGTTGAATTTATATTTAATGTGATTATCTGAAGAACCGATACCGGTATGTATCCTCGGCCTTACAGCAGGCTTCAGCGCCCCCGCTGCCACTTCAATATCTTTTTGTACAGCCCTGGTAAGTCCGCATACCGTTGATTCTTTAACAACAGATGCGACCTGGAAAACGGATTCAAAATCACCCGGACTTGATATGGGAAAACCTGCTTCGATCACATCCACCCCCAATGCTTCCAGTTTCAATGCCAATGCTACTTTTTCCCTGGTGTTCAGTTTACAACCCGGTACCTGCTCGCCATCACGGAGCGTGGTATCAAAAATGTGTACTTTGTTTGCTGACATAGAATTATGATTTTTTTAATTGCGGTTAATTACTTTTGTATCAGTGCAATCGTTGGTAACAATATCAATTAACAGCACGTACGAATGTAGAAAGATAAAAGCCCTGGAATGGATCAAAATATGGCTGTTATTACGCCATATAAAGGGGCAAAATAGCCCTGAAAGCCAGCACAGACAAGGATTTTAAAGAAACAAAATTACGATGCCCAACCGCAGCACAGATGCCCTGTTTCAACTGATAAAAACGCTGGAGAAGAGCGAAAAACGCAATTTCAAGCTATATGCCAACCGCCATTCATCCTCAGAGGAGCTGAAAACAGTGCAATTATTTGACGCCCTTGACAAAATGGACAGCTATGATGAGGCGGCGTTGTTAAAAAAGAACAAGGGCATCAGGAAGCAACAACTCAGTAATTTAAAGGCACATCTTTACAAACAGATACTCACCAGCTTAAGACTGATAGATGAACACAATATAGATATCATCCTGCGGGAACAAATGGATTATGCCCGCATTTTATACAACAAGGGTCTTTATCACCAGAGCCTGCGGGTGCTTGAAAAAGTAAAAGATCTTGCGAGGAAAAACAACCAGCTCACCAATATGCAGCAGGTGTTGTTTTTTGAAAAAAATATCGAATCGCTGTACATTACCCGTAGTATGAAAGACAGGGCTGATCACTTGAGCGAGGAAGCCGACGAAGTGAACAACAGCCTGGCCCTGGTTTCCAAACTATCCAATCTCTCCCTGCAGTTATACAGCTGGTATATCAAAAACGGGCATTGCCGTAACAAAGAAGAGGAAGCTGAGGTGAACAATTTTTTTAACAGCCAGTTCAACTTCGATCCTTCGCTTTGTAAAAGTTTTTATGAAAAATTGTTTTTGTACCAAACCTATTGCTGGTATGCTTTTATCCGGCAGGATTTTTTAAGCTACTACCGTTATACCCAAAAATGGGTGAATCTCTTCGGGGAGCAGCCGCAGATGCTGGAGATAGAAACAGCACATTACATCAAAGGCATGCACAACCTGATGGGGGCTCATTTCAATCTTACCAATCACCAGAAACTGAAAGAAACCCTTGAAACATTTGACCGGTTTTGCAACAGCAGCCTGGTGCTCGGTAATGCAAATAACCGGCTGCAATGTTTTGTGTACCGCACCATTTCTTTTTTCAACCGTCATTTCCTTGAAGGCAGTTTTACCGAAGGACTGGAATCTGTGCCTGCCATTGAAGAGCAGATAAAAAAATATGAAATTTACTTAGACAGGCACCGTATCCTGGTATTTTATTACAAAATAGCCTGTTTGTATTTTGGAAGCGGCAATTACGAAAAAGCAATTGACTACCTGAACAAGATCATTAACTGGAAAGTGGATCTGCGTACCGACCTGCAGTGCTACAGCCGCCTGCTGCACCTCATTGCCCACTATGAACTGGGCAACGAAGAGATTCTTGATCACCTGGTGAAATCGGTGTATCGCTTTATGTCGAAGATGCAGCACCTGAGCGTGGTGGAAGAGGAAATTTTTAAATTTATCCGGCGGTCTTTTTCGGTTACAGTCCGAAACATTAAACCAGAACTTGAAAAATTGCTGGTAAAATTGAAAAAACTGGAACATAACCGTTTTGAAACAAGGGCATTTGTTTATCTTGATATCATCTCCTGGTTGGAAAGCAAACTCGAAAACGTACCGGTACAGGATGTGATCAGGAAAAAATTCAGCAGGAAGAATAAATCACTCAAGCATAAGGAATGAAAAATTTACTAACGATTGCGTTGTTGACCACCGCCCTGCATTGCCAGGCACAAATTGAAAAACTGGTTGTTGGCACTTACACCACCGGTAAAAGCGAAGGTATTTACAGGTACGATTTCGATGCCACTACCGGGGAAGCAAAAATGGTGAGCAGTATCAATAGTTCCAATCCCTCCTACCTTGCAGTATCTCCCGATCAACAATACCTGTATGCCGTAAATGAAGATGCCGATTCTTTGAACAATGGCGGCATGATCAGCGCCTATCGTTTCGATAAAAGCAAAAAGCACCTGCAGTTCATCAATCAACAGCCAAGTGGGGGTAACCATCCCTGTTATATTACTGTTGATCATACCGGCAAATGGGTGATAACGGCGAATTACACCGGCGGTTCCTTTTCGATAACCCCGTTGAACACTGACGGCAGTCTTGCAGGAGGGAAAAAAGTGGTGCAGCATGAAGGAAGCAGTGTGAATGCAGAAAGGCAGGAGAAAGCACATGTGCACCAAACACTGCTCAGCAGTGATAATAAAAAAATATTTGTGGCCGACCTCGGCATGGATAAGTTCTTTGTGTATGGACTTGATGCCGGTAACGGGTCAGTAAAGGAAATGAGTGCGGTGAGCGTGAGTGCCGGTTCAGGCCCAAGGCATGCTGCCATACACCCGGGCGGGAAATATATTTACCTCACTGAAGAACTGAGTGGCACCGTTGCAGTGTTCAGACTGGCAAAGGGGGGTGATGAACCAACACTCCTGCAAACGATCAGCGCTGTGCCCGCTGATTATAAAGGCATGCTAAGTGGGGCTGATGCACATGTATCGCCGGATGGCAGGTTTTTGTACACCAGCAACCGGGGAGATTGTAACAATATTGCCATCTTTAAAATTGATGCTGCCACCGGCCTGTTAACGAATGTCGGCTTCCAGTCAAGCGGCGGTATCAAGCCCCGCAATTTCAATTTTGATCCCTCGGGAAAATATTTGCTGGTGGCCAACCAGGAAAGTGACAGCATCCATGTATTGCGGGTCGATCATCAAACGGGGTTGTTAACAGATACGGGAAAAACCATCGAGGTGCCAAATCCAGTTTGTGTTACCTGGGTAAAATAATGCCTGGACGTATGCCTTCAACCTGCCGCAGATATTTTTTGTGCATGCTTCATTAAACAGCCATTCAGATTTTTCAGCGCTAACTCCAGCGGATATCCCATTATAAAAAATCCAGGTTTCAATCCCCGGATTTATTATTGGCGATTTCATTCAGCTTTGGTCTCAGCCGTTGCCGGCTCTTGTTAAACACCATTCTGCCCTTATCAATTCCTTTTCTCAATTGCTTTTGTTCTTCCTCCGGCAGGTTGAACACCGTTTGGCATTCAGCACTGCAACAACCATCAAAAGCTGCTGCACATTCTTTGCATTGTATGAACAACAAATGGCAACCATCATTTTTACAGTTGGTGTGGGTATCGGCCGGCTTACCGCATTGGTGGCATTTGGCAATCACATCCTCGGTGATCCGCTCCCCCAGCCTGTCGTCGAATACAAAGTTTTTCCCGATGAACCTGCTTTTCATGCCTGCTTCCTTAGCCTGTTTGGCATAGTTGATGATACCTCCTTCAAGATGAAACACATTTTTAAAGCCTTTATGCAGCATGTAAGCACTGGCTTTTTCACAACGAATGCCACCCGTACAATACATGATGATATTGCTGTCTTTTTTGTCTTTCATCATATCCACCGCCATCGGTAACTGTTCCCGGAAAGTATCACTCGGTATTTCAATGGCGTTCTCAAAATGTCCCACTTCATATTCATAATGATTACGCATGTCGATCACTACTGTTTGTTGGTCCTGCATCAGGGCATTCATTTCGGCAGCGTTTACATACCTGCCTTTATTTTCCATGCTGAAAGCAGGATCTGAAATACCATCTGCCACCACTTTATCACGTACTTTTATTTTCAGCACCCAAAACGATTTGCCATCATCATCCACCGCAATGTTCAACCGAAGGCCATCCAGGGCTGGAATAGAATAGAGGTATTGTTTGAAGGACTCAAAATTTTCTCCGGGTACACTTACCTGTGCGTTGATGCCCTCCTGTGCCACATAAATTCTGCCGAACACTTTCAACCTGTTCAGTGCTGTATAAAGTTCGTCCCTGAATAATTTTGGATCGCTGATAGGGAAATAACGGTAAAAGGAAATGGTGATCCTTTTTTCTGTTTCGGCCAGGAGCCGCTGCTTGAGTTCCGCCTGCGAAACCCTGTTGTGTAGTACTGCCATATTGTGTAATTTGATTCTCCCGGTAACGGGAGAAAACCTAAAAAGATTGGATGCTTGCAGGGCAAACCAAATTTTACGCTGGCGAAGATAATTAATTAAGTGCAATGAGGAAAACCGGTGCCTGTGGCTGTCTCTCCTGGTATGCAGTGAGCGGCTTAAAAACCTACCGACACACTTCCACTCTTCTCATTTACCCGCATATTGCCACCAATTAATCCACCATAACCAATACGGATAGCCAACCTGCTCGGGCTTCCTGCATCGAACCCTGCCACCAGGTCAACCCTGAAAATTTTCAGGATATTTTCGATGCCGGCAAAGGCCTCCACGTGGTTGTTATCCTTATTCACAAAAAAGGTGTTGGTGCCCGCCACCAGGAACCAGTTAAGTTTACGGAAATAAGGAATCTTGTTGGTGAGCAACCCGTTGAAATGATGTTCCAGGTGTCCTTCCACAAAAAAGGATTCAGTGTTGCTGAACGCATAATAACTCACCAGTTGGTAGCTGTTCACATAATCGCTGGCGGCTGCCGTAAGGTTACCATTGAAGTGCTGGTAATCCTGTATGTATACCGATTTATTGTTAAGGAAGCCACCGATAACGATCTTATATTTTGACAAACCGGCGATCCGGAAATTCACATCATCGTACACACTGAATTTCCATTTGTCAAAGTTCACGTCACTACCGAAAACACTGTTGATGCCTTTTGTATAATTAAGTGCAAACGTTGGGTATTTGGCTGTGATGGGCATCTTCCTGTCAGGGAACTGGATGTATTTCTGCCCGGGTCTGAAACTCACATCAACACTCACCAGCAAAGCCTGGTGCGGCGTGAATTGCGAATTGATCCTGTCGTAGGGATAATTAGGAGTTATGTGGATGCTGTCTTTTTTAAAAAAAGTGAATTTGGTGGTGTTCTCCAAAGGGTGCCTGTCTTCATACAAAGCGTTTATGCTTAACCGTAAGCCATTTTCCAAACGGGTTTTGAAACCTGCACTGGCAAATGCATTTTCATAGGTCTTCATGAAATTATCTCCATAAAACAGGGTGGCAATGCTGTTGATCAGCGGCGTAATCGGGCTTTCCCTGTTGAACTGCGTTACCCGTCGCCCGGTGGCAATAGTCCAGGTTTGGCGTTTCAGCTTGCCCTGCGCTTCGTAATCGCGTGTTTGCAAACTTACTTCCACTCCCCCGTTCAGGTGTTTGTTGCTGAAACCATACCTTAGGTTAGGCGTTACTGTCAGGTTGGTCTTTGCATCATGCAGATATTTGTAATAACTGCCTGTCAGGTTGACCACCAATCCTTCTGCCGGGTTATATTCCAGTTCCTTTACCAAGGCATCCATCGTCCAGCTGTAAGACCCTCCGGGAGTATAATGCGTCCGGTTCACCCCATTCCATAACACATCGAGCACAGATATCTTCCCCTGTTTTGCATTGAGGATATCGGCTGTAAGCTGAGTTTTAGCTGAATCTTTGTGCACCTGGAACATGCTGTCCTTCACTACGTAATCCCTTGCCTCTTCCTTTTCAAGCGGCACCGGCCTGATGGTATCCCAGTAAGCCTTTGGCCGGTTGTTTACACCAGTATCGTATTTAACGATCACGTTGTTGAAATATCCTTTTGGAAACCTCGGGCGCAGGTCGTAGTTGGAATATACACTCACAAAATTGCCAACGGCATCAATACCAAACTGGTTAAAATTGAAATGGATCAACTGGTTTTTTACCCGCCAGGTTTCTTTCGATACCGGCACATGCAGTTGCGTGATCTGCAAGGTGTCCACTATTTCCAATTGCGATGTTTTTGTGAGCGTGAGGTCGAGACTATGTATCCGCCAATCGCCTTCTGTAATGTTGATCACGCCTGAAAACAACGGTTCGTAGGTTCTTTTGGGCGTTACCCGTATGCTTGAAATTTCTTTACCATCTTCCCAAAAACTGCCGAGGTATTTGTATTTGTAGTAATTCAAAGCACCATCGGCAATGGGTGAAATAAATCCACGGGGATTGAGCTTTTGTGTGAACAGGATCACGTTGTTCTGGTACAGGCTGATAAACGTGGGGAACGCAAACCCAAAACCATCACTGCCACTCAACCTGCTGCTCTTGATCTCCAGTTTAAACTTATCGGGTTTTTGCGATGCAACGGTTGCCACCGATTCCGACAGGTAAATGATGCCAGCGCCACTCGTATCCACCCCCATGTCCTTTCGATCTTCTTCCGGTATTTTTTTGCCGAGTATTTTATTCGGCAGGCGCCGCAACTTCAGCATGTCTTTGGTGTACAGGTCGCAGGTGAAGGAGGGAATTTCCTTTTCATATTCCGGCCGCTTTTTGATCGCAGCCCTGATGATGGCGTAGGCCGGGTCTTCCCCATTCTTTACGATCACTTCTTTTAATTCCAGTTTCTGTTCACTCAGCACAAACGACAATTCCACATCTGCACCTTTAAGTGTGACTGTTTTTTCCTGCAGCGTATAGCCGATGTGCTGGCAATTAATGGTATAGGTACCGGGTGAAAGACTGATGGAAAAATGAGCCCTGTTATTGGCACTGGCACCGATAGTGGTTCCTTTTACTGTAACTGATGAATAGGGTAACAATTCGCCTTTATCATTGTACACCGTACCGTAAATATTTTGTGCAACACTTCGGGCTGCTGCAAACACGAACAGCATGATTAAGATTCTTCTCATAATAATGGTTGACTGCGGCGAAAATAAGGTTCAATTTGTTACCGGCATGTGAAAGCCGTCATACAAAATAAAGTGGAAGAAAGTTCATGCATTTCGTAAAAAACTACCGGTTAAAGCGGCAAAACCTGCCACTAATGCGCCAATAAGCGCTGTAGCCAGCACCAGTATCATCGGGCTGTCAGCATTCAGCAGTAACAGGGATATTTTGTGCGCCAGCCGGTGCTCATTGTTGTGGCTGATATACCAACTCAGTACACCCCATAGTAAAAACAATGCGGTGAATCCTGATAAAAAAGCTGCCAGGGGTTTTTGAGCGACCAGTGCCGCCACTGCAAAGGCTGCAAAGGCGATGCTCCACCAGGGCAGGTAAAAGCAGGCAGCTACACTTAATATTGCTGTCAGTAATACTGATACTATGAATTTCATTACAAGTGATTTGTTAGGTTATTCGTTACAGTGAGTTGCCCGGCAAACAGTTTTTTTGTCACCAAAATCCCTGTCGGTTATCCTTTTTTAAAGCTCAATTTCCATTTTACCCTGTTGCCTGAGGCTTCTTCTTTTTTCATCATCCATAAGGTGAAGTATTCGCCTTTTACCCATTGATCAACAAAGTTGTCGTAGTACTTACTGCCGGGGTTACCGCTTTGTCCGCCCGGGTAAACACCGTACGCTTCCGTTTCCGGGGTTAAACTAACCACCATGCGCCAACTGGGACCGTGGTCATCTCTGGCGGCATTGATGCACCAGGTACCGCCACCAATCGGCAAATCAAGCCGGCTGAACGGCGCCAGTTTCAGCAAATGTGTTACATGTGTGCTCTTGAATTTGGCCCATTCCAGCTTCGATTCCTTTGATACTTTTTTCAATTCCGTTACTGCTTTTTTAAAAGCACCCGTCATAATATCCGGCAATGTTTCGTGTTGCACTGTTTCCGTGTTGTCGATAAACTTATAAGCTGAATCTCTCAGCAAAGCAAGCGCTAATGTACTTTCATAAGGATGCTTATAAAATCTTGCGGGCGCATCTTTAAATTCGTCATCGTATACTGCGTGGTACAAGCTATCCCAAAAAACAGAAAACACCGTGGCTCCTTTTTCACCCGGATCATTGTTCAGGTTCCAGTTTTGTAAAAGATCATAATAGCCCGCTTCCTCGTCGTCCAGGTCTGACAACCTGGTGTTCTTCAACATCACCGGCATAATTTCTTCAGCGAAAATATTGTAATTGTTAGTTTGCAAGGCTTTCATGTCGCCCGGCGTAACCTGTTCCATGGCAGACAATCTTTTATTGATCAGCAGTCCCCGGTAAATCGGGTAGTCGTTACCGATATAATAGGGATAGGTACTGTCGGCAGGGTGCTGGTTGGCGCTGCTCACAAAGCCCCGTTCAGGATTGTACTGGTAAAGAGTTTCATTCATCGGTATCATGCCCTGCCACATAAAACTGCTGTCGGTACCGGGCATCACAAAATCGCCCTGTCCTTTCCATTTAGCCGGCCATTCACCCTGGGTGCGGATTGCGATATCACCGTTTTTACACGCGAAGGCGCCATTTTGCCCGGGCGTATGCAGGTTCAGCATCGCTGTATTGTAGTCTGCATAATTTTTTGCCCTGTCAAGTTGTTGAAATAATTTCAGTTCGTTACTCGGGTCATGAGCCGTCCAGCGCAAAGCAATGTATTGATCATTGGTTTTCTCATTGCCGCTGAATTGTTTGTCGTACATCACCGGACCAAACACCGTGTAGGCCACACTATCGACAACATCAGCGCTGTCTTTCACTTTTATCCGCTCCACCCTGAAACTAGTTTGCTGCCAGTTATGATCAAAGTAATATTCCTTGCGGCTGTCGTCTTTAAAATTGATTTTGTAATAATCCTTTACATCCCTGCCTCCATTGGTAAACCCAAAAGCGCAGGAGTCGTTGTACCCGATGATAATGGCCGGCGCACCAGGAAAACTCACCCCGTAAGCATTAAAAGCAGGCGTGCTGATCTGCATCTCAAACCACAATGAAGGAAGGTTCAATCCCAAATGAGGATCGTTGCAGAGAATGGGTGCTCCGCTGGCAGTTTTTTTGCCGCTCACCGCCCAATTGTTACTTCCATTCTCCGGGTCGGGCTTTTCGTAGTTTAGTGCCAGCAGGTCTTTATTGTTGAAATAGACAGAATCCGCATCAGCCGGTTGTTTCACCTGTACGCCTGGCGGTGCGTACACGGTTCCGCGGGGAATGATCGGGTCAAGACTGTCTTGCTTATCCGGGAATAAAAGACTGAAATCTTCTTTGGTGAACAGGGTTTTGGTATTCGTCATTTCCAGGTCGTTGTCATGACCGGAAAGATCATAGCTCATGAATTTTAAAAACAAAGCCGTTTTTAAATTCGTCCATGGTTCAGGCGTATAGCCCAACAGTTTATATTCAAGCGGCAGTTTGCTTTCAGTTAAAGAAGCTATATAAGCATTCACGCCTGCGGTGTACGCATCACACATGGCTTTGGTGGCCGGGTCTGCCTCCATCTCCTTAAGTGATTGTTCAGCAGCATACCCCATGCCCATGCGCCTGAATTCCCGGTCGTGTTTCAACGCCAGGCTGCCGAAAATTTCTGCTGCCCTTCCGCCGGCAACATGGGTTTGCAATTCCATTTGCCACAATCTGAACTTTGCATGCAGGTATCCCTGAACAAAATAGGCGTCATCTTCCTGGTCGGCAAAAACATGCGGCACCAGGCGTTCGTCAAAATACACGTCCGCTTTTCCTTTCAAGCCAGGGAAATGCAGTTCGCCGCCAAAATCTGCAGCATCACTTTCTGCGTTTTGCCAAAAGCCATGCTGCGGGCTTAAAAATTTGCCGAAGGCAGGTGCCGATTTGCCACCGATTTTGAAACTCGTGTTCAGTGCCAGCACAAGACCAAGGGTTACTGCGGCGGATAAGGTAAGTGGCAAGATTCTCATAACAATAATTATGACTGTAAATTAAGTAAAAGCATTGGCTAAAACGAATTCGGTATCCGAAATCCCCGCGGCAATGAATGCCCGCGCATTGGCTGCCATCCTGTAAACCTGCTGTATGGTTAGGCTATTGCCAGTAAATTTAGATGATTACTTTTGCAACATGCACACAGAAAGTATCGATGTAAAAAATATTTTAGGCCTGCAACTCCCTACCGATCCACGTTGGGTGAATCTTGCCGGCATGCAACTGGATGAGATCCTCACCGATCATGCCTATTGTGAGCAAAAGGCTGCCACCACCTGCATTTCGCTCATTCAACGCTATCCCGATCGTGTTGAAATGGTGGAAGAACTGGCGCCCATCGTTACAGAGGAATGGGGACATTTTCGCATGGTACTGGCCGAGTTAAAACGCCGCAATCTGTCCTTAGGCAAACAACGAAAAGATGAATATGTAAACAACCTGCTTGAGTTTCAAAAAAAAGACGGCAGCGTGGAAGATCGCTTTTTAGACCGCTTGCTCACCATGGCGCTTATTGAAGCCCGCAGTTGCGAAAGATTCAAACGCCTCAGCGAAAACCTCGATGATGAATACATGCGTGCGTTTTACCGTAAGTTTATGGAAAGTGAGGCAGGGCATTATACTTTATTCATTACGCTTGCGGAGCATTACCTTCCCAAAAAAAAGGTACGCGACCGCTGGAAAGAATGGCTCGATTTTGAAAGGGCCATGGTGGTAACCCTGCAGGTGCGTGGCGACCGGATCCATTGATCAGTGAGAACGTTGTACAGCAGTACTCCGCATCAGCCCCGGTCCTGGTATCCGTTACTACTCCGGCCCGTGGCCACGCAATGCCTTCACCGGGGTATCCACTGCTACCAGGCGTAGCATTTTAACTGTCATCCCCTGTTCAACATTCCGGATTTACCAGCTACATGATTCCCGAAAAAAAATAGTTCCCCTGGAGGCCGGGTAAAACATAATATACCGGCAGAGCTGGTCTGCAGAAACAATTTCCCCAAACTAACAGCCACGCGTACCCTCAAAATTGAATGGGATAATGCATAAAAAAGGAGCAGCCCTGAAGCTGCTCCTTTCAAAATATCGGTTTGTAACACTTATTCTTCTTCGTCGAAACTCATGGCTTCCTTAGTGGTCATGAGCAATTCATATTCTTCTTTGCTACCCACCACCATGTTGTCGAACTCACGCAAACCAGTACCAGCAGGTATCGGGTGACCGGTGATCACGTTCTCTTTCAAGCCCATCATCAGGTCGGTTTTACCCTGTATTGCCGCAGAACTCAACACCTTGGTGGTTTCCTGGAACGACGCGGCCGAAATCCAGCTTTGTGTACCCAGCGAAGCCTTGGTAATACCCAGTAACAACGGTGATGAAGTGGCTGGTTTCGCATCGCGGAACTCAACGAGTTTTTTATCAGCCCTCCTCAGGATGGAGTTCTCTTCCCTCACTTCACGCAAGGTAACGATCTGTCCTGATCTCAGCTTGGTGCTTTCACCTGCTTCCGTTACCACCTTCTTGTCAAAGATGTTATCGTTCTCATGGTTAAAGTCCAGTTTATCTTCTACATCTCCTTCCAGGAAGATAGTATCACCGGCATCTTCGATGGTTACTTTACGCATCATCTGGCGAACGATCACTTCAATGTGTTTATCATTGATACGTACACCCTGTAAGCGATAAACTTCCTGTATCTCGTTCACCACGTATTCCTGTACGGCAAACGGGCCTTTAATGGAAAGGATATCAGCAGGAGCAATCTGTCCATCACTCAATGCAGCACCGGCTTTTACAAAGTCACCATCCTGCACCAGTATCTGGCGGGTTAATGGCACCAGGTATTTTCTTACCACACCGTCTTTAGCTTCCACCACGATCTCCCTGTTACCACGTTTGATGTTTCCAAAAGTTACCACACCATCAATTTCACAAACCACTGCAGGGTTGCCCGGGTTTCTTGCTTCAAACAATTCTGTTACCCTCGGAAGACCCCCGGTGATATCTTTCAGTTTGCTCAATACCCTCGGAATTTTCACCAGCACCTGCCCGCTTCTCACTTCATCTCCTTCTTCCACCACGATGTGGCTACCTACCGGCAGGTTGTACGATTTATTTTCCTTGCCTTCAATGATCAAAGCAGGCAGCTTGGTTTTGTCTTTGGTTTCAATCACCACTTTTTCCCTGTGACCGGTTTGTTCATCCGCTTCTTCACGAACCGTAACACCTTCTATCACCGCTTCAAATTTTACCTTACCCACAATTTCAGACACGATCACATTGTTGAACGGATCCCAGGTACAGATCACATCACCTTTACTTACTTTCTGGCCATCCTTTACATTCAGGGTAGCACCGTAAGGGATATTGTTGGTGTTCAGCAAACGGTCGTTCTTAACATCCATGTTACGCACCTCACCCGTTCTACCGATTACCACCTGTACTTTTTTACCGGTAGCATCTTCTGTGGTTACCGTACGCAAACCGTCGAACTGGATGGTACCATCAAATTTAGCGGCCATGGTTGATTCAACCGAAGCAGATCCGGCCACACCACCCACGTGGAAGGTACGCAGTGTTAACTGGGTTCCCGGCTCACCGATCGATTGTGCAGCGATGATACCCACGGCATCACCTTTCTGCGCCATATAACCGGTAGCAAGGTTCTTACCATAACATTTCACACAAACACCACGCTTGCTTTCGCAGGTCAATACCGAGCGGATCTCAACAGATTCAATACCGCTCTCTTCAATTTTCTTCGCTACATCCTGTGATATTTCTTCACCGGCGCCCACCAGCAAAACTTCGGTTACCGGGTGGAACACATCATGCAGTGATGTACGTCCTTCGAGCCTGTCGCTCAATGGTTCAATAATATCTTCATTATCTTTCAATGCTGCTGTAGCAATACCACGCAGCGTACCGCAATCTTCATCATTGATCACCACATCCTGTGCAACGTCTACCAACCTACGGGTAAGGTAACCCGCATCCGCAGTTTTAAGAGCGGTATCCGCCAAACCTTTACGCGCACCGTGCGTAGAGATGAAGTATTCTAATACGTTCAACCCATCTTTAAAGTTGGAAAGGATCGGGTTTTCAATAATTTCCGAACCGGAAGAACCGCTACGACGGGGCTTGGCCATCAGGCCCCTGAGGCCCGCAAGCTGCTTAACCTGCTGCTTGCTACCACGCGCACCCGAATCCAGCATCATGTACACCGAGTTGAACCCTTGCTTATCTGCTGCCATTTCACGTATCAGCGTTTCGGTAACACGTGTATCCACGCGCGACCAAACGTCGATCACCTGGTTGTAACGTTCATTATTGGTAATAAGACCCATGTTGTAGTTATCCATGATGTCGTCTACTTCTACCTGGGCATTTGCAACAAGCTGCTCCTTAATATCCGGAACCGTAAGGTCTTTAATATTGAACGACAGACCACCTCTGAACGCCGTACGGAACCCTAATGTTTTGATATCATCAAGGAACTGTACTGTTTTAGGTATGCTGGTATTCTTAAGTATTTGTCCGATGATCTCCCTGA
The DNA here is from genome assembly GCA_964452405.1 of uncultured Ferruginibacter sp. Classification (GTDB taxonomy): domain Bacteria; phylum Bacteroidota; class Bacteroidia; order Chitinophagales; family Chitinophagaceae; genus Ferruginibacter. The sequence goes on from CAYVLT010000073.1 coordinate 15,734, forward strand.
GCGATTTCTTAGTGAGTATCGCGTTCACGAAGCCATTTTCTTTAGGCACAAACTGGTTGAAGATAACACGGCCTACTGTAGTCTCGATAAGCTCATTTTTCAGGTTACCTTCATTGTCACGCACATTGGCTTTCACCTTTATCCATGCATGCAGATCAGCTTTACCTTCGTTATACGCAATGATAACTTCTTCAGAGCTGTAGTAAACCCTGTTCTCGCCTTTTACCACTTCATCAGCGGTAGATTTCTTGCCCTTTGAAATGTAGTAAAGACCAAGTACCATGTCCTGCGAAGGCAGGGTAATAGGTGTACCGTTCTGCGGGTTAAGAATGTTGTGCGATGCCAGCATCAACAGCTGCGCCTCTGTGATAGCAGCATTGCTCAGCGGCACGTGTACCGCCATCTGGTCACCATCAAAGTCAGCGTTGAACGCCGAACATACGAGCGGGTGAAGCTGTATCGCTTTACCTTCAATAAGTTTTGGCTGGAACGCCTGTATAGACAAACGGTGAAGCGTGGGTGCGCGGTTCAGCAGGATCGGATGACCTTTAAGTACATTCTCAAGGATATCCCAAACCACCGCTTCCTTACGTTCTACAAGCTTCTTCGCGCTCTTTACTGTTTTTACAATACCCCTCTCTATCAGCTTGCGAATGATAAATGGCTTGAATAACTCCGCAGCCATATCCTTAGGCAACCCACACTCATGCAGTTTCATTTCAGGGCCTACCACGATAACGGAACGACCGGAATAGTCAACACGTTTACCAAGCAGGTTCTGACGGAAAC
>CAYVLT010000074.1:0-16240 GCA_964452405.1 uncultured Ferruginibacter sp.
CCGAGAAATTTTTTCATGTAGTGACCTGAAATGAAAATCCTTTACCACACCGATCACCCGATAATTTTCCACTACCCCTTTGTTAGCCCGTGTAATAAGCTTTCCCACAGCATTGTTCCGCCAGCCGAAGGCAGCAGCAGCAGCTTCATTGATCACCATGGCAGATGAATCGGTACCGAATGCTGCTGAAAAATTTCGACCGCTTTCCATTTGTATACCGAGTGTTGGAATATAATTTCCATCCACCCGGTAGCAGAGTGTCTTTATTAGTTTACCCGGATCATCCGAAGGTGAAACAAAATAATTGTTGTTGTCGCTGGAGCCAGCAGGAAGGTATCTTGATGCGCTGACCATTTTTACCCTCGGATCAGTTTCCAGTTCATGTCGAAATGCCTGCTGGTTGTTTCCGAGCATCCAGGTATCCGGTAACACCAACACTTCATCCTTATCATATCCCAGGTTGATGTTCCTGATAAACGACAGTTGATTATACACTACGGCTGTACAAACGATCAGCACAATGGAAATAAAAAACTGGAACACCACCAGCCCGCTTCTTAAACCGGCGCCACCCTTACCGCTGGTAAATTTGCCTTTAAGCACGGCCACCGGCCTGAACGAAGAGAGGTAAAATGCAGGATAACTTCCTGCAAGGAAACCGGTAAAAAGGATAAACAGGAGCAGTGCCGGAATTAAAAAAGGATGATCGCTGAAACCCATTGTAAGGTGGTCGCCATAGAGCTGGTTAAAAAGAGGCAATGCGAGGTAAATAAGAGCCAGGGCCAGTATAAGTGCTATCGCCGCAATCAACACCGATTCCATCAGGAACTGTTTTACCAACTGCATTTTTAAAGACCCAAGTACTTTGCGAATGCCAACCTCACGGCTACGCTTAGACGCTCCCGCCGTTGACAGGTTCATAAAATTGATGCAGGCGATGATGAGCATAAACAAGGCAATGGCGCCGAATATGTACACATACTTAACATCTCCCGGCAGGCTGAGGTCGTTTTGAAAATCGGAATAAAGATGAATATCGGTTAGTGGCTGCAGGTGAAAACTGATGTCGTTCCCCTGTTTCCGGAACTCTGCCAGCGACAAATGCATGGCATCGAGCATCTGCGGGCCTATGTATTTCTCCACCACCTGTGGCAAATGGGCTTCCAGTTGATGATAATCGTATCCTTTCTTCAGCACCACGTAAGTGTAGAAATTTGAACTCATCCAGTTGGGCTCCCTAGATTCAGGAATACTGGCCATGGAGGCAAACAACTCAAAATGAAAATGCGCATTCACGGGTACTTTCTCAATTACGCCGGTTACTTTACAAGGTGCATTCTTTCCGTCTTTAAAGCTGATCACCTTTCCCATCGGATCTTCATTGCCGAAATATTTTTTCGCCAGGGCCTTCGTGATCACCACCGTGTTTGGCTGCGACAAAGCAGTTGCTGCATCGCCTTTAATAAGCGGCAACGTAAACACTTCGAAAAAATTCGAATCCACAAATGCGAGCGCATCCTCCCTGAAAGATCTATCGCCGTATTGCAGTCTGGGCTTTCCATATTGCCTGATGCGGGTAGCTTGCTCCACACCTGGAAAATCGGCGAGTAATGTTTGGGCAACCGGCGCCATTACGGTTGCTTCCTTCATTTTTTCACCCTGCACATTTCCCTGGAAGTACACCCGGTACATTCTATCCGACTTCTCATTAAACCGGTCGTATCCCAACTCGTTGCTTACAAAAAGTAAAATGATGAGGCAGGTGGCAATGCCGATTGCCAGGCCGGTGATGTTGATGGCTGAAAACCCTTTGTTTCTCCAAAGGCTTCGGAATGCGATTTTGAAATAATTTTTTATCATGGCTATTTTTTTATTCTGTCCGCAAGGCTGTCACCGGTTTTACCAATGCCGCTTTTACCGACTGGTAACTGATGGTAAGGATTGCGATGAGCAGGATTCCGGTTGTACTGATTAAAAATTCTGTAGCGCCAGGTTCAATACGCTGACTATAGTTTTGCAGCCATTGCTTTACCACGATGAAAGCCAAAGGCAGTGCGATCGCCAAAGCCAGGCAAATGAGGCGGAGAAAATAAACAGAAAGCATCCACACAATCCTTTTTGCTCCCGCCCCCATTACCAACCGGATGCCAATTTCTTTGGTTCTGAGTTCGATCATCAACAATGAAATGGCAAACAGCCCCATGCAGGAAAGAAAAACGGCGATACCGGCGGCCATTCCAAATACTGCGGAAAGGGTGTTCTCCGTGCTATACCATGCATCAATATTTTCGTCAAGAAAAGAACCGTTAAATAAAGTGCCCGGCGCCAGCGAGGCCCAGGCCGTTTTTATATGTTGCAATGTTTGTTGGAGGCGCTCACCACTGAATTTTATCAAGATATAATTTACCTGTTCGTTCGCAGACAGGTACATGGTTACCGGCAACTGCTGCATCGAAGCGGCATATAATTTAAAATCAGGAACAATGCCGATCACCTGGAAGTCGGCACTGGCAGAGTCTGCCCCAAAATATTTTCCCACCTGTCCATTTTCGCCCAATGCCGTTGCCATACTTTGTGTAATGATCACTTTGTGATCAAGGTCTCCGGGAAATGCCGGGTTAAAATTTCGTCCACTCGTAACCGGTATACAAAGGGTGGGCAGAAAGGCGGCATCAATGTGCATCCAGTCTGTCGCCACCTTATTTCCATTTATCTCAAAGCTGGTAATGTTACGGGCCGTTACCCTGTCGCGCCCTTTACCGATGTTAAAACCACTGCCGCTGATAGAACTGATGCCGGGATCAGATTGCATCCTGTTGCTGAATAAGGTAAACAGTTTATTACCATCCTCCCGGTTACCAACAGGGATGCTGTATACCAGTTTTTCCTGGAAGCCTGTTGGCAGGTTGCGCAGGAAATTTATTTGTTTTACTGCGATGAGCGACAGGCAGATCAACAGGGAGGCAATGGCAAACTGGAAAACGATCATCCCACTCCTCGAAAAGCTCTTCCTGCCCATACTGGTTTTTCCTTTCAATGTTTCCACCAGGTTGAAACCCGCCATTCTTATGGCAGGATATCCACCGGCCACGATCGTTACCAATAAAAACACGAACGCCATGATGGCAATAAAACCGGGTTCGTAAAATGCCGATAAAGTGATGCGTGTGTCGAAGCGTGCGTTGAAACCCGGAATTAAAACCAGTGCCAGCAAAAAGCCGGCTGCGAAACCAAGCAGGCATACGATCAGGGCTTCGAGCCATAATTGAATAATGATCTGGAACCTTCGTCCACCCAGTGTTTTTCTTACCCCCACTTCTTTTGCTCTGCCAAAGGAACGGGCGATGTTGAGATTGATAAAATTGAAACAGGCAATCAACAGGATGAACACGGCCAACCCTATGATAGCGTATATAACGGGAAGGGGTGCCCCTTTTCCTCCCGACACCTGGCTGTCAAAATGAATATCATGCAGGGGTTGCAGTTTTACCAGCAGCGAAGCTGCATTCCTGTTATTGGCCTGTTCATTTTCTTCGGGGAAATAGGTTTTTGAAAACTGTTTTAAATTTTCCTCCACCTGTGCCGGATCGGCATGGGCCGCCAGTTTTACGAATGCTGCATGGTTATCGGCATGCCAGTTCGTGGCATCCGCAGCATAGTTGGGATAGGTTTCAATATTCGCCAGCGCATCAAACCTGATGGAAGAATTCTGCGGGCAGTCTGCCACGATACCGGATACTACATAGTTCACCTGGCTACCGGTCCTGCCGGCCTGTACGGTTTTTCCAATGGCTTCTTCCTTCCCGAAAATGATCTTTGCCAGTGAAGCGCTCAACACGATCTGCCGGGGCTCACTCAACACGCTGTGTTGGTTTCCCTGCTGCAGCGGGAAAGAAAACACCGAAAAAAAAGCTGGATCTGTATAGGTCAGCAACTCTTCAAAATAACGTCCCTGGTATCCAATGGTTGTCTTGGTACCCGTTAAAACTCTCGCCGCAGATTCAACACCAGGAATGCGTTGTTGCAGGGCAGGTAAAAGCGGCAATGGCATTTCACCTGATTTACTTACGCCATCCTGGTTAGTATGCTGAAAATATGTTTGATAAATCCGGTCTCCATCTTTATGAAAAGAATCAAAGCTGAGCTGGTTGTAAGCCACCAACAATAAAAAAAGAGCAATGCAGAAAGCGAGAGCCAACCCACTCATGTTGATGAGTGCATATAACTTTCCCTTTAGAATATTTCTCCAGGCAATCCGGATGTAATTTTTTATCATGGCGAATCGTTTTTTTTCTATTCAGTTCTGAGTTTTTTCGCAGGATTGGCTGAAGCGGCACGGTAGGTTTGTGGAAGGATAGCTAACAAACCAATCGCGAGCAAAAACAAAAAACAGCCGGTAACATGTGCCCAGCCAAAAGAGGTCCTGTTGCTGAAGTTCCTGAGAAAAAGGGCAGACAGTATCCATCCAACGGGCACCGCAATCAAACCCGCTACCAGTAACAATTTCACAAAACCTTTCGACAACATTTGCACCAGTTGTACCCTGGTTGCGCCAATGATCTTTCTTATGCTGATCTCTTTTCCTTTCACCTGTACGGCGTACATCACCAAACCCAGCAAGCCCAGGCTGGCGATGGCCAAAGTGATAAACCCGAGGAAGCCCAGCAAGGAAATAGTGGCGGTTTGCGAGTTACTGCTGTCGAGGTCATCAGCCACCCAACTTATGATGGGCGGAGTAACAGGATGAAGATCATTCAAAGCAGTCAACACATCCTGCTCCATCTTCTTCTTATCTTTTCCCTCCATTGATACATACAGGTAAGGAGCTGCAGACAGTTTGTTCCTGAATGCAAGAGGATCGATATTTCTTCCTGCGCTTTCATAAGCAAAATCTTTTAAAACGCCGGAGATGGTTAATTGTACAGAATCATTTAAAAATACTTTTTTGCCAATCGCTTCCCCGTCATCGCTGAACCCAAGCGCCTGTACAGCCTTTTCATTCAAGATCAGGTATTGTTCATTTTCGTTTGAATGGGTGGTTGTAAAATTGCTGCCAGCTGCAAACTGGAACTGCAGGTTTTGGACAAAATCAGCATCAGCAAAATAATAATTCAACATCGTTTTATTTTCCTTCCTGTTAACCCATACGGGCATTTGCTGGCCGCTGAAGCGTTTGGTAAAACGTGCTGAACTGGCGCCCACCGATGTAACGCCCTGTACTTTTTGTATTGCATGTGAGGCAACTCCTGGTTCAATGCCCTGCAGTGGCACCACCATTACATGGTGTCTTTTAAAACCGGGATCAGCGGAAGCCATAAAAGAAAATTGCTTGTAAAACGAAAACAAAAAAATAAGAATCACCAGGGAAAGACTGTATTGGAATACGGTTAGTGATTTCTGCAAGCCGATGTTCCCCATGATACGTGCAGTGGATAGGTTTTTCAGCACACGCAATGGAGTAAAAGAAGAAAGTATCCAGGCGGGAGAAGTGCCTGCCACAACACCCGTAAACAAACCATACAAAACAGACCAGCCGATGTACATGGCATTGTAGTGAAAAGAAGAGGGTATGAATTCATAGTCGTCATTGAAGGGCGCAAACCTCACCACAAAAAACAACAACAGCCATGCAAAGGCCAAAGCAAACAATGACAACACTACCGACTCAATAATGTACTGCCCAAAGATCTGTGCCCGTCTGGCACCCGCGATCTTCCGGATGCCCACCTCTTTTGCCCGCACCAATGAGCGTGCAATGGTTAAATTGGTGTAGTTAAAGCAGGCGGCCAATAAGATCAATAAGGACATACCTCCTTCGATCCATATTTTAGTCCAGGAAGTTCCGCCACCTGTATTATTGCTCAACTCTATACTGCCAGGGGTGATGCTGCCCAAGGGCTGAAGTTCGAATGCGGCAACGCCCGATTTATTGATCGCATTCATGCCGGCTGCAATAGCGTTCAAGTCTGATTGAACAGCGGCAGCACCGGTGCCTGGTTGTACTAACAGGTAAGTATAACCCGCATTAAAAGCAAATTGATCCTGCAATCGTGGTGGCAATATTTTTTCCTTTTCCAGCCGTGGTACGGTAGCCATTGAGGCGTACGCATCAAAATTCAGGTGCGACTTACCCGGTGCATTTTTCATAACACCGGTTACCTGGTAACGGGTGCCGGTTTCCATTTCGATACTGCGTCCAACAGCGTAACCCGTACCAAAAAATCGTTCCGCTGTGGCAGCGGATAACACGATGCTATTCGGCATTTGCAGCGCCGTAGCCGGGTCTCCGGCAGCCAGTTCAAATCCGAAAATATTGAAAAAGGCAGGATCAGTAAATGCGCCATTGATGAATTGTTCCTGTTCGCCGGTTATAATTTTTCCACTTAATGCGGGGTAAACACGAACCGCATCCTGCACCAGGTTGCTGTCGCGGGCCAATGCATCGGATAATGGTAATGCCGTGCTCGCCATCTTCCATTGCACATCGCCTTTCTTCTGGTATTCAGATATAATCCTGTAAGTACGATCCGGATGTGGATGAAACTTATCATAGCTGAAATCATCCTGTACCCGTATCATGATCATCAAACCAACCGACATACTTAGTCCCAACCCAAACACATTGATGAAGGTGGTCAGCCGGTTCTTCTTCATGTTACGCCATGCCACCCTGATATAATTACGGATCATTGTTGTCGCTTTTATTTTTTCATAAACTCCGGTTATTCTGACCTCAACACTTTAGCCGGCTTTGTCCATGCAGCACGGGCGGAATGAAAACTCGCCGTTATCAATGCCGTGAGTATGATGACCAACGCCGATATTAAAAACGGCAGCACTGATAAACCCGTGTTGTAAGTAAATGCCTTTAACCAGCTATGCATAAAATAGGCGGCCACCGGGAAGGCAATGAGCGCTGCCAGCAAGGCCAGCAAAAGATAGTTTTTGGTGATGAGTGTGATTACCTGCGGAGTGCTGGCACCCAATACACGCCGGATACTGATCTCTTTTTGCTTTTGCTGGGTGGTGAAAGCGGTTAATCCCAGTAAACCCAGGCAGGTGATGATGATGGTAAGGATAGAAAAAGCTGCGAATATCTTTCCTCTCTTCTGATCCGCCACATACTGTGAATTAAAATCTTCGTCCAAAAATTTATATTCAAACGGGAGTTGGGGAAAATATTTTTTCCAGGCAGCTTCCACTTTAGGAATAGCGGCCTGCAGGTTGGCTGCTTCCATTTTCAACTGTATTACATTATTATTGGCGCCATAAAACAACAATAACGGACCAATGGGATTGTACAATGATTTCTGGTTGAAGTCCCGTACCACGCCCACCACTTCGAGATAGTTGTTCGACGTGTCGCCAGGAAACCTGACTCTTTTTCCCAGTGCCTGCTTCCAGCCAAAATGCTTTACCATGGCCTCATTTACCAGGATACTGTGCAAAGTGTCGGCAACATTTAAAAAGCCACGTCCGTCAACCACCGCAATGCCGAGTGTTTGCAGGTAATGTTCATCAATGCCATAACATTCAATTCCCTTGTCAACAACACCATGATCGGTTTCCACCGAAAAAAGATTCAGGCTGAGGTTGGAACCACCTGGGTAACAGTTACCAGTACCCACATATTTAACGCCGGGCACATTGCGGAAATCATTGTTCATGGAAGCGATCTTGCTGCGTTCGTCTTCACCTGTATTTACCGTTACCGTCATTACCTGGTCTTTACTGAAACCAAGATCTCTATGCTGCAGGTAATTAAGTTGATTGTACACTACCCAGGTACAGATGAGCATTACCATCGAAATAGAGAACTGGATCACCACCAGCGTACGCCGCAGGTTTACATTACCCGATGCTTTGGACAATGCACCTTTTAAAATACTCACTGGTTTAAATGAAGAAAGATAAAAAGCGGGATAGCTACCTCCTGCAAGTCCGGTGAATAAACCGATACCAAGCAATAACAAAAGGTTGGTTGGCTGAGACAATGTGTGCAGTGAGAAAGACTTACCTGATATGCTGTTGAACACCGGCAGCAACACCAGTACCAGTATCATACTCAGCAGCACAGCCACAAACGCCGTTAACAATGACTCTCCGAGGAACTGCAGTATCAGTTGCTTTTTGGTAGACCCTGTCACCTTACGGATGCCGATCTCTTTTGCACGGCGTGCTGAGCGTGCCGTGGTAAGATTCATGTAGTTGATACAGGCTATCAGCAACATAAAAAACGCAACAGCGGAAAATATCCAGATGTACGACATACTGCCCAGTTCCTCGGGCTCATGCTCAAATTTTGAGTGAAGATGAATATCAGTGATCGGCTCTGCACCGTAATGCATTTTCACATTATACTTCGCAAAAATGGGCGCCATGTACTGGTCATACATGGGCAGCATTTTTTTGTTGAAGGCAGCTACGTCGGTGCCGGGCTTCAGCAGCACATACGTAAAGTTGTTAAAGCTTCCCCAATCATCATCCCTGTTTTCTCTTCCTTTTAAAATGGTAGAGGTTGAGATGAGCATGTCGTATAAAATATGTGAATTTTTCGGAAGGTCTTCGATCACACCGGTGATCTTATATACGTCGTACACTGTTTTAAGTGTTTTACCGAGCACGGCTGTATTTTTCCCAAAATATTTTTCCGCCAGTGTTTTTGAGATCACCACACTGTTGGGTTCTGTCAAAGCGTTTTTTGCATTGCCTTCTAAAAAATGGTAACTGAAAATATTGAACACATTGCTGTCGGCATAAAAAACCTTTGTCTCGTAAAATCCATCATTGCCTGCTTTGTCGCCATTCCTGAACAATGTTCTTTCACGGTAAAGAAACCGGGCTGCCTGCTCCACTTCCGGGAAATCTTTTTGCAAGGTTTGCGCCAGCGGCAGTTGTGTAAGTGTCCAGTCAGTGTTTTTATCTTTTTCCTGGATATACGACACAATCCGGTAAATACGGTCGGCATGCTCATTATAACGGTCATAACTCAATTCATCTTTAACATAAAACAAAAGGAAAAGACTGAAGGTAATGCCAATGGTAAGGCCCAGCACATTCAGGAGGCTGAACCATTTGTCTTTACCAAAATTCCGCAGGGCGGTCAGTAACATGTTTTTGATCATGACCTGTATTTTTTAGAATGAACAAATAATACTATTCACATGCAGCTCTACTCAGTGCGAAGGCTTTTAACCGGGTTTGCAATGGCTGCTTTAATGGCCTGGTAACTCACGGTGACAACAGATATTAAAAATGACAGCAGCGCCGCAAAAGCAAAAACCTGCCACTGGATATTTACATGGTAAGGATAATCCTGCAGCCATTTATGCATCATCCACCAGGCAACAGGGCTGGCGATCAAAAACGACAGCATCACCAGTTTCAAAAAATCTTTAGACAATAAAGTAGTGATGCCGCCAACAGACGCACCCAATACTTTACGAACTCCAATTTCTTTGATCCTGTTCTCTGCCATATAAGTGGCCAGTCCGAACAATCCCAGGCAGGAAATAAATATGGTGAGCCCGGCAAATATGGCTGCGAGCGAGCCGGTTCTTTGTTCTGATTTGAATTTGTTGGCATACTCATCGTCGATGAACTGGTATTCAAAGGGGTACTCAGGATTGTATTTTTTAAAGATCGTTTGTGCCTTTGCAATATTGGCTGCCACTGTATTTGCAGGGTTCAGCCTGAAATGCATCACGTTAAACCAACCCTTTCCTCCTTCAATGATCATTGGCTTGGTTGGGTAATAAGGCGAGCCCAATATGAAGTCACTGATCACGCCCACGATATGCCAATCCTGGTCGCCATCTTTTACGATTTGCCCGATGGGATTTTTGAACTTCATTACTTTGAGGGCCGATTCGTTGATCATCATTGCATTTGAATCGGTGGGAAATTCCTTCAGGTTAAAATCCCTCCCCTGCAACAGTTTAAGGCCGGCAGTTTTAACCAGGTCCTCGTCGGCGGTGTAGCGGTCAAAATCTGTTTTATCGTTCGGGTCTTTCCCTTCCCACTGAAATCCCCAGCTATCACTCCAGGTTTGCGTAAGCGGCGCACTTGTTTTACTAACGGAAGTGGCTATCCCGGAACTAAGGAGTTCATTTTTAACGAGTGTATAATTTTTTTCAAGATCGCCGGTAAGCATGTGATACACCAACTGGCTTTTGTCGTATCCACTCTCCCGGTTCTGTGCATGGTCTATCTGTTGCTTCACAATGCTGGTGCAGATAATGAGTATGATGGCAAAAGTAAACTGCAACACCACCAGCAATTTACGCGGTGTGATGAGTGCGTTGGCTGCTTTGAAAGTACCTTTCAATACCTTAACGGGCTGAAAAGATGAAAGAAAAAATGCCGGGTAACTGCCCGCAACAATACCGGTGAACACCACGAAGCCGAGCCCTGCCAGCCAGAAACTTACATTGCTGAAATCCATGTGCAGCGATTTATCTGTTAAGCGGCTGAATGCCGGCAGGCTGATCTGTACGATCACCAGCGCCACAATACCTGCAATAAAAGACAGTAACAGTGATTCTCCCAAAAACTGGCCGATGAGTGATTTTTTTTGTGCGCCCACCACTTTTCGGATGCCTACTTCTTTTGCCCGCTTCTCGCTTCTTGCCGTACTCAGGTTCATAAAATTGATACAGGCTATCAGCAACACAAAAAATCCGATCACGCCAAACAGCTTTACAAAATCTATCAACCCACCATCCTCCTTTCCATTGGTAAAGTTGGAATACAACCGCCAGTGACTGGCAGGATAAAGAAACATTTCCCAAGCCGCCACTTCATCTTTATCGTATTTAGGTTTAAGCGATTTTATTTTTGCATTGGCAGAAACAATACTGGCATTTGGTTTCAGCAACACATAGGTACGGGTTGAATTATTACCCCAGGAACTGTCATCTTCTCCCCTGCGGATCACGTAATCCCAGTTGGTTAAATAATCAAATTTAAATCGGGTGTTATTCGGCAGGTCTTTAACGATACCGGTTACAGTAAAAATATCTTTGTTATCTACCTTGATGGTTTTACCCATCGGGTCTTCATTTCCAAAAACATTTTTTGCCATTGTTTGCGTCAGTAAAATTGAATAGCCGCCATTCAATGCAGTGGCAGGATCACCTTTCACCATCGGGAAGCTGAACATTTGCAGAAAGCCGGTGTCCACCATATTGCCGGTTACACTCAGTCGTTTGTCACCCACTGAAAACAACACTTTTCGTGGCCAGTTCACGCGTACCGCTCTTTCAACTTCGGGAATATCTTTTTCAACCGTGCGGGCCAGAATTTTTGGAGTGGTGTTCCAGCATTGAAGCTTGCCGCTGAACTCAGTCCTGTTCCATGCTTCATAAATGCGGTCTCTCTTTTCATGAAACTGGTCGTAACTCAGTTCATTTTGTATCCACAACGTGATGAGGATGGCAGCCGCCATACCAATGGCCAGTCCTGAAATATTGATCGCAGAAAAGCCTTTGTTCCGCAACAGGTTGCGCCAGGCGATCTTAAAAAAGTTCTTGATCATTCTATTAAATATTATTCAGTTCTTAATGATTGTACCGGGTTTGCCAGCGCCGCTTTGATGCGTTGGTAACCTGCCGGTACTGCAACAATTATGAGCAACAGCAAAGCAACTGGTACCAGCATCCACCAGGTAAGGTTGATGCGGAATGAAAAATACTGCAGCCAGTTGTTGATCATGCTTTCAGCCAACGGCGCCGGCTGGTGTGGCAGTGTTGCCACCAGTATCTTATCGGATTTTCTTTCAGGATGATAATTCAACAGTACGAGTTCATCAAGCTGCGACTCCAGTTTCTTTGTGTCAGTACCATTTTTCAGCCTGATATAATTTTGAGCAAAACCGTTGTACCAATTCGCATTTTCTCTAAAGCCGGGTGCATCGTTTAAGAATGCGGTGGTGAGGAGTACCTGCGGTCGTACACTGTTTTGGGCGCCGATATGCTTCAATACAGCTTTTACGGTTAACTGTACGCTGTCGTCGGCCATGATAATTTTTCCAACCGGGTCCTGCCTGCCGAAAAGTTGCTGGGCTGTTTCTTCAGACAACACCACATTGTATTTATCTGCCAATACACCTGCAGTTGAGCCATATTTCAGCGGGAAAGAAAACACATTGAAAAAACCGGTATCCACAAAAAAGCAACGATCTTCCTGAACTTCCTGGTCACCGTATTTTAGCCACGGGTTATACCAGGATTGCAGATGAGTGCCTGCTTCAATTTGCGGGCAGGTTTTCAACGCCTCGTATAACAAGGGGTACGTTGTATGGTTGGTTTCGTTGCCGTCTTTTGATTTTGTTTTGAGGTAAGCCAGCAACGAATTGCTTTGCACTGTTGTATCAAAACCGGTAAAACGGTACAGCATTTCACCCAACACCATAGTGGCTGAGAGGCCAAGGCCCAATCCCAGCAGGTTGATGGCTGTGAAAGCTTTTTTCTTCCACAAATTCCGGATGGCTGATTTGATGTAATAACGAAACATGGCTATACTCCCTGGTGGCAGGCTGTAACATTTTCAGCCTGCCTGGTTGAAAAAACTACGGGTTCCCAGGCAGGAACGGATTAAAAACTGCACTACTTTGATTACAGCGCTAAGAAAGCGAACTCAAAATATTTTCTGTAACCGTTTGCCCGTCGAGCATGCGGATGATGCGGTGGCTATACCTGGCATCGTGTTCACTGTGCGTAACCATTACCACCGTGGTGCCTTGTTCATTTAACTCGGTGAGCAATTGCATTACTTCATTACCGTTGCTGCTATCCAGGTTACCGGTTGGTTCATCTGCCAGTATCAGTTTGGGTTTGTTTACCACGGCCCTTGCCACGGCCACCCTTTGTTGTTGACCACCGCTTAATTGCTGCGGATAGTGATTGCGCCTGTGCATGATCTGCATTTTGTCCAGCACCTCTTCCACCCGCTTTTTCCTGTCGGCTGCTTTTACACCGGTATAGATCAGCGGCAGCTCCACATTTTCAAAAACAGTGAGCTCATCAATAAGGTTGAAGCTCTGGAACACGAAGCCGATATTGTGTTTGCGGAGATCGGCTCTTTTCCGCTCATTGAATTTAGATACATCGGTACCATTAAAAACAAAACTGCCGGAATCAAGATCGTCGAGCAAACCGAGAATATTGAGTAAGGTACTTTTGCCACAGCCCGATGGACCCATGATGGCTACAAACTCACCTTCCTTGATATTGATCGAAAGCTTGCTGAGTGCAACGGTTTCCACTTCTTCCGTGCGATATACTTTTTCGAGGTTGCTGATGTTTATCATAACTATAACTTGTTTTTTTAGAGAAAGCGGTTATTGGTTCAGTACCGCAGCATGTAGCTGCCGGGCGTTAAGGCAAAAGGATATTCCACGTTTACGTCACGTACCGGCTTTGTATCAACAGCTCCCTGCGCCTGTTGATCGATGGTTTGAATGCATTTCATTTTGCAGGCAACCGTTGCCGTTTCGTTATTTCCCTTCGAAGTTCCGAAGAAACTGAGCATCATAATAAAGAGCAACAGTTGGGTCATTTTCGATTTCATGGTTTGTTTATTTTATGGCTAAAAAATTTGTTGTTGTTGTATTGGGCTATTCGCCTTTTTTGAGCACCAGTTCCTGCACGTTCACGTAATTTTCGTAACTGCTCGTAATTACTTTATCACCGGGTTTCAATCCCTGCAGCACTTCATAGTTATCAGGATTTTGGTTACCCAACTGGATGTCTACTTTATAAGCCACCGTTCCGCTTTCATTCAGCTTAAAGATCCAGTTGCCACCGGTGGTTTGATAAAACCCGCCTTTCGGTAACAGGATGGCTCTTCGCTCATCACTCAGGTTAAGGCCTATCTGTAAGGTTTGGCCACGACGGATAGATGGTGGAACCGAATCAGTGAATTGCATATCCACCTGGAACCTGCCTGCAGTAACCTGTGTGTACACTTTCTTAATGGTGAGTGAATAGGTTTTTCCTGCAATGGTTGCTTCACCCACAAGCCCGTTAAACACCCGCGAAATATAATGTTCATCCACATCCACGCGCACTTTAAATCCACTGGTAACATCAATCTGCCCGAGTCGCTCACCTTTGTTTTTATTTTGCCCGATCTCTGCATCAAGCGACGTTAATTGCCCATCCACAGGCGCCCGCACAATCAGGTCTCCTACTTTTTTGCGCATCAGCGCCAGGGCTTTTTTCATCTGACTATAGGATTCACCCATCTGGTCAACCTGCTGTTTCATCGATACCGCATCGGCTTTCATAATCTGTTCTGTCAGCTTCTTCCTGCGCAACTGGTATTCATACATATTTTTACTGCTCTCAAATTCCTGCTTGCCGATCGCTTTTTGATCGTACAGTTTTTTGTTTACGTTATAAAGCCGCTCCGCTTCTTTAAGAGCATTGTCTACATCTGCATCCTGGTTTTGCCGGTTGATCGAGTTTTGATCAGAATTGTTTTTACTGATCTGCATCTGTGTAAGCACATTAAATACCTGTGTTTCCTGGTTGGCCAGTTGCAGTTCGAGGTCTGTGTTGCTGAGCCGCAGGATCGGCTGGTCTTTCTTCATCATGGCTCCGTCTTCCACGTATTTTTCTTCCACCCTTCCACCTTCCATCGCATCAAGATAAATAG
Source organism: uncultured Ferruginibacter sp. (assembly GCA_964452405.1). GTDB lineage: Bacteria > Bacteroidota > Bacteroidia > Chitinophagales > Chitinophagaceae > Ferruginibacter. Next base: position 14,659 of record CAYVLT010000074.1, read on the forward strand.
TGGTAACAGGTAACACGATCCCATTTACCGGGATGAATTCTTTGAACGGCCCTTCCTTGATCTCGCTGATGGTGATCCGGTCTGTTTCAACATTCAATTTTGAATTGCCGGAGGTTAAAAAAATACTTGCTGCGATCAATCCCAGTATTGCTGTTATCCCTGCGATCGTCATTATTCTTTTCCTGTTCCAGAATTTCTTTTCTATTACCCTGTCCATGATGATTTCCTTTGTATAAATGTGAGTTGCAGTTAGTTGGCAACAGCATACCCCTGCTGCTAAGATAAAGCTATGCCAAACTGTAAGTTATTGTTTTTCAGCTTGTTGCTTCGGTTTCTGTACAGTTACTGTTCGCTATCGATACAAAAACTGTTCGCTTTTGATACAGTTACCACGCAACCAGCGGCTTATACCTGTTAACCCGCCTGGCATTAAAAGCGGCTTCTTCTTTGTACAAAATTTCTTTTCTGGCGTTGGATATTCCAAAGGTCTGCCACGCTGAAAATTTTTGGATGACCATTTTTAAATTCAGGAACCAATACTTCGTTTACCTGTGTGGTTAATACTTCCAGCTCTTCTTTGCTGAGACGGGTGAACATGTTTGTTGATTGACGTTTCATGACTTTAAATTTAATTGTTGTTGTTTTTGTTTTACACTAACCAGTACAGCAACAACGTGCCAGAAAAATCCATCTTGTTTTTCAATGTTTTATAAATTAGTTCGCCTGGTGGGTGTACGGTTATGATACAAACAGTATCCTTTTTTGATACAGGTTTACCAACCATAAAATTTTAAGGGAGCCAACGGGAAATATATTTTTAAATATGGTAACATTGTGGTTGAAAAAGCGCCTGAACAAACAGCATCCTGCAGCGGTGCTTACAGTGGCAGTCATGTAAAACACTTACCCATCAAGCTTTTTAGCCATTTACAAAAACTATTGTATGAACTTAAAGAATGCCAGTGTACTTGTAGTTGACGACGACACAGATGTGCTGACGGCAGTGAAGATGTTGCTTAAAACAGAAGTGAAGGATATCACCACAGAAAAAAATCCGGAAAATATCCGTTCACTTTTTGCAGAAAAAAAATTCGACCTGATGTTGCTCGACATGAATTTCAACAGCAGCATCAATACCGGCAATGAAGGAATTTTCTGGTTGAAGAAAGTGAAGGAGATGAATAAAGACATGGCGGTGATCATGATCACTGCTTATGGGGATATCGACCTCGCAGTGCGCTCTCTGAAAGAAGGCGCCACAGATTTTATTGTGAAGCCCTGGCACAATGAACGCCTGGTGAATACCATTACCGATATTCTCCGTAAAAAATCTGGAGGCAATGCGTCTGTTAAAGCCACCGCTGATTCAGTGATCGGCACTCAATTGCTCGGGCACAGCGAAGTAATGCAGGAAATTTTTTACAAGATCGAAAAGATCGGCCCTACTGATGCCAATGTGTTGATACTTGGCGAAAATGGTACCGGCAAGGAATTGGTGGCGCAGGCCATTCACCAGAAATCTGTAAGGGCACGCAATACTTTTGTAAAAGTGGATGTAGGGGCATTAACAGACTCCCTTTTT
>CAYVLT010000075.1:0-16024 GCA_964452405.1 uncultured Ferruginibacter sp.
TCGCATTTCTCGGTACCCGCAAGGAACGCCAGAGCTCAGCCAGGGAACATATTGGCCTGGTACTCGATCAATACAATGTACATGGGGTGGATACACTCATTGGTGATATTGTACCTCCTGAAAGTTTGATGAAAACACTTACCGACAGGAAGCTGGCAGAGGAACAAAAGATCACCTATGATACTGAAATGAAAGCACAGGAAACAAGGCAGAGTCTTGAAAAAGAAACTGCAATTGCCGAAATGCAGAAAGAGATCGTGAAGGCCGACCAGGGTGTTTTGATCGCTGAACGTATTGCAGATGCTTCGGTGAAAAAAGCTACCGGTGAGGCAAACAGCGTGCGCCTGCAATCAACTGCTGAAGCCGATCGTTTGAAGCTGTTGGCCAGTGGTGATGCCGAACGGATCAGGGTTTTGGCAAAAGCGAATGCTGAACAGATTGAATTGTTGGCAAGAGCCGATGCTGAAAAGATTTCACTTACCGGTAATGCCGAAGCTGAAAAGATCCTGGCCATTGGTAAATCAAATGCGGAATCCTATAAGCTTTCTGTTGAAGCCATGGGCGGCGACAATTTCACGCAGTTAAAAGTGATGGAAGCCATCGGTAGTCAGCACATCAAAATTATGCCGGATATTCTCATCGGCGGTGCAAATGGCGACGGTGCGAATGGCCCCGTCAGCGGTCTGCTTGGTTTAAAACTATTGGAAGAGATCGCCCGGAAGAATGAAAAGACCAGCGAAAATTAATGCTGCAGTAAACAGGAATATTTTAAACGCCGTTCATTGGAACGGCGTTTGTTTTGCTACTTTGTTGATGAGGGAACTGTTGCAGGAATACTGCTGATTGTTTCTTCAATAAACTGTAGTTTTAACCTGTGAAAATAATTTTTGATGATAGTAAGGTGAAAGAGTCTTTGTGGCCACTCACTGCCACCCGCAATGCGGCCGATATCCGAACCGGTATTCTCACCACCAGGGAAAAATGGGAACTTATACTGGAGAAAGAAGGCTACGGCAATAATCCTGCAACGGTTACCATAGATGCAGCCATCGTTCCTTCACGAAATTACGTGGCGCTTCATGCACACCTCTCGGATGATTCATTACCTGTGCTTCATACACCGGACGATCTCAGGATCCTTGAGCATCCCTGGGATATTTTTCAAATCAACGACTGGGCGCTGCGGAAAGACTTTGAGTTGCTGACATCCGGCAGAAAATCACAATCACTTTCTGACACGAATACCCTCATCGCACCGGGAAATATTTTTGCTGAAGAGGGTGCCGCGGTGGAATGCAGCGTGATCAATGCCACTAACGGTCCCGTGTACCTTGGAAAAAATGCAGTGGTTATGGAAGGCTGCCTTATCCGTGGTCCTTTCGCATTGGGAGAGGGAGCCACACTTAAAATGGGTACGAAAGTATATGGAGCCACCACCATCGGGCCTTACTGTGTGGCCGGCGGTGAAATAAAAAATACGGTGATGTTTGGTTACAGCAACAAAGCACACGATGGATACTTAGGCGATAGTGTAATCGGAGAATGGTGTAATTTTGGTGCAGGAACCACCAATAGCAATCTCAAAAATACTGCCGGGGCATTAACCATGTGGAGCCAGTCAGCCGGCGGTTTTGTGGAAATGGGCACCAGGGGTGGACTGATCATGGGAGACTATAGTCGCGCCGCCATCAACACAAGTTTTAATACCGGCACGGTGGTGGGTGTTTGCTGTAATGTGGTGGCGCAGGGCTTCCCAGCCAAAAAGATCGACAGTTTTACCTGGATCAATGAAAGGTATATTTTTGAGAATGCCATCCGCGACATTGATAACTGGAAAAAGCTGAAGGGTAAATCCATCACTCCTGAAGAAAAAGATATTTTGGAACAATTATACAATCAATCAATCTAACATGAGAAAGCAAATCGCAGCCGCTAACTGGAAAATGAATTTAACGCTTGAGCAGGGTACCACGCTTGTAAACGATATTCTAAGCGCCACAATCAACCTCGATAAAGATCACCTGGTGGTTTTTGGCGTGCCTTTTCCCTACCTCACGGCCTTGAAGCAGCAACTTGCCGGGCGTGAAAACATTTTTGTTGCGGCACAAAACCTGTATTCAAAAAAATCGGGAGCTTATACCGGCGAAGTAAGTGCCGAAATTTTACACAGCATCGGGGTAGACTATGTGATTATCGGGCATAGCGAACGAAGGGAATATTTCAATGAAACCAATGCCATGCTTGCAGACAAGCTCGACCTGGCTTTTGAATATGGCATCAAACCGATCTTCTGTTGTGGTGAAGCCCTGGAAGTGAGGGAAGCGGGTACGCAAAACAGTTTTGTGGAAACACAGATTAAAGAAAGCCTTTTCCATTTATCGGCAGAACAAATGACCGGGTTTGTGATCGCTTATGAACCCATTTGGGCCATCGGTACCGGTAAAACTGCCACCAGCGCACAGGCACAGGAAATTCAACTGCACATCAGGAATGTGATCGCCGCTCAATATGGAGAAGAAGTGGCGCAATCTGTAAGCATCCTGTACGGAGGCAGCGTGAAAGCAGCCAATGCAAAGGAAATATTCGGACAGCCGGATGTGGATGGTGGATTGGTGGGAGGCGCATCCCTGGTTGCCCAGGAGTTTACAGCGATCATTAACAGCCTGCAATAAACCAAACGGAAATAATAAAAAAGCGCCTGGAAGAGGCGCTTTTTTTATAAAATGTAATGCTATAAAAAACATCGGCACCTTGCTCAAAGTATATCAAATATCCATTGATTGAGGTGCTACACAACAACAGGAACTTTCCCGCAAGCAGGAGAAAATTACATCAGGTCCATTGCCTTGGCAAAGAACGTGCAGTTAAAAGGAAGTACCATGGAACAATAGCCCCCACCCACTTTATATACGCCGAAAAAGGCAACCACAGACAATAAAAACAATACCCAGTAAAGGCCGGTAGATTTTTTGGATGTTTCCATGAATTGAAAAAGTTTTGGCAAAAATAGGGTAAATGAAACAATTATTTTTTCCCGGTTCCTAAAAAGATTTTGTGCCCGCGGAACGGGGCCCCGCAGCGGCTTTGTTTTCTTTTGTGTATTTTTTACATTTTAAAAATAAGGGTTTATCTTGCCTGTCCTTAACTCAAGACGATGCTTCTCAATTTCTATTTGCGATTCTCCACAAGGGTTGGACAATCACTTCATATCTCAGGCGGACACGAACTTTTAGGTGACAATGATATTGCCAAAGCCATCCCGATGCAGTATTTCAACCAGGATTTCTGGTACCTGCAGGTGGAAGTGGAAGGCAGCGCTCTGAACATGGATTACCGCTATATTTTGAGAGAAGACAATGGCAACGAAATAGTGGAATGGGGCAACGACCGGGTGATCAGTACCAGGAAAACCAATGCCCGGGAGGAACTCGTTTTTATCGATACCTGGAATCATGCCGGTGATGTGGAGAACGCTTTTTACACCCAGCCTTTTCAGTCTGTGTTGCTCAGCAACAAAACAGCAGTTGCCGCTAAACCCAAAACAGAAAAAAACTATACCCACGAATTCAAAGTAAAAGCGCCTATGCTGGAGTCCAGCCACGTGTTGTGCATTGCCGGAACCGGCAGTACTTTGGGCGATTGGGATACCACAAATCCCCGCCTGCTCACTAAAGAAGGCAACTGGTGGACAATTAAACTGAATTTTTCAAAAGACGGTTTCCCGGTGGCCTATAAGTATGGCGTGTACAATGTGGAGGAAAAACGCTTCCTGCATTTTGAATCGGGCAACAACAGAACCCTGCAAACAGAGGCACAGAAAGGTAAACTAACGGTATTGCATGATGGCTTTGCGCAGGTGCCCTTTAAATTGTGGAAAGGAGCCGGTGTAGCCATCCCGGTGTTCAGTCTGCGTACTCACAATGGCTATGGTACCGGCGAATTCACAGATATCAGCCTGTTGGTTGACTGGGCAAAAAGCTGTGGCCTCAAGCTGATACAATTGTTGCCTGTAAACGATACAACGGCTACGCATACCTGGACGGACTCTTATCCCTATGCCGCTATCTCTGCCTTCGCTTTGCACCCCATGTACCTGAACCTGGAACAGGTGGCAGGCAAAAATACCACACTGGTAAAAAAATGGGAAAGCACCCGGGAAAAACTTAATGCACTGCCTGAAGTGGATTATGAGGCCGTGCTGAATTTTAAATATGCCGCCATCAAAGAATTGTATGCTTTACAAAAAGACAAATTTCATGACGACACGGCTTACTTCAGTTTTTTTGATCTGAATCGTCATTGGCTGGTGCCTTATGCCGCATTTTGTTACCTGAGGGATAAATACAAAACATCCGATTATAATCAGTGGAAAACACACAGCGTGTACAACGAAGAGAGCATTCAGAAGCTGGTGGCACCCACGCAGAAGCACTACGACAGCATCGCCCTGCATTATTTTACGCAGTATCACCTGCACCTGCAGTTAAAAGAAGCGACAGCCTACGCCCATAAAAATGGCATCATTGTAAAAGGAGACTTGCCAATCGGTATTTACAGGTACGGCTGTGATGCATGGATGGCGCCGGAACTCTACAATATGGATGCACAGGCCGGCGCACCGCCTGATGATTTTGCCGTGAAAGGGCAAAACTGGGGTTTCCCCACTTATAACTGGAAGAAGATGCAGGAAGATGGCTTCGCCTGGTGGCGCAGGCGCTTTGAGCAAATGAGTGAATATTTTGATGCCTTCCGTATTGATCATATCCTCGGCTTTTTCCGCATATGGAGTATTCCCATTCATGCGGTGGAAGGCATTATGGGAAAATTTGTTCCGGCCATCCCGGTACACATCAATGAACTGTACCAGGATAATATCCCGTTTGAATACCATCGCTTTTGCCGCCCCTATATCCCGGCGCACCTGGTGCACGAGAAATTCGGCAACGAGGCAGAATACGTGATGCAATCATTTCTGAACTGGGTGGATGGAACTTTTGAATTGAAAGAGGAATACAACACCCAGCAAAAAGTGGAAAAGCATTTTGCCGGCCTGGCAGATTCTGCCGCCAACCGCTCCATCAAAACAGGGCTTTTCGACCTGGTGAGTAATGTTATCTTTTTTGAGGAAGAAGGATCGCAGATGCAGCAATACCATTTCCGCATCGGGATGGAGAACACCTCCTCATTCAGAGAACTTGACGACTATGTAAAACAAAAGTTGAAAGACCTCTATGTAAATTATTTTTTCCGCAGGCAGGATGATTTCTGGCAGAAAGAAGCCATGCACAAACTTCCTGAACTGAAGCGGACCACCAATATGCTGGTATGCGGTGAAGACCTTGGCATGGTACCTGATTGTGTGCCCGATGTTATGAAACAATTAGGAATTCTTAGTCTCGAGATACAACGCATGCCGAAAGATCCGGCTACGGAATTTTTTCACCCCGGCAATGCCCCTTATATGTCGGTGGTAACGCCTTCCACCCACGACATGAGCACCATCCGTGGCTGGTGGGAAGAAGATACTTCCAAAACGCAGCGTTTCTATAACAATATACTCGGTAAATATGGTGCCTCGCCTTTCTACTGCGAACCCTGGATCAACCGCGATATTCTTGTACAGCATTTTTATTCTCCTGCCATGTGGTGTATCTTCCAGGTACAGGATATGCTGGGGATGAGTGAGAAACTCCGCCGGAATGATCCCAACGCGGAACGCATTAATCAACCCGCCAATCCAAAACACTACTGGCGTTACCGGATGCACATCAGCCTGGAAGACCTGTTCAATGAAACAGCCTTCAACGAAGAACTGGCCGGTTATGTAGCTGCCAGTGGCCGTTGATGCGGGCTTGGTATAACAGTTGGGGATACCCGCAAAGGAGCGCTTCTTTAATTACACTCATTTGCAGGTATTGATTTACCATACTCCGGTCTGTAAATATTCAAAGCTTCTTTGCATCTTTGTGCGGCAGTGAACACTGCGACTCATACTATGAAAGTTTCCTTTAAAACATTTAACCTGCCATTTAAGTATCCCTTTACCATTTCCAAGGGAACCAAAACCCACCAGCCAACGCTGATCGTGGAACTGGATCATTTTGGTATCAAAGGATATGGCGAAGCACCGGCAATCAGTTACTACAATATCCCGGTTGAAAAAATGGTGGAAGACCTCGAACAGAAAAAGCCGTTCGTCGAAAAATTCGCCTTCTCTGATCCCGAACGCTACTGGCATTACCTGCACCACCTCTTTCCTCAAAATCCATTCCTGGTATGTGCGTTGGACATGGCCGGCTGGGATATTTATGGCAAGATCAAAAGAAAACCGCTTCATCTTTTATGGAATCTGGATGCCGGGCGATCTCCTCTTACAGATTATACCATTGGCATTGACAGTATTGAAAAAATGCTGCAGAAAATGGAAGAAAATCCCTGGCCGGTGTACAAAGTGAAAGTGGGCGTGGAGGGTGATGTGGAAATAGTGGAAGCATTGCGTAAACATACGAACGCGGTGATACGGGTGGACGCCAATGCCGGATGGACATTGGAGCAGGCATTACAGAAAATTCCGCAGTTGAAAGCGTTGGGAGTTGAAATGGTGGAACAGCCGCTGGCAAAAGACAATTGGGACGGGATGAAAATTTTATTTGATCAGTCGCCCCTGCCTTTATTTGCCGATGAAGCCTGCGTGGCAGAATCCGATGTTGAAAAATGCTATTTACATTTTCACGGCATCAATATCAAACTCACCAAATGCAGTGGCATAACACCGGCAAGAAGGATGATTAAAAAAGCCCGTGAAATGAACATGCAGGTGATGGTGGGTTGCATGAATGAAAGCAGTATCGGCACTGCCGCTATTGCACAACTGGCACCCATGCTCGATCTCGTTGATATGGACGGTCCGCTTTTGCTGGCAGGGGATATTGCCACAGGCGTGGGTTTCGATAACGGAAAGATACAGTTCAACAATAAACCGGGACTGGGCATTGAACTCAATGAAGCCTGGTGAAGCGATTGAAATTTTACACTCATTGAACACTGATGCAAATGCTGAATGATGGAGGAACCAACCATATTACCGGAACAACACCTTAAGCCTTCAGACGGGGAAGTAAAAAAGACTTCGCTTCTCCGTACACTGGTGAGCCTCACGATTTTTATCGCTGCCTATTATTATCTGTTCAAAAGTTGGTTTTCAGTGTTGGTGCTGGTGGCCGTGATCATTATTCATGAATCCGGGCATTTTATCGCCATGAAATATTTTGGATACAAGGGCGTTCAGATGACCTTTGTTCCTTTTGTGGGCGCCTATGTATCCGGGCAGGCCAGTAACCTGTCGCGTAAAAACAAATTACTGGTGTTGCTGGCAGGGCCATTGCCCGGCATCCTGGCAGGCACTGTGCTTTTTTATCTTCATGTACATTTTCAAAATCATACGCTCCTGTTGCTGGCGGCTCCTTTTTTGATCCTCAATGGATTTAACCTGCTGCCGGTTTTCCCGCTTGATGGAGGTCAGTATTTCCGGGCTTTGTTTTTTGAAGGAAGCAGGATGATACAGGCGATTTTTTTACTGGCCTCATTGGCGGCGTTACTTTTTTTAGTGGTACAAGCTCCCGGTAGTTGGTACCTGTTGGTGCTGGTTGCATTGGTGATCGTTCGCCTTTTCAGTATGTATAGGGTGGGTAAAATCAGGAAACTCATGGATGAAGCAGGCATTGACTATGCCGCTTCTTATGACGATCTTTCGGATGATACCTATTTTGAGATGAGAAAGGTACTCATCGAAAACACCTGGTACCTGCGAAAGCACTACGACTCCGAAGCCCCGTCGGAGAATGAGCAACCGATGATAAAGGAAATCGAAAGTATTTTAGTTGCTCCCTACCACGACGATCTCAGTACAAAAGGCAAAGTACTTTTTGCCCTTGCCTGGCTCATAAGTTTCAGCCTGCCGGTACTGCTCTTTCTGTATCATACGCACCGGTTGTAAAAATTAAATTTTGTGAAATAGTCAATCCGCCTTTACTTTGCGCTATCAATGAAACAATTCATTCACATACATCATCATCATACATTGCTCAACGGGTAAGCTATGCTGATAGGTATGTAACAAACATAATTTCAAATGAGGGCTTACTGAAAAGTGAGCCCTTTTTGTTTACAAAACACTCTTGCTAAAATATATAAAAACACAATTTCGACCATGTTAAAGATCGCAGTGCAGAAATCAGGCAGGCTTTACGACGACTCAATCAAATTATTGAAAGAGTGCGGTATTGAACTCAACAACGGCAACAAACAATTGAAAACAACCGCCAGCAATTTTCCGATTGAAGTATATTTCCTGAGAGACGACGATATTCCACAATACGTGTTTGACGGGGTGGCAGATGTAGGGATCGTGGGAGAAAATGTATTGCTTGAGAAACGTAAAGACATTAGTTTGGTAAAACGGCTGGGCTTCAGCAAATGCCGGCTCAGCATCGCTGTTCCCAAAACAGCCGGCTATGGGTCGCTGGCTGATCTTAATGGCAAGAGGATCGCCACCAGCTACGCCAACATACTGCAGGATTTTTTAACAGCCAATAATTGCAACGCGGAAATACATGAGATCAGCGGCTCCGTGGAAATAGCGCCAGGCATAGGTTTGGCAGATGCCATCTGCGACCTGGTGAGCAGCGGCAGCACATTATTCACCAATGGATTAAAGGAAGTGGAATCCATCTTATATTCAGAAGCCATTCTCGCAGCAAACAAAAAACTGTTGGCTGAAAAGCAGGCAGTGCTCGACAAACTTTTGTTCCGCATCAACGCAGTAAAAGCAGCGAAGAATAATAAATACATCATGCTGAATGCACCCAACCACCAGTTGCAAAATATATTTTCACTATTACCCGGAATGAAGAGCCCCACAGTGGTGCCGCTTGCAGAGGAAGGCTGGAGCAGCGTGCAAAGCGTGATCAAAGAAACAGAGTTTTGGGACGTAATTGAAAAGCTCCGCTCTTTCGAGGCGGAGGGTATCATCGTGTTACCAATTGAAAAAATGGTAGTATAAAACAATAACCCATGCAGCATATATTCATCAATCCTTCCAGAGAACAGTGGCCCGGCATTTTGCAAAGACCGGTGTTCGACAGTAAGCCACTTGAGGTAACGGTGTCGGCTATCCTGGAAGACATACGGACCGGAGGCGATGCAGCCGTAAAAAAATATTCGCTGCAGTTCGACAAAGTGCAGCCTGGCGAGCTTAAAGTATCTGCTGCAGAAATTGCTGCAGCAGCACAGTTGGTCAGCGATGCATTAAAACAAGCCATCGATATGGCGATCAGCAATATAACTGCTTTTCATGAATCGCAACGTGAAACGGTAAAAGTGATCCACTCACAGGAGGGCCTGTCGTGCTGGCGGAAATCGGTCGCCATACAAAAAGTGGGTTTGTATATTCCAGGAGGAACAGCCCCTTTATTTTCCACCCTGCTCATGCTCGGTATACCGGCCCGGCTGGCAGGCTGCACCGATATCGTGGTATGTACACCTTGTGATACCGCAGGCAATATTAACCCCGTGATATTGTACACAGCGGGTAAGCTGGGGTTGCAACAGATCTATAAAGTGGGTGGTGTGCAGGCGATCGGCGCTATGGCATACGGTACCGCTTCCATCCCGCAGGTATATAAAATTTTTGGCCCGGGCAACCAATATGTAACCTGCGCCAAGCAACTGGTAAACAAACAAGGAGTAGCCATCGATATGCCGGCAGGGCCCAGCGAAGTGGCGGTATATGCCGACGCATCCTGCAATCCTGCGTTCGTGGCGGCAGACCTCTTAAGCCAGGCTGAGCACGGGGTTGACAGCCAGGTGTTACTGGTGGCAACCGGAAAAACGGAAGTGGAAAAAGTGATGAATGAAATAAACAAACAACTGCCTTCTCTTTCCAGGAAAAGGATCGCCGAAACAGCAATTCAACACAGTCGTTTTGTAGTGATGAGTGACATAGCTGCTGCATTTGATATGTTGAATGCTTACGCACCTGAACACCTTATCCTCGCATCGGCCGATGCTGATAAACTTGCAGAACGGGTGGTAAACGCAGGAAGTGTTTTTATCGGGCACTATTCCCCGGAAAGTGTGGGCGACTATGCGTCCGGCACCAATCATACTTTGCCTACCAATGGGCACGCCAAAGCTTACAGTGGTGTCTCGCTCGACAGTTTTGTAAAGAAGATCAGCTTTCAGCAATTGTCAGCAACGGGATTAAAAAATATTGGCAGCACAGTGGAACAGATGGCATTGGCCGAAGGACTGGATGCCCACGCAAATGCTGTAACCATACGATTAAAAGAAATTAATAACAATGAAGGAATTTGATTTGACCGGTTTGGTAAGAGAGAATATCAGGCAGCTTACGCCCTACTCTTCGGCACGACATGAGTTTTCGGGAAAGGCATCCGTGTTCCTGGACGCCAACGAAAATGCCTTTGGTTCGCCCGGTGCATTGAACATGAGCGGGCACCCGGTAACATTCAACCGCTATCCCGACCCGTTGCAATGGCAATTGAAGTTTCAACTGGCCAGGATCAAGGGTGTGCCTGCAGAAAATATTTTTGTTGGAAACGGAAGTGACGAAGTGATCGACCTTGCCTACCGCATTTTTTGCAATCCCGGCAGGGATAATGTGATTGTATGTCCGCCTACTTACGGAATGTACCAGGTAAGCGCACAGATCAATGACATTGCTGTAAAAAAAGTGCCACTCACGGCATCATTTCAACTGGATACTGCTGCAATACTGGAGGCAGTTGATGACCATACCAAATTGCTTTTTATCTGCTCCCCCAACAATCCAACCGGTAACAATGTAAACCGCCCCGATGTTGAATTGTTATTGAATAATTTCCCGGGCATTATCATCATTGATGAGGCATATATCAACTATTCAAGGCAGAAGACATTTATACAGGAACTCACGGAATATCCCAACCTCGTTGTGATGCAAACACTTTCCAAAGCCTGGGGCCTGGCAGGTCTTCGCCTGGGTCTCTGTTATGCGTCGATGGATATCATTGGCTTATTCAATAACGTTAAACCGCCCTACAATGTAAATGAAGCTTCACAGCAACTGGCGTTGGATGCCCTGCAGGAAACAGGGGCCGTTAATGACTGGATCAAAATGGTGATTCAGCAAAGAGCATTGCTGGAAGTGCATTGCAACAGTTTACCATTTGTAGAAAAAGTTTATCCCAGTGATGCTAACTTTATCCTTGTAAAAGTGAAGGATGCCACGCGGTTATACGACTACCTCGCATCAAATGGGGTGATTGTACGGAACAGGAGTAAAGAACCGCTGTGCGAAAATAGTGTACGCATTACTGTTGGTACGCCGGAAGAAAATCAAACACTTATTCACCTGCTAAACACCTACCAGTCTTGAAAAAAATATTATTCATTGACCGGGATGGAACACTCATAAAAGAGGCGCCACCCACTTACCAGCTCGATTCATTTGAAAAACTGGAATTTTACCCGGATATGTTCAGGTACATGCGCCGCATTGCAGAAGAACTGGATTACGAGCTCGTGATGGTGACCAACCAGGATGGCTTGGGAACCGACGCCTTCCCGGAAGAAAGTTTCTGGCCCGTGCACAACCTTGTGATGAAAAGCCTGGAAAATGAAAAGATATTTTTTAGTGAAGTTTGTATCGACAGAACTTTTCCTGAACAGCAGGCGCCCACCCGCAAACCGGCTACAGGTATGCTTACCCGTTATATCAACGATCCGGCTTATGATATAGCCAACTCACTGGTGATCGGCGACCGGATCACCGACATGCAATTGGCCATGAACCTGGGTTGTAAAGGTTGCTGGCTTAACAATGACCCCGGCCTGGGCGCTGCTGAGATCAATGATACAATAGAAGCGCTTCGTAAAAACACCATTGTCGTGGAAAGTGCTCACTGGGAAGATGTGTACAATTTCCTGAAACTGCCGCCAAGGATGGCGACAGTTGAGCGCAGTACCAGTGAAACAAAAATTTCTGTATCCATTAACCTCGACGGTTCCGGGAAATCCTCCATCAGCACCGGGCTCGGATTTTTTGATCACATGCTGGAACAAATTGCGAGGCATGGAAACATTGATCTTTCCATCCACACCAGGGGCGACCTGCATATCGACGAACACCATACCATTGAGGATACCGGCATCGCATTGGGAGAAGCGTTATTGAAAGCACTGGGAAACAAGATCGGGATCGAACGATATGCATTTGTGTTGCCGATGGATGAATGCCTGGCACAGGTGGCCCTTGATTTTGGTGGCAGGAGCTGGATAGTTTGGGAGGCTGAATTCACCCGTGAAAAGATCGGCGAAATGCCCACTGAAATGTTTTTTCATTTCTTCAAATCATTCAGTGATGCGGCAAAATGTAACCTCAATGTAAAAGTGGAAGGCGACAATGAGCATCATAAAATTGAATCGATTTTCAAAGCATTTGCAAAATGCATCCGGCTGGCGGCTAAAAGAGATATCAGCAGCAAATCACTTCCTTCCACAAAGGGCATACTATGATCGCGATCATCAAATACAATGCGGGTAACGTACAAAGTGTACTATATGCGCTGGAGCGTATTGGGGTAACCGCTATCGTTAGTGATGACCCGGCAATGATAAAAGGTGCAGAAAAAGTGATCTTCCCCGGTGTGGGACATGCGGCTCCTGCAATGCAATACCTGCAGGAACGAGGCCTTGATGAACTGATTAAATCACTGAAGCAGCCCGTGCTGGGCATATGCCTCGGGTTGCAGTTGATGTGCAACCATTCTGAAGAAGGTGGCACCCATTGCCTGGGTATATTTAATGAGCAGGTAAAATTGTTCAGGGCACCCGGGGCGGATGAAACCCGGTCGGCATACAAAGTGCCGCAGATCGGCTGGAACAGTATCTACGATCTTCGCACTCCATTGTTCGCAGGGATACGTGAGCAGGATTTTGTGTACAGTGTTCACAGTTTTTATGCGGCAACCGGAGAGCATACGGTGGCAACAAGTAATTATTTTCATCCCTATAGTGCTGCTTTACAGAAAGACAATTTTTACGCCGTGCAGTTTCATCCTGAAAAATCAGGAACTGTGGGAGAAAAAATTCTAAATAACTTTATCAGCATACCATGACGATTATACCAGCCATCGACATCATTGGCGGCAAATGTGTCCGCCTCACCAAAGGTGATTATGCACAACAAAAAGTGTACAGCGACGATCCGCTCGAAATCGCCAAACGGTTTGAGGCAGCAGGAATAACGCGGCTTCACCTGGTTGACCTGGATGGGGCAAGATCAGGTAATATCGTTAACCTGCCCGTACTGGAGTCCATTGCCGGCAACACTTCGCTGCAGGTTGATTTTGGTGGCGGCATCAAAAAGATCAACGACCTGGAAACCATCTTCAATGCAGGCGCTGCCATCGCCACCATCGGCAGCCTCGCTGTAAAACACCCGGCTTTGCTGGAGGAATGGTTGATGGAATTTGGCGCAGCGAGATTCCTTGTTGGTGCCGACGTGCTGGATGAAAAAATAAAGATCAGTGGCTGGCTCGAAGACGGAGGAATCAATATTTATGATTTTATCGGCAGGATGATCGGCATCGGGGTTACTAATTTTTTCTGCACAGATATTGCGAAAGACGGCGCCATGCAGGGCGCATCGGTGCAGTTGTATAAAAAGATCATTGCTGAACACCCGGAAATAAACCTGGTGGCGAGCGGCGGCGTAACCACCCTCAACGACCTGCACGAGTTACAGGCAGCCGGTTGTTCCGGGGCGATCATTGGAAAAGCGATCTATGAAGGCACGATCTCGTTAAATGATTTATCATCCTTAAATTTTCAATCCTGAGTTTTGCTCTGTAAAAGAATCATACCCTGCCTGGATATCAGGAATGGCCGCACCGTTAAAGGAATCAACTTTGAAAGCATCAGGGATGCCGGCGACCCGGTTGAACTGGCGAAATTGTATTGCGAACAGGGGGCCGATGAATTGGTATTCCTTGATATCACCGCCACCGTGGAAAAAAGAAAAACATTGGTTGAGCTTGTTAAACGGATTGCAGCCAATATCAATATTCCATTTACGGTAGGTGGCGGCATCAGCAGCGTGGAAGATGTAGCCATGTTGTTACAGAACGGGGCTGATAAGGTGTCGGTTAATACGGCAGCCTTCAGGAACCCGGCACTTATCCGGGAACTGGCCAACGCATTCGGCAGCCAGTGCGTGGTATTGGCAATTGATACCAAAAAGGAAGAGGATGGTAACTGGTACGTGTATCTTAACGGGGGCAGAACAGCCACGCAAACCCCCACCACGGATTGGGCACAACAGGCAGTGGCGCTGGGAGCCGGGGAAATACTGCTTACGTCGATGAACAACGATGGTACTAAAAATGGCTTTGCAATGGATATCACCCGTATGTTGTCCGGTACCCTACCCGTTCCCGTTATAGCTTCTGGAGGGGCCGGAACCATGGAGCATTTCAGGGAAGTTTTTGTAGAGGCACAGGCAGATGCGGCGCTTGCAGCCAGTATCTTTCACTACCGGGAGATTGGTATCACTGAATTGAAGCGTTACCTGGAACCTTTTGTAAGTGTGCGTGTATAAGTAAATAGGAACAACCCGCTTTTGTGTGGTGATTGAAAAAAGCCGGTTGGATAAAAGGTAAATTAATAAGCCGTATCATCCGGCATAAAAAGCAGCAATCAATAAAAGATTATGATGACAGTTGATTTTGATAAATACAGCGACGGGCTGGTGCCAGCCATTGTGCAGGATGCCACAACCGGCAAAGTGCTGATGTTAGGTTTTATGAACAGGCAGGCACTGGATAAAACAATAGAACTGCAGAAGGTTACTTTTTACAGCCGGAGCAAAAAGCGATTGTGGACAAAAGGAGAGGAGAGTGGCAACTACCTGTTGCTGCAGGACATTAAAGTTGACTGCGACCAGGATACGCTCTTGCTGCAGGCATCGCCATTGGGCCCCGTATGTCATACCGGTGCTGACACCTGCTGGAGCGAAACAAACCGACATAACGATTTCCTGCAACACCTGGAGCAGGTGATCTCTCACAGGAAAGAACATCCCACAGAAAAATCCTATACCAGTTCGTTGTTTGCGAAAGGCATCAACAAAATTGCACAGAAAGTAGGAGAGGAAGCAGTGGAACTGGTGATAGAAGCAAAAGACAATAATGATGAATTGTTCAAAAACGAAGCGGCAGATCTATTATACCACTACCTGATACTGTTGCAGGCAAAAGGATTTTCGTTGAATGATATTGTGCAGGTGTTGGAAAGCCGGCATGCCGGGTGATCAGCTTCCAAGTAATTTCTTTTTTTGCAATTGGTATTCTTCTGCACTGATAGCGCCAGCCTGCAGGAGGGTGAAAAGTTTTTGCAATTCGTCTGCCACCAGTTGTTGGGTTGGGGTGGAATGAATAGCGGCCCGGGCGATGGCATCTGCCAATTGTTTTGCCTGGTTTTGTTGCTGGTATTTTTTATACTCCTCCTGTGCATGCGTGATCGTATCTTTCAGCAGGCGGGGGCTTTGAATCATTTCATAGGTTGTTTCTCCCAATTCTGCAGCCGTTTGAATATCCACACTTCCAAAGCCGAATATTCTTCCCCAGATCGTTTGATCATATTCAACATTGTTGATCTTGTCTAACGGGCTCTCTTTTGAATACCGGCTTAAAAAGCCGCTTTCATCCACCACCCTCAAATTGGTTACACACCACAGATTATTTTTCCAGCTTACATATTCATACAGCGGATACAACGCACCAGCAAGGGTGATAACGAAACCGGCAGTACCTGCCAGCCAGAGCAACAGTACGGCTGACAGCACCCACATAAAGACCGGCAGGATAAGTTTTATCCAGTGTTGCCGGGTGATCAGCAGGATGGTCTCATTTGGTTTAAGGGTTGTGCGCATGTATTGTTGTTCACAGTTGCTTATGCAGGAGAG
>CAYVLT010000076.1:0-15975 GCA_964452405.1 uncultured Ferruginibacter sp.
GTACAGCCAGGGAGCCAGGATCGATAATTCATCCACCATAGAATTCACCTGTTGATGAATGTTCCTGATCCATGCATCACGGCTTGTTTCGCCTGCGCTGGATTCAGCAATTTTTTGTATCAGGTCGAGTGAAGCTTTGCAGGTACTGATGGTGGTGGGTTTATTGCGGCAGATGGTTTCAACCGTATGCAGCAGTTCTTTCAGCAGTCCTGCATTTGATTCGTCTTCGGCTGCGATTCTTATTGCATCGAGCAATCCTTCAAAAAAACGAACAGGGATGATCGGGTCATTTTTTATTTCGCCCATTCCTTGTTTTAAAGTGAGCAGGTGTCCTGCAAAATTGCCACTGTCCACCGAGGAAATATAACGCGGATGCAGTGGTTCGAGGGTGGTGGTATCGTACCAGTTGTATAAGTGCCGGCGAAATTTTTCCATCCGGTCAACAGTTGCCAATGTTTGCCGGCAGCGCTCTGCAAGTTTTCCTGCGCTGATATATCCAAAATCGTAGGCCGCCAGGTTAGCAAGCAGTGAAAGCCCGATATTAGTGGGAGAAGTGCGGTGAGCCACTCTCTCTGCCGGATCTTCCTGGAAGTTATCCGGTGGCAGCCAATTGTCTTTTTCACCCACGAAAGTTTCAAAAAAATACCATGTTTTGCGGGCGGTCGTGTACAGGAAGGCGATCTCGCCTGCATCAAGTCCGGTTGATTTTTTTGTGACCGGGAAGCTGATGGTACGGGTGATGTAAGGAGAGGCAAACCACAACACCAGCAAAGGCAATGCGATGGCGAAACTAACAGGATCGTATATGATAAGATAGATAAAAAGCACTGCTGATAATAATACCGGGAACCACATCCTTACAAATTCACCCGGTACGGAATTGAACTTGTTGCGGCCCGCTTTCCCGAAAGGATTCCATCGAAGCAGGTGCCGCCTCGAAATATAAATCCGCCAAACTGTTTTAAGGATAGCGCTGCTGTTGATATAGGCGTCGTAAGGCAGGCAAATGAAAGTGACAACATGTTGAATGAAGTGATTGATGGATTTCCGCAGGGAGTACATCACATGTTGTTTCAGTTGCTCATCTTTCGGTTTAAAAAACAATTGGCCCAACAGTGAAACGATGGATGGCATTACAATGATTGCGGATACAACAAGCGTCCAGAACCAGGCTGCCTGCGACAGCAACCAGCCATAAAGTAACATCAGCACCAAGGCAATGGGTACGAGGCTGCGCCGAACGTTATCAAATAATTTCCATTTCGACAAAAGGGAAATGGGGTTGTGCTGCATCTTTCCATTACCGCCAGGTACGAGCGGAAGTATCCAGGTAGCGATCTGCCAATCACCACGGATCCATCGATGCCTTCTTTGAATATCGGTGCTGTATTGAGATGGATAAGTTTCGTATAATTGAACATCACTCAGCAAACCTGCCCGGGCATAACTTCCCTCGATCAGGTCGTGGCTCAATATCCTGTTTTCCGGGAACCGGTTGTGCAACACTTTTTCAAAAGCGCCTACATCATAAATGCCTTTCCCGATAAATGATCCTTCTTTGAAAATATCCTGGTACACATCAGATACCGCCTTGGTGTACGGATCAGTGCCTTCATCATTTGAGTGAATTCTTGCATAGAGGGAACTGCCGTTACCGGGCAAAGAGTTGGAAACCCTTGGCTGTAAAATACTATAACCTTCAACCACTCTTTTCTTTTTTTCGGAATACACCGGGCGGTTTAAAGGATGCGCCATGGTACCTGCCATTTTTACGGCCGCATCCCGTGGCAGCTCGGTATCGGTATCCAGTGTGATCACGTACTTAATACCAGTATACACTTCGGGTTCGCCAACGATCACGGAAAAATTGCTGCTTACATTGTGCAACAGTAGTTCGTTGAGGTGACCCAGTTTGCCCCGTTTGCGTTCATAACCCATCCACCGGTTTTCTTTAGGGTTCCATTTTCTTGGCCGGTGAAAAAGGAAAAAAGTATCTGGCACGGGGCGGTGGTACTTTCGGTTCAGTTGTATCACCATTTCCTGTGCAAGATTCACCAGTGCCACATCTCCCGGTAGATCTTTTTCACCTGCGTCTTTGAAATCGGTGAGGAGGGCAAAATGCAGGTGTGCGTCCCTGTTAGCAAGAAAGCGCACTTCCATATCCTGCACCAGTTCTTCCACTTCCTTTTCACTGCTGATGATGGTGGGAATCACCACCAAAGTTTTGTGTTCCTGCGGGATGCCCTTCGAAAAATCCAGTTTGGGGAGCAAACAGGGCCGGGCGAGCAAGGTGGCCACCCAGTTCACCAACGAAAATGCAAGCTGGCTCACCGCGATCAGCGAGATGGCGGCCACAAAAAAGATGGTCCATTTGTGATTGGTTTCGGCGGCTACTTTTACGAACAATGCCCAACTCATTAAAGTGGACAATAAAAAGATGCTGCCCACATAGCCTGAAAGCGGCAGGGCATTGAAAAGCTTCCTGCATTTTTCTGCGGCCGAAAATTTTACCCTTGCATATTTTTCAACCTGCGGCAGGCCTTTATCAATGAGGTAATAGCCAATGTGATTTTTCCGCACATCTCCCTGCTGCGCCGTTTTGGAAAGGTCCACCACTTTGGCTGCAATATCAAGTTCTGATAGCTGGCTGTTTTTTGCCACCCGTTCAACTGCGTGTCGGTATTGATCCCGTGTATGAAAGTCCATCAATTGATACACCGGGTCCTGGCGAAGGATCCGTTCCACGAGGGAGGTGGCTTCCACAAAATCACGCCAGTCGTTTGTATTCAAAAAGCGAAGACTGCTGATGCTGTTGCTTACCGATAGTTGATCGGCAGCCTGTTTCTGGTTTTCAATATGCACCAGCTCTGCGATATTGTAACCTGAGTCTGCCACCTGTTGCTCCAGCCAGCTAAGTGGCAGCGCCATTACAGTGCCTTTTTCCTGCAATCGCCTGGTGAGCTCAGCAATAAAAGAACTGTCCATTGGTGGTTTAGCTCTTGCCATGTCCGCAATCACCAGCACAAGGTTTTTAGGATCTTTTTCCAGGGTTTCAATCAATTCGTCGGCCCAGTAATTTGCATAGTTTTTACTTTCAATATCAATGGCGATCTGTATAGCCACCCGGCGCAGGTTTTCAATCAACGCCAGCCGCAGCATGATGGGGATTGCCCATAATTCCCCCAGTTGAAGCGTGGTGACAGACTGGTAAGAGTTGATAAAACTCTCCAGGCTTTTAAGGTTAACCCGTCCATCCGTATGCGAAATAATCTCCACCGCGATGTTATACACTCTGGGATAGCCGGCATAATCGCCGGATACCAGTTGCGGCAGCCCTTTACTGTATCCTTTAGGTAAATGTTTTTTGCCGGTATACACCTGTTCTTCGATCAGGTAAAAATTATCCAGTAACCATTCCCCGGCAGGTACCACGCGGCTGTTTTGCTTTACACTTTGGGTGAGCATACCATGCACATCGAGCAGCACAGCTTCGTTTTCCGCAAGCCTTCTCAGCAATTGTTCGGCTGGTTCTTCTTTCACTGACGCCTGGCTTTTGGCAAGGGTTACCGCGTATTGTTCCAGCTGCTCTTCTGTGTACAATTCCGAACGGAAGGGGGCCTTCTCATTGGCATATTCTTTAATTCGGTTGAAACCAAAAAAGGGAATGAAGATATTTTTTTTGATGGTTGCAATGGCCTGTGGAAATATTTCAAAAATATCTTTTTGTTGCATGTACACGATTGGTTTAAACAGGTGGCAGAATGGGTTAGATTGAAAAAGTTACCAATACCATGCCGACAGGGGCGCAGTGATGTATTCAGCCGCAGGGTGATGGTGGAACGATGAAAGAGGGCCTGTTCCTGTTACGAATGAAAATGAACCTGAAGAGTATGTTGATGGGATCGTGATTCCCCTTTCCATAAAGTGGGGAATATGCTCCACGAAAAAAAGTCGCCAGCTGCATTCGGCAATCATTTTCAATATAAAACCCGCTGGAACAGGATTTGCAACTTAGTTCTCAAAATTACTCCCCAATGAAAAGAAATGTAAAAGCTGCCACCACGCTGGTGGTGGCGATGTACCTGGTATGTTTTCAATTGTTCCTGCAATCCGGTTCCCGTGGATGGTTGTATACCGGCAACCTGTTGTTCAGTGTTTCAATAGCCTGGTTTTGCATAGCAAAGCAGGTTGCCACTTCGGTGATTCCTATGCCTGCACTAACGGGATACGGTATACGAATTAGTTTCAGGGCCGCGATGGTGGCCCTCACAGGTGCCCTGCTGCTCACCGCTTTCAACTACTATTTATTTCCTTATACCGGTGGCCAGGTGGTAAACCTCGTGAACGGAAATAATAACTCAGCAGGTGCGGCGAAAGCAGGTACAGGTTTTTTCCTGATGCTCTTCACCAATTCACTTCCGGTTAATTTTGTTTGTGGAAGCCTGTTTGCTTTCTTTACTGCCGGTATTATCAATGAACGCAACTATATCAGTGCATCCCGGCATCTTTCTTCTGTGAAATTATAATGTTAGTTATGCCGGCACTGACAGTAGGGGTCATGCACAGCATCTCCCGCATGGTTTTGATCAAAATAGCTCCAGCTCTGACATGGCAACCTGCGAGGCGGTATGATAAAAATTGATCCTCACTTTGTTTGTGCGGATAGGCTCAAAATGGATGCTGTTTTTTGTATTCCCTTTTAACGGTAACTCCATATTGGGTGTGGTCAGCACAGCAGCCTTCCATTCGGTGCCAACCAGGTAGTCGATGCTGATGCTGTCGGGCACTTTAAAATGAACACTGTCTGCTAACAGGTAAATATTGGCGCCGCTTATCCGTCGCCCCGATCCGAAATCAAGCGCATACCAGTCTTTGTCCGTGGTGGAACCTGTAGTCGTCCACCGGTTGGCGATTTCTGTGAAATACCAGCACCTGCCGTCAATGGCCTGGTACAGGGATGTGTCTGGTATATTGTTGACGGAGGCTGACGGTAACGGGTATCCTTTCCCGGGCAGGTTGAGTGCAAGATTTACCGGGTGCTTGATGGTGGCTGCTGTTATCGGTTTGCCGAGATAAATGTCGTACCCATTTCCATTTGCCATCAATTGACTCCTGTTACCGTCTACATACACCGTGAGGCCTTTTGCCACGTGGTATTTTTTACCATCCACATCATACATCACTGATAATTTATGACCATGGTATACCAGGTCGTCAAGCAGGAAATATTGAATGGAGGAATCAACAAGCGGGTTGATATGGAGTGTGTCGCCTGCCGAAGGCCGTATGCCGCAAAGCCCGGTTATGACGAGGTTGTTAAAAGACGAGTGATTGTAATGATTGCTCCAGTAATAGTAAACAATGGGGCCGCCTTTGTCGGGGTCGTAGTTTTCCACCAGGTCGAGCCTTCCATCGGGCAGGTAGTGTTGTTGTGCAAAAAGGCGCAGGAGTTTCACATAATCGCTGGCCTTTACGGAGTGGTGGGTATAGTTGTTTAACAGGTTAGCCATCGCCGTTAGTGCCTGGCTGGATTGATAGGGCCAACTCGGTCCGTTCCATTGACTGCCTCTTTGGCCCATGTAGTAAATGATCTGTTTAAAATAGTATTCGTAGGAAGGCTCGTTGGTACGGAAGCCATAGGGGCCCTGCAAATGACCTGTATCGGTAACATGTTTCCAGGCATTGCCGAATGTTGTATTGTCGTCAGGAAGATTAAAATACCAGGGAATCATGCCTGCGAGTTCACGGCCACGGATGAAATCCCAATTGTGTACATACTGGTTATCCTGTTTATACCGGTCTGTGAAATGCTGCAGCGGATCGTTCCAGAGCGCTGTTTGGATCCCCGATTTTAGCTGAAGGGCTTTTTGCAGGTATTCGTTACTGGTAGTGGAGTCTGCCTTCATAGCCGCGATCCTGGCAATGGCCATAGCGTTCCCATACATATAACTGTTCAGCGTGGGCCTGTAAGCGTCACCGCTGTCGAAGCCTGCCTTTCCGCCGGACGCATCAATGGAGGCAATCGTGTACTCTGTTGCATCCGGCATGGCAGGAATATAGTACAGTTGACGGCTGCTGTCGTAGTGATCATCCCACCGGTTGTAAATGGCTTTCATGCTGTCAAGTTGCTTTTCAATAAATGCTTTGTCGCCGTTTACGAGATAGCGGGCATAGGCGGCGTCGGCCACGCTTTCACTGTACCGCCTGTCGTTGCCTCCCTGTTGAAAAAGGTAATCGATATAGCCATCCATATACCGGTTGTCTTTCAGCCAGCGACCTTCATAAATATGGTGCATGGAGGCGGCATTGATGGTACAGTAAGGATCACGATCCCAGGCCACATGGTTAATGAATTCGGTTATCACGTAGCCGTTATTGTAGGTTTTACGGATATGGGCCTTATATAGTTTCCACCGGTAATAATACACTGCTTCCAGTTGTTTGTCCGAACATTCAAAAAAAGGAATATTACTGATATACCAACCGGCATCATTTCCAAAATACCGGGTGGCCAGGGCGGCATGGTCCAGTGTTGGCCGGGGCTTCAACCTGTTACACCCCGGGGCAGACAGCCATACCAACACATACAGTACATATTTTACCGGGATCGTTTTACAAAAACGTATTTTGTTCATAAGCATCCGTTTTTAACATTGATCTTATGGTATTAAATGTACGCAAATCATGCTGCATACAGCGCCATCATTGGGCTCCTTCAGCTCACTGTTGCGGATACCGTAGCAGTAAGAAGTAATTCATCCAGTGCAGACTGCAATCGGATCAAAGACGGGTCAAACAGGTGCCATGTGTTCTAAAATTCTTTTTCAGGCACCGGGGCAGTCATTTTACTACCGTTTTAGGATAAAGAAGTATAAGTGCAGGCTCGTTTATTGCGGTAAATTACAAGATCAAAAATGAACAGCTCCCGGGCGTATGGCCCGGGCAACAGCAAGGCCTGTTTGGGGCAAGGCTGCGTGAAAAGTACAACGAAAGCGATATGAAAATAAGATTCAGATCATCGATCATCACGGTTACGGCTATACTTTTTTTTATGCCCTTTCTCGAGGCGCAGGTTGGTCCCCGGCCGGCAGCCATGCATTTGAATGAACAGGAATACCTGGAATACCAGGGTGTGAATGTAATGCTGGCGCAGGATTATTATCCTGAGAGTCACCAGGGTGGGGTGGGCATTATCCAGAACGGACTGAGGGTGGCCACCAATGGTGATCTCCGGTTAGAACCAACGCCGGGCCAATGGCAACCCACGCCGAAAGTGGGGAAACGATCTATTGATAAAAACCACGGGGAGATCAGCGTGCAAATGTCCTTTCCCAATGAAGAGATCGATCGGAAAGGATTTAACCCGATCATCTACCCCGATCTTCGTTTCAGTTACACCGTGAGAGTGCAACCGGCCGGCAAGGGTTTTAAGATCATCGTTGACCTTGATGAACCGCTGCCGGGCAACTGGATCGGCAAAGTAGGTTTCAATTTTGAGTTGTTTCCGCAGGTGTTGTTTGGCAAATCCTATTATATGGACGGGCAGGCAGGTATTTTTCCAAGACAACCGAATGGTCCTAGTTACGAAGATGCAGATGGAGAAGTACAGATACTGCCGATGGCAAAAGGAAACAGCTTAACCATTGCGCCGGAGGAAGACAGGCAGCGCATGGTGATCAGTGATGTAAACCAAAACGGTCTCGAACTTATTGACGGACGGGGAAAACACAATAACGGCTGGTTTGTGGTAAGGTCGCTTATAGCCGCTGGTGCCACCAAAAATGCGGTGGAGTGGCTGGTAATACCTAACGCCATTGATGGGTGGAAGTCGGCGCCGGTTGTGCAGGTATCGCAGGTGGGTTATCATCCCGCCCAGCAAAAGATAGCAGTGATTGAAACCGATGCGCAAGAAACAAAGGTATTACCCGCATCACTGTTACGCATAAACGAAAAAGGTGGAACTGATAAAATACTTACCCAAACGCCCGCAAGGTGGGGCCGCTTCCTGCGCTACAACTACCTGCAATTTGATTTCAGCGCCATTCAAAAGCCCGGCATGTACCAGGTTCAATACGGCAATTACACAACCGAGCCGTTTTTGGTTTCTGAAAATGTTTACCAAAGAAATGTGTGGCAGCCTACCCTGGAATATTTTTTACCGGCGCAGATGTGTCACATGAGGGTGAATGAGCGGTACCGGGTTTGGCATGGCTGGTGTCATCTTGATGATGCCCGGATGGCACCGGTGGATTCCACTCACTTTGACGGGTATGCGCAGGGAGCATCCACGCTTACTTCCTTTAGCAGTGGAGAGCATGTGCCGGGCCTGAATCGCGGTGGCTGGCACGATGCAGGAGACTATGACCTGCGGGTGGAATCGCAGGCCGAAACTGTGCAGGGCCTTGCATTGGCTTACGAGGAATTCAATGTTAAATATGACAATACGAGCATCGATCAGCAGTACCAGGTGGTGGAAATTCAGGTGCCTGATGGAAAGCCCGATCTTTTGCAGCAGATGGAACATGGCCTGTTGTCAATCGTTAACGGCTACAGGTCGATGGGACGGCTTTACCGCGGCATCATTGAACCTACCAAACGGCAGTATGTGATGTTGGGCGACCCGGCTAATCTTACAGACAATCTTGTTTTCAATAACTCACGCGGGGGCATGGTTCCCGCAGCAGGACTGCCGGGTTCACCGGATGACCGCTGGGTATTTACTGAGGATAACCCTTCCCGTGAGTTGGCTGTAGCAGCCTGCCTGGCAACTGCAGCCCGGGTGATAAAAGGCTTTAACGACACACTTGCTGCGCAAAGCCTTGAGATCGCCACCACTTTATGGAACAACACCAGGGAAAAAAAATCGCTGGACAGGGTGGAGGCAGCGGTTGAACTGTTGCTCACTACAAAAGATCAGCGGTACGCAGATTTTTTAGTAGCCCATGTAAACGAGATTGCAGAGCACTTTGACAGAACCGGTGATGTGATCGGCAAATCTTTTTCACTCATCAACAACGAGGCATTTAAAACCAGGATAAGGGAGGCTGCCAAAAAATATTACCTCAGCATTGTTGAGCAGGGAAAGAAAACGCCTTATGGTGTTCCCTATGAACCGAACATCTGGGGTGCCGGGTGGGGCATCCAGCACTTCGGGTACCGGCAGTATTTTCTGCACAAATATTTCCCTGGTATTTTTCCGAAAGAATATATGCTGGATGCCCTCAATTTTATTTTGGGATGTCACCCGGGCAGCAATACTGCATCGTTTGTATCGGGGGTGGGTGCAAGATCAGTAACTACAGCCTACGGTTTTAACCGTGCCGACTGGTCCTATATTCCCGGCGGAATCGTATCGGGCACCGCACTTATCCGTCCTGATTTCCCGGAACTGCTTACCTGGCCTTTTTTGTGGCAGCAAACAGAATATGTACTCGGAGGAGGCACCACCGATTATTTGTTTCTGGTGCTTGCCGCAGATGCAACACTTAATAAAAAATAATTTTCCCCTGCATACCATGAACAAGAAACTATTATCAATATTCCTGCTGATTCCTTTTTACAGCCTGGCGCAACAGGGGCTAACGGTTACGAATGAACGCCTTCGCATAGCCGATGCAATGGAAAGATCACTCAACACCGAGCTGCTCGCCAAATGGTACCCGCAATGCGTTGATTCAGTGTATGGCGGCTTTCTCAGTGGCTACAGTTTCGATTTCAAACCCTTGGGACCACAGGATAAGTTTATTGTAACACAGGCAAGGCATATGTGGACAACGGCGAAAGCAGCCCTGCTTTACCCGGAGAAGAAATACTACCTGCGCTGTGCGAAACAGGGATTTGATTTTTTGAAGAATGTGATGTGGGATAAGAAGTACGGGGGATTTTATAACCTGGTGACCCGTGAAGGGAACGACAAAAGTAACCCCTTGGCTGAAAAGGAAGCCTATGGAAACGCTTTCGCCATTTATGCGCTGGCAGCTTATTACAAAGCCTCCGGTGATACCGCTGCTTTGTCACTCGCAAAAACAACTTTTAACTGGCTGGAAGCACACAGTCATGATGCAACCTACAAAGGCTACTACCAACACCTGCATCGGGATGGTTCAATTGTAAAGCGGGATGCCTCTTTGCCATCCACTTCCGATATCGGGTATAAAGACCAGAACTCTTCCATTCATTTGCTCGAGGCTTTCACATCCCTGTATGAAGTATGGCCAGATCCTTTGCTGAGAAGCAGGCTGGAGGAGATGCTCTACCTGGTGAGAGACCGCCTCACCAACCAAAAAGGATCGCTTATTTTATTTTTTCAACCCGACTGGACGCCATTGTCATTCCGGGATTCTTCTGAGGCGGTGATCCTCCAGCACAAATACCTTGATCATGTTTCATTTGGCCATGATGTGGAAACAGCCTACCTGATGCTGGAAGCCACCCATGCGCTGGGAAATAAAAATGACAGCATCACTTTGCTGGCTGGAAAGAAAATGCTGGATCATGCATTGAAAAATGGATGGGACAATTCATTGGGTGGCTTTTATGATGAAGGATATTATTTTAAGGGAAGTAACAGCATCCGCATCATTTTCGACAGCAAGAACTGGTGGGCGCAATCAGAGGGCATGAACACTTTGTTGCTGATGGCTGGCCATTTCCCTGATGATGACATGCATTACTACGATCATTTTAAAAAATTGTGGCAGTATGTTCAGACTTACCTGGTGGATCATGAACATGGCGGGTGGTATGAAGAAGGAAGTGATAAGGAGCCGCAAAGAAAGACTGCTCCGAAAGGTCATATCTGGAAAGGAACCTACCACAATTTCAGGGCACTTGAAAATTGTATGGCGCGCCTGCGGTCGCAGGAATAAACAAACCTTTTTTAACAATTAAAACAGTGGTATGAAAACAATGCTCGTTGCGGTGATGATGTTATTGTCGACCGGTGTAATGGCGCAGTCATTGGCGCCGGTGAATAAAAATGCAACCCCAGAAGTTAAAAAAATACTGGCGTTTTTATACAGTATAAAAGGTAAATATATCCTCGCCGGTCAGCACAACTACAACCATGAACCTGAGCGTTTTTCTGACAGCGCCTTTGCGATCAGTGGCAAGCACCCTGCAGTTTGGGGCACCGATTTTATTTCGAATGGCATCCAGGACAACGGCCCGGCCATTGTAGAAGCCGCCATCAAAGCCCACCTGCGGGGATGCCTGGTAACCTTGATGTGGCACCAGGGCAGGCCGGTGGATGAGCCACCGTATGGCTGGAAGGAAAGTATACAGGGTAAACTAACAGACGCCCAATGGAATGAGTTGATTACGCCGGGAACAGCCCTGAATAAAAAATGGCTGCAGCAAATTGATGTGATTGCCGGTTACCTGAAGCAGTTACAGGATGCCCATGTGCCCGTGCTTTGGCGCCCATACCACGAAATGAATGGCGTATGGTTTTGGTGGGGAAATAAAAAAGGTAAAAACGGTATTGCCAGGTTGTGGCAACTGATGTATGACCGGTACACCAATTATCACCATTTGAATAACCTGTTATGGGTGTGGGGGGCAAACGGGCCACGCGATATTCCCGGTGACGAAGCCTATGCTTACAAAGACTTTTATCCCGGCCACACCTATGTAGATATCCTGGGTACAGATATTTATCATTCGGATTATGAGCAAAAAGACTACAACGAATTGCTGGCCCTTGCACAGGGCCGCCCCATTGCCTTAACAGAAGTAGGTACGCTGCCGAGTAAAGAAGTACTCGCCGCACAACCGCAGTGGACCTGGTTTTTAGTGTGGTCGAGTTGGTTGTGGACCGACAATACAGCACAACGTGTTAAAGAACTTTACAACAGCGGGCACACTGCTACACTTGATCAATTACCGGCGCTGTTACAGTAATTGAGAAGCTGGCGCAATGATTTTTATCAAACGAATTGTTTTGCAGATGTTAAATAACATAGCCGTCAACTAATTTGATCGCCATTCATTTTTAGTTTACTCCTTAAAAAAGTACCTTAGTTGCTCCCGGGTGCCTTTAATTTATTTTACCCTCATCGGCATCCTGACAGCCTTCGCGTGATCGTATATCCTTTACACCTGTACCAGCAAGGTAAGCGGGGTGCTGTGGCTACTCCCTGGTTGTGCCAGCGGCTACCTGCTTTTTGGTATTGAGTTTTTGACACCCTTACAGATGTTGAAGGGTGACCGGCATTTATTCAACAGGCTACCGCCAATATTAATGTAATGTGTTTGAGGTGGCCCCTAAAATACAGCGTTATGAAAAATTTTATCCGGCATTCGGTCTCCTGGTTTGTCAACTGGCACTTTGTGGCAGTACTCATGGTTATCTTCTATTGCAGTTCCTGCAGGCAGGCAGGTTTTTTGGGAAGGAAAAAAGACACTTCGTCTGTAACGGGGTGGAACTATGATGACAAGAATATGGGTAACTATCATGTAAGCAAAGTACCTTATTCAAAAGCTGGACCCGGCCTGGTGTTTGTGCCGGGAGGAACATTTTTAATGGGTGCCAGAGAAGAAGATGTGATGGGTGACTGGAACAATATTCCCCGGCGGGTGACAGTATCCTCTTTTTATATGGATGAAACAGAAGTTGCGAATGTGCATTACCGTGAGTATATCTACTGGCTTCAAAATACATTCAGCGGCGATACGGCCATTCTTGCAAAAGCATTGCCCGATACCTTGTGCTGGCGAAAAGAACTTGCCTACAACGAACCTTACATGCAGTATTATTTTCGCTACCCGGCATATAATTATTACCCGGTGGTGGGAGTGAGCTGGCGGCAGGCGCATGATTTTTGCGTGTGGCGCACCGACCGGGTAAACGAGTTGGCCCTGATTAAAAAAGGATACCTGAAAAAAGATTTTGCAAAAAAAGAAATGAGAGGCGGCGGCGCTGATGCCAGTTTTAATACTGACACCTACCTGATGAATCCTGAGCTGATACAGGGCAGGAACCGTCCCAAAAAATCAGACATTAAAGATGTAAGTGGACGGCCACGTAACAATGTTACAATGGAAGACGGGATACTCAGCACGGCCTATCGCCTGCCAACCGAAGCAGAATGGGAATATGCAGCTTACGGGTTGATTGCACAAAACCCTGATCCGCGTAAGAAGGAGTCGCAGCGGGGTGCAGAGGTGGAGCTGAATCAACAGGTGTATTCCTGGAGCACCAATCCCAATGGACTGAGGGATAGCCGTCGTGGAAGATGGCAAGGTGAGTTTTTGGCTAATTTTAAAAGAGGAAGTGGCGATTATATGGGAACAGTGGGCGGACTGAACGACCGGTCGGCTATTCCATCCAATATCAAATCGTTTTTGCCTAATGCTTATGGTTTGTACAACATGTGCGGTAACGTAAACGAATGGGTGATGGATGTGTACCGGCCACTCACACCGCTTGACGGCGATGATTTTAATTATTTCCGGGGTAATAAATTTCAGCAATATTATAGAGATGCGGCTGGTGATTACGAAAGGGATTCGCTGGGACACCTGAAAAAAATACCCGTGGATGATGCAACTGTGAAAAACAGGAGAAACTACCAGCACAACAACGTGGTTGATCATATGGATGGTGATTCGGCCAGTAATGTGTTTTACGATTACGGCGTTACCACGCTGATCAGTGATCGTTCAAGGGTGTACAAGGGCGGCAGTTGGGATGACCTTCCTTACTGGTTATCACCCGGCAGCCGGCGCTTTATGGATGAGGATCAATCATCGAGCACCATTGGTTTCCGGTGTGCGCAAACCTATATTGGCCCGCCTGGTGGCCCCGGGTTTAAGGATGGAAACATATTTGGTAAAAGGAAACAAAATAAGCGCAAACATTCCTGATGGATACATCAACGGAAGCGCCGGCACGGGGGATATGCTCCGGTTTTGATTAAATGCCTGGTTCCTGCTGCAGTTTCCTGATGAGTACGATCTGCCCGAGGTGATAGTAACAATGCTCGATCATGGCGTTTAGATTGCGCCGGTAATCGCCATAACGGTCATCAATAAACGCTTCCGAAAGTTTTTCATCGGGCATCGCTTCAATGGCTGCGGCAAATTGGTCGCAGTGCAGCCACAGGTTTTGTAGCAGTAGCTGCCATTCTGCTTCGGACCCGATTGCCGGCATTTGAAAACTGAATTTGTCTTTAATTGTGAGTGGCTCGCCGTTCAACACATTCAACAATCCCTCAATGTAATAATGTATGTGAAAACTGAGTTGTGCGATGCTGTTATGCGGACCGTTTTTTTTAACAGCCTCCTGCCAGGAAACAGAGGAAAGTTGTGCTTTGTAGTTGGTGCCGGCCACCCAATCTCCCTGCAACATGATTTCGCGGAAACGGCTGGCTATTTGTGCGGACTGCGTCATCTGTGTTTTTTTTATACAAAGAAACCGGATTATTTTTTATTGTTGAGTCCCCGTTTTATGATGTCGGTGAGTACCGGTATTTTTATCTCTTCCAGCTTGTTGATGTAAAGGCAACCTTTGCCGGTTTTGTATTTTCCTAATTGTGCCAGGAGGTCTGCCTGCTCCACGGCGCCTGAAATGTACAGGGCGAAATTTTGTTTACGCGGCGAAAAGCCCATTACAAACCAATTGAGTTTGCGGCCATTGGGATAGGTTAATACCGTATCACCAAAGCCGATGATGGCACCGCCCCACATTTTACCTTTTGCTTTGGTTATTTTTTCCATCAGGGCCAGGATGGCGAAAGCGTCTTTCTGTTTCTGCTCACCGGCAATGGTTTTTAAAAAAGCTTCCACGCTTGCATCGGTGAGTTGTGTTTTTAAAGTGGCCATGATGTTAGATTTTAGCAGGTGAACAGGCCGGGTTTCCGTAAACCGGGCTGAGATTAAAAATATAGAAAAGCATTAATGCGTCCAAATCTGCGATCGGGGATACGGGTTGGTTTTTGCTGCCCAGTGTGTTGCCGCCGGGTGGCTGCCGGATGGCACCGGAAAGCCCGGAATAAATGCCGCAGGCATGCATGAGGACTTGCAGGGAACAGCCGGAACCGCTGGCGGGACAAGTGCTCCTGCTGACTGCCCCCAATGCCTTTTTTGTTGATATTTTACCGGCCAGGGAGCTACGGTAAATCCACCAAAATCAACTACCTTCGCCCACTTAAAAAAGGAAACCAACTGAATGAAGCATATCAGAAATTTCTGCATCATAGCCCATATTGACCACGGAAAGAGCACGCTGGCCGACCGCCTGCTGGAGCATACCAAAACCATCAGTGAAAGAGACATGATGAACCAGGTACTGGATGATATGGACCTGGAACGTGAAAAAGGGATCACCATCAAAAGCCATGCGATACAGGTAAATTACAAACATAACGGGCAGGACTATGTGCTGAACCTGATCGACACACCCGGTCACGTGGATTTCAGTTACGAAGTGAGCCGTGCGCTTGCCGCCTGCGAAGGTGCGCTGCTGCTGGTGGATGCCAGCCAGGGCATACAGGCACAAACCATCAGCAACCTGTACCTGGCCATTGAAAATAACCTGGAGATCATTCCCGTGATCAATAAGATTGACATGGACGGCGCCATGATACCGGAAGTAACAGACCAGATCATTGAACTGATCGGGTGCAAGGAACAGGATATTTTACTGGCGAGTGGTAAAAGCGGCATTGGTATTGAAGAAATTTTGCAGGCAATTGTGGAGCGGATACCGGCACCGAAAGGCAATGAAGAGGCGCCTTTGCAGGCACTGATATTCGACAGTGTTTTCAATTCATTCAGGGGCATCATTGTGTATTACCGCATTTTTAACGGCACTTTGCGCAAGGGTGATAAGATCCGTTTCTTTAATGCCGGGGGAGAATATTTTGCCGATGAGGTGGGCATTCTGAAACTGGGTATGCAGGAGAAGAAAGAAGTGAAGGCGGGAGATGTGGGTTATATTATTACCGGTATAAAAAATGCGAAGGAAGTGAAAGT
>CAYVLT010000077.1:0-15942 GCA_964452405.1 uncultured Ferruginibacter sp.
TGCTTTCAACAGCTTTGGTTTCCCCATTTGGCATACCCATAAAAAAATATCCCCTCCGAGGAATCGGAGGGAATTTTCTTTAACCCTTAAAACAACCAACATGAATAATGTTGATTCCTATGAGCGCAAGATACATGGTTTGAATTGTATCACGAACCTTGAAGTCCATTTTAATTGGATTTTAATATCTTTTTTTTAAAAAAAAATCCCCCACTTAAAAAAGCAGGGGATTTCTTAACCCTTAAAACAACCAACATGAACTTTGTTGATTACTGTATGTCTTATATACGATGAAGCCGCCTAAAAGGTTTGCTTCAAAAAAATCAGGAAAGTGCAATATCCAGCACCTGCTGCATGGTTTTTACATAATGAAATTTTATCCCCTTGATAAACACCGGGTTGATGTCGAGCACATCTTTTTCATTCTGCCAACACATAATGATCTCCTTCAGGCCGGCTCTCTTTGCCGCCAGCACCTTTTCCTTGATACCACCAACCGGTAGTACCTGGCCTCGAAGCGTTATTTCCCCGGTCATAGCGAGGTAGGGGCGGATGCGTTTATTGGTAAATGCACTGGTAAGGGCGGTCATCATGGTGATGCCGGCACTGGGACCATCCTTTGGTACGGCTCCCTCCGGAATATGAATGTGTACATTTTTCTTTCCGAATATCTCCGGATCAAGGTCGAGTTTTTTAGCGTTTACCTGTAACCAGGTAAATGCAGTGCTCGCACTCTCTTTCATCACGTTGCCCAGGTTACCGGTCATTTTCATTTCGCCCTTTCCCTCGCTCAGCGATGTTTCGATGAACAAAATATCGCCGCCCACATAGGTCCAGGCAAGGCCTACCGCCACACCGGGCATATTGGCCACCTTGTACATATCATTATTAAAACGGGGCCGACCTAAAATCTTTTCGAGGTCCTGCGTGGTAAGCGTAGGTTTGAGTTTGCCTTTTAATGCATATTGCTTGGCCAGGTTGCGCATCACTGCCGCCAGTTGCCGGTCCAGATCACGCACACCACTTTCACGGGTATAATCTTCAATCAGTTTTTCCAGCACTTTGTCACTCACCTTTATGGTTACCTGCTTTAAACCATGTGCCTCCTGTTGTTTGGGCAACAGGTGCCTTTTGGCGATCTCAATTTTTTCTTCCACAGCATAGCCATTCAGGTCGATGATCTCGAGCCTGTCACGTAAAGCCGGTTGAATATTATTGATGTTATTGGCTGTAGCTATGAACAGAACTTTACTGAGGTCGTATTCGAGTTCGAGATAATTGTCGTAAAAATTATTGTTCTGCTCAGGATCCAGTACTTCCAGCAGGGCAGAGGAAGGATCGCCGCGGTGATCACTGCCTATTTTATCGATCTCATCCAGTATCATCACGGGGTTGCTGCTTTTGATCTTGCGGATCGATTGAATGATGCGTCCGGGCATGGCGCCGATATAGGTTTTCCGGTGGCCGCGTATCTCGCTTTCATCATGCAAACCTCCCAAACTCACCCGTACATATTTCCTGGAAACAGCATTGGCAATACTTTTTCCGAGGCTTGTTTTACCAATGCCCGGCGGGCCTACAAAACATAAAATCGGGCTTTTCATATCTCCCTTCAGTTTCAATACCGCCAGGTATTCCAGTATCCGCTCCTTGATCCTGTCCATGCCATAATGATCATGATCCAGTATCTTCTTTGCTTTTTTCAAGTCGTAAGAGTCGGCTGTGTACTCCTGCCAGGGCAGGTCGAGCAGGAGATCGAGGTGATTATAAACCACCGAATAATCCGGTGTGCTCGGGTGCATGCGTTCCAGTTTCTCGGCTCCCTTGGTAAACATATCCTTTGCTGCAGCAGGCCATTTTTTTGTTTCTGCCTTTTTAAGCATTTCTTTTACCTCTGCTACATTATCGCCACCCAGTTCCTCTTTGATGGCCTTCATCTGCTGCTGCAGAAAATATTCTTTTTGTTGCTTGTCGAGTTCGGCGCGGGTTTTATTGGTTACCTTGTTTTTAAGCTCTGTGTACTGCAATTCAGTATGCAACAGGTTCAGCAGGAGTTCGGCACGTGCCTTTGTATTGGTGGTTACCAGCAGGCGTTGCTTGTCTTTGATATCACTGCTTAAATTGCTGCCGACAAAATGGATGAGGAAGGCAGGGTTTTCAATATTTTTTAAAATGATGCCCGCCTCGCTGGGCAGGTTGGGAGAGAGTTGTATGATCTGTGAAGCGAGGTCTTTGATACTGCTGACCATGGCATCAAAATCACTGTCATCCTTTAATACTTCATCTTCCAGTAATTGAATCTTTGCTTTAAAATAGGGATCGTCGGCCGTGACCTCTTCGATCTTAAAACGCTTTTTTCCCTGGATGATGATGGTGGTGCCTCCATCGGGCATTTTGATCATTTTTGCGATCCTCGCCACAGTGCCGATCTCTTCCAGGTCGCTGACAGCAGGTTCTTCCACGTTACTGTCTTTTTGTGCGATCACGCCGATCAATTTGTCACCCTTATATACATCCGTTACCGCCTTAATACTCTTATCACGCCCCACCGTTATCGGCAATACCACACCGGGAAAAAGCACTGTATTCCGAAGGGGCAGCAAGGGCAGATCGTTGGTAAAGCTAAGCAGGTCGCTGTCATCCGCATTGTCTTCATTGAGCGGGATGATCGGCATAAACTCCATTTCCTCTTCCTGTCCCTGTATAAAAAATCGTGTATCCATAATTTTTCAAGATATTGTCAAAATGTCAAAACTACTACAATTCCCCTCTTTTTTCAGGGGGAGGTATATATTGGCAACATTAATGCCGGATTAAACAGTGGCCGGAAAATCAATTCCTTTACAACAGTTTATAACAGGCCGGGCCAAGGGCTTATTCCTCATTCATAATTACACTTATTTTTGCGGCTATGGATATTAATTGTTCCGAAAAGGAGCTGGTATTACTGAAGAAAATTTCGGAGGCCGCCACCCGCCTTCAACTGCCCTGTTACCTCATCGGCGGGTTTGTGCGTGATAAGTTGATCGGGAGGCCTACAAAAGACATGGACATCGTTTGCCTGGGTGATGGCATTGCGCTGGCAGCGGCGGTGGCAGCGGGTTTCAGGCCAAGACCGGAAGTAAACTTTTTTAAAACATTTGGAACGGCTCAAATTAAAACAACCGATTTTGAAATTGAATTTGTAGGTGCCCGTAAAGAGAGCTATACCCACAACAGCCGCAAACCAGAGGTGGAACCGGGTACACTGGAAGACGACCAGAACCGCCGCGATTTCACCATCAATGCACTTGCCATCAGCCTGAATAAAAATGATTTCGGCACCCTCATCGATCCATTCCATGGATTAAAGGATATGGAAGCGGGTGTGCTGCAAACGCCGCTGGCACCTGAAAAAACTTTCAGCGATGATCCGCTCAGGATGATGAGGGGAATACGTTTTGCCGCACAGTTGGGTTACCAGTTGGCACCGGCCACTTTTGAAGCCATCCGGAAAAATGCCGACCGCATCAGGATTGTCAGCGGCGAGCGGGTGGCAGATGAGTTGAACAAAATACTGTTGACTGCGAAACCATCAGTGGGATTCGACCTGTTGTATAAATCCGGTTTATTAAAGATCATCTTCCCGCAAATGGTTGACCTGGCCGGCGCCGAATACATTGATGGACACGGGCACAAAGATAATTTCTATCATACCCTGCAGGTGGTTGACAATGTAAGCCGCGAAACCAATGATCTTTGGATAAGATGGGCAGCCGTATTGCACGACATTGCCAAACCTGTTACCAGGAAATTTGAAGAAGGCCATGGATGGACCTTCCATGGGCACGAAGTGGTGGGAGGGAGAATGGTGCCTAAAATATTTACCCGGCTGAAATTGCCACAGAATGAAAAAATGAAATTCGTGCGCAAGCTGGTTGAGTTGCACCTGCGCCCGATCAGTCTTACCAAAGAAAACATCACCGATTCTGCCATCAGGCGATTGTTGTTTGATGCAGGAGAAGATTTCGACGCATTGATGATGTTGTGCCGGGCAGACATCACTTCGAAAAACAAACAAAAAGTAAAACGCTTTCTTGAAAACTTTGAGCTGGTGGAAAAACGTTGTGCCGAAGTGGAAGAGAAAGACCAGTTGCGTAACTGGCAACCACCCATTACCGGCGAGATCATCATGGAAACGTTTTCACTGCCACCCGGCCGTATAGTGGGCGACATTAAAAATGCGATCAGGGAAGCCATTCTTGATGGCGAAATACCAAACGAATACGAGGCCGCTTTTCAATACATGCTGGCCGTTGCCAAAAAGATCGGCGTGGCCTGATGCCACTGCAATGGCTTCATGCGTATTTATACGTGGGTATTTTCTCCATATCATTTCTTATCCCTAATTTCGTTATATGGCAATATTAAAATTCAGGATTTATTGGGAAGACGATGACAGTGTGTACAGGGATGTGGCGATCAGGCATACACAGAATTTTGCAGACCTTCACAGTGCAATTTTAAAAAGTTACGAGTTTGACAATAAACATAAAGCAACTTTTTACCGCAGCAACGATCATTGGGCAAGAGGCCGGGAAATATCACTCGAAAAATACGATGATAAAACCTACAAGGTGGAACCACTGATCATGGCGGATGTGCCGATGGGCTCCGAAATCAAAGATCCCAACCAGAAATTTATTTACGTATATGACTTTAATAAATTCTGGACCTTTAAAGTGGAGTTGATCCATGTTGACAAAGAAGAAAACAAAAAGCTCACTTACCCTGCCTGCGTAAGGGTGGAAGGGATTGCGCCACCACAATATGGAACCAAGGGGCTGGTGGATAGCCGCCTGGCCGAAGTGGAAGAAAAGTACGATCTCAACTCTGCGGCATTGCTGGAGGGTTTCAGCGAAGAAGACGAAGATGGCAATGCCACCGGGGCCGAAGAAGAATCAGGTGCCGAAGAAACCGGGGAAGAATTTTAAACAAAGAGTTTTATCAATCATTAAAAAGAGCTTAATTCCCATTATGCTCTTTTTTTATGCAACCTGCACGCATGTCGAAAACCTGTATCATCATTGTTGGACCAACAGCTGCCGGTAAAACGGCAATGGCTATACGCCTGGCACAGCACCTCGGTACCAGCATCATTTCCTGCGACAGCCGGCAATGTTTCAAAGAGCTGAATATCGGGGTGGCCAAGCCAACCCTTGGGGAGCTTGAACAGGTGCACCACGACTTTATCAATTCACATTCCATAACTGAAACCGTGAATGCAGCCGTGTTTGAACAATATGCACTAGAAAAAGCAGCCGCCATTTTCCAACAGCACGATACCGTTGTAATGGTGGGCGGAACAGGATTATATGTAAAAGCTTTTTGTGAGGGGATGGACGAAGTGCCGCGTGTTGATGAGGACGTAAGGCAATCCGTGGTGGAAGGGTACGATGCAGGTGGCATTGAATGGCTCAGCAACCAATTGCAACAAGCCGACCCTTTGTTTTTTTCAAAAGGTGAAATGCAAAACCCACAACGGATGATGAGGGCGCTGGAAGTGAAATTATCCAGCGGCAGGTCCATCCTGGCCTACCAGACCGGGCAAAAAAAGACAAGATCGTTTTCCATTAAAAAGATCGGGATCGAACTACCAAGGCCGGTATTAAACGGGCGTATCAACCATCGGGTTGATGAAATGATGAACGAAGGTTTGTTGGAAGAAGTGAAACAACTGGTTCCCTTCAGGCACCTGAATGCGCTGCAAACAGTAGGTTACAGGGAACTGTTCAGTTATCTTGATGAAGAAATTGGACTTGATAGGGCGGTTGAATCCATCAAGACCAATACCCGGCAGTATGCAAAACGCCAGATGACCTGGTTTAAGAAGGATGCGTCTATCCGTTGGTGTGCCCCGGAATTTGAAGCGGTACTTTCCTTAGCAACGCAGGATTGATTGCAGCCAGGCTAAGCAGGTATCAACACCCGTTGGCCAAGGTACCTGGGCTTTTTTCCCAACAAAAAATCAAGAAACACTTTTACCCGCGCCAGTTTTTCCCGCCACATAGTTGAGCGGTCGCCCACATTGCCTGCATTAAAACCAACCGCATGCAGGCCCATTCTTGATGCGATGTAAATTGCCCGCTCGTTGTGAAATTGCTGCGAAATCACCGTAACGGTTGTTTCACCGAAAATTTTCTCAAGCCGCACCATTGAATCAAATGTTCTGAACCCGGCATAGTCAAGGTAGATACGGGATGAATCAATACCGGCATTAACCAGGTCGGCCCGCATGTCTTCCGGTTCGCTGTATGTTTTACGTCCATTGTCTCCGCTGATGATAATATATTTCACCCGGTTGTGTTGCATTAACGCCACGGCGGCGGCGATCCGTTTCACATAAAATGGATTTAACCTGCCTGGTGCACTGTATTTTGAAGTGCCCAGCAGCAGCCCCACTTTGCAATAAGGCACCTCGTCTGCGCTGCTGTACAATTTCCCTGCTGCGTTTTGTGTAATTACATGATCGCACCAATACAAGGAAAAGATGAAAGCAACCAATAACACCGTTGCTGCCGTCAGGAGGATTTTCTTATTAAAGAGTGTCCGCTTCACAAAAAATTATATTTTGAAAAACCTGTAGTGGATGATTATTTCAAGGCTCTTTTCATTAACACGATCTGCCCCAGGTGATAGGCATCGTGCTGCAGGCAACCCACGATCAACTGGTAATAGGTTTGCTCGGGCTTGGGCGAGGGCTTATGCAGGTCTTCTTCTTTGAAATGAGTGAGGGTGCTCCGTAACTGGTGGTACACTTTTTCAAAATCCTGCAGGGTGAGTTTCCAGTTGTTTTCATCCAGTACATCAGGCAGGCTCATGTCTTTGAAGGGAGGTGGGTCAACACTCCGGTTAAGGCGGTTGATGACAGATGTACGCCAATAGATCACATGAAAAACCAATTGCCAGATGCTGTTCACGCTGTTCCCGATCTGTTGCCGGGCCAGTGTTGCATCCACATCCTGCAGGGCTTCTTTAAAGTTTGTCCCGATCCAGCAATCGCCATGCTGCAGGCAGGTGAATTGTTTTATAATGCGGTTGAGTTCTGTCATGGTTAAAGTACTTATGAATCAAATTTAATGAAGATGATTGTTTGAACGAACAAATGTTCTTTGTAAATCTTTTAACCATGGCCTGGTATTGCGGTTTCAACCGGCCATCAACCAGTTCCCGCACTAACATTAACTGGTGACAAGTGAACGTTTGCCATCCATTAATGAGTGGTTTCAACAGTTACCCCATACGCCACCGTTACATAAGCACCGGGCAATATGGTTATACTTCTTACCCTCACCGGTATATTGATCGTAACCACGCCGTATTGAATGAGTACATCTGTGTTGGCGTCCGGTAACTGGCCACACACCCAGTTGTTGGGGTCATTCCAGTTATTATTAAAATTACCCGTCCAGGTAGCCGTAAATTTCAGGTACTGTGGCGCCGTGGGGTCACCATCCACCAAACACCGGAAAGCATATCCGTACCAATCAGAACTAATATTCCGCAAACTCAGCATTGCTGCGTTCACACCGGTATAATGACTGTCATCCTGCAGGTCACTGAATCCATTGCCGGTATCCACCTGCCATTGGTAAGTGGTTCCCTGCACTCCAGGTAGTATAACGGTGCTGTCTGTGCTGGTGCACAATTGCAGAGCGGCAGTATCGCCCACAATATTCCTGAGTATCCAGGTCTTGTTGCGATTGTTGTTGTTTACATCTGTGCCACTGATCACAATATCTGCTTTGCCATCTGTATCCAGGTCGGCCAACGCAATAGCCTGCGTGGTATAATCGCCATAAAATCCCTTCGCAGGTTTTACTGATATCAATCCCGGTTGGCTGTTGTTTTCATATACAAGCACTGAATCCCCTGAAAGCGTGACTACATCCACTTTACCATCGCCATTCATGTCGTTCACAGCTACAAATGATGGGAACCCCGTACCGGGCATACTCATCTTCGGGGTAAAGGAAATACTTCCCGGCACTGAGCTGTTCCGGTACAGCACCACCTGTTGTGAATCGGTGGAGACGTACAGTATTTCCGGCTTATTATCGGCATCAAGATCGGCCAGCTTCATATCAAAATATCCATTACCGTTATCGAAGCTGCGGGAAGAAGTAATGCTCACTTTAGGTGCAAAGC
This sequence comes from uncultured Ferruginibacter sp., assembly GCA_964452405.1. Classification (GTDB taxonomy): domain Bacteria; phylum Bacteroidota; class Bacteroidia; order Chitinophagales; family Chitinophagaceae; genus Ferruginibacter. Next base: position 8,188 of record CAYVLT010000077.1, read on the forward strand.
TAACGGTACCGGGTACACTTGTATTTCGGAACACCAGGTAAGGCGGGAAATACCGGCTTACAGAAGTAACGTCTGCCTTTCCATCACCGTCGATATCTGCCGCATAAATCTTATTGGCATCACCCACATTGCCAGCGCCGCCCGGAACGGTGCCAAAAGCAACATTCACCGGCGAAGCAAAGGCCAGGTTACCGCCTGTGCCGGTATTCCGGGCCACAGAAAAACAGGTGCCTGAATGTGAGTAGCCGATCACCATGTCCGTTTTGCCATCGCCATCAATATCGGTTACGTCTATGCTATAAGGATAGTTGCCTGAGCCCAGCGAATAATATACCTGGTTATCGAATTGAATCAGGCCGGAATCTCCCCGGTTCCTGTAAACAGATACCGCCGCAGTTCCGGTTCCTGCCACTGCCAGTTCAAGCTTGCCGTCACCATTCAAATCGGCGGCAACGATCTGCACCGGGCTAACGGACGTTGCATATTCAATACCCGCTGCAAATGAAAAATGATTGTTGCTTCCGGTATTCCGGTAAACAGCGATTTTATTATTACCAATGATAGCCGCCATGTCAAGCAAACCGTCATTATCAAAATCTCCCAAGCAGGGAAATTTAGCAGCAGCCACCGTTGCAGGCGAAAAAAATGAATTACTCCGGAGGTACCCACCGGTGCCAAAGCTGGTTACAAATGGAGTAGGGGAAAAGGCAAGCAATGAATCTGTTTTTACCACGATCGGTGCATAAACAGAACCCGCAGGAACTATCACGTTTAAATTTGTAGCGGTTGCTGCCGTCACAATCGCTTTTGCCGTTCCAAAATAAACGGTATTATTTGCCAGATCGCTGTTGAAGTTGTTACCGGTGATCAACACTTCAGCGCCTACAGGTGCCGCAGCAGGACTCACTGATAAAATAACCGGTGCCTGGCCGGCAGCCTCTAAACTAAACAGGGTAAGAAGGCAAAAGAGCTGGTATATGTTTTTCATGCGTTTAAATATTCAATGCTGTTAACGTTGGTAGCAGCAAGGATGCAGCAGCAGCATACAATTACACAAATAAGAATACATCAGGTTTTATAGCGCAATTTCTCTTCCAGCTCAGCCGGCAGCGAAGGCAGTTTTCTCCGGTCGATCAGGAAACTGTTCAGTTGGGCCACTTCCCGGAAGATATTATGCTTATCGGCCGCCGCTTTTAAATAATCCATGCCACTGCTGCCCCCGGTACCGCTCCTGGCGCCAATCATGCGTTTTACCATATTGATATGCCGGTAGCGCCAGTTGCCCAGTTGGTTATCTATTTCCAGTAAGGTATCGAGTAGCTGGAAAGGCAATTCAAGTAAAGGGTATTCACGGTAAAGAATGATGAACAAAGCACTGCGACAGGCGGTGGCACTCAATTGTCGTTGTTCGTCTTCCGGTTGGTTGCTGAATACTTTATTGAAAAAAGTTTTCATGTTGCTGTCATATTCGGGCAGGCTGTTCAGGAAAATATGCTCATAATCGTTCCAGAATTTCGGTGCCGTATAATTACCGGAAACGGGGCGGTAATTGATCCAGTACTGATCATCATTGATAAAGGGCATGCGCTCGAGCCAGTCGTTTACGTCCTGTAATAATGAACGGGCCGCCTCAGCATTTTTAATCACATCCAGTTCATCTTTTTTCAAAGCGGACGTGTAAAACTCCTGTCCATAACGGTGATCATATTTTAAACCAAGCGCCGCCTCAATCTCTTTAAACTGCCAGCTTTGAAAACCGGAGGCCGGCCTTATATAATCCCTGAAACTTAAAAAATCCATGGGCGACATGGTCTCCAGTACATCGATCTGCCCGACAAGCATTTTTAAGATAATGCCCACTCTTTTTAACCGGTGTACAATTGTGGATAGCTCCGAAGTGTTATCGTTCACCACTTCTTTATTCATGATCCTGATCACCGACTCCACCTCAAATTTGATCTGTTTGAACCAGAGTTCATACGACTGGTGGATCACGATGAACAGCATCTCTTCATGCGCAGGCTGCATTCCTTCTTTAAAAGTTTCAGGATGCTGCGCATTTAAGATACTGTCTAAGGCTAAATAATCCTTGTAATAAACTGGCATGATTAACAGGCTTTTTCTGGCCGGAAAGATAATGGAAAACTGAAAAGATTGACAACCGCCAGTACAATTGTATGCCGATACCCGCTCACAGCATTTGACCCGGCTGGTATTTTTTAGTTGCACAGGATCCAGGCTGAAATGCAACACCAGGTTACCCGCAGGCACAAGGGTTAACGGATCAGTACCGTGGTGCCTTTCTGCTGGATCTTTTCGCCTGTTTCAATATTGGTATAATAGAGGAACCACACATAAGTGCCGGGATCCTGTGGGTTGCCTTTGTACGAGCCATCCCAACGGTTGGTCCAGTCTCTCGTTTCGAATATTTTATTGCCGTTGCGGTTGTACACGGCAAAATAAAGATCCCTTGCTTTGTAGGCATTCGTTGGAAAAAGGTAATCATTCACACCATCACTGTTAGGGGTAAACGCAGTGGGAACAGCAATATAGCAGTTACCAACCACGCGGATGGTTCCGGTGGCGGTATCTGAACACCCGATATTATTGGTTACGATCAGCCGCACCGGCACATCCCTTATGCTGTTGTTGTTTCCAACAGGATAATATTGCGGTCCGGGATCCTGTAGCGTATTGGGACTGCCATTTCCAAAATCCCAATTCCAGGAAACGATATTGTTTATACTGTTGTCTCTGAATATTGCAGGATCGCCGGGGCAAGCCACTGCCGTATTTTCAAAACGGGCCTCCAGGAAATTATCCAGTATGATGGCGCTGTTTGTTGAGGAATCACGACACACGCCATTGCTGACCAGCAGGGTGGCTGTTTTGGTGTTGAATACCGTATAGCTGATCGAAGTATCTTTTTTATTGCTTGTAATTCCGCCATCAAAGGTCCATTGCCAGAAATTGACACCGTTGGCACCATTATGCGAATAGTCGATCACGTCAGTAGTGCATCCCAGGTGAATGTTATAAGTAAAATCAGCATTCACGGTGTCGGCTGCTGTAAAGCTGATGGCAGAGCCTGCCGCCGTTTCTTTATTGCATTCATTCAGGATGGTATTTCCGTCTGACCCGTTTTTCAGCGTGAGGACATAAGTACCTGCTTTTTGCACCGGTGAAGCCAGTTTTATTTTGATGATATTGCTCAATCCATCGGTGTTACAGCTATAACCAGCCGCGCCGGCGATGGTTACAGTAACAGGACCGGTTATACTAAAATCGCTTCCATCGGCCGCTACCGAACCGCATTGCATGGGCCTTGAAAAAACCAACTCCAGTTCGTCCGGCGCACAGCCGGTTTTGGTAATGCTGTCAAGGGGTGTGGGAATAAGGGGAAATACAGTTACCGCTAAATTCTGGCCAAGGGGAATGGTACGGTCGCAATTATCAAGCAGGTTTATGCCATTACGATCATTTTTTACAGTGATGGTATAATTACCGGGTGGTACGGGACTGGCCAGCGTAAGAACGACTGAATCCATATCAAAGCCGCTTCCGCAGTTAACTCCTTCAGCCGAAATGATGGGTGCAAAGGCAGGGCTGATCGAGAAATCACTCCCATCAGCATTCAGGCTGCTGCACTTCATTTTTTTGTTTAGCTTCACTGTCATCTTCACCCCATCGCAAATGGCACGGGCGCTTTGAAGCGCTGGTTCTGTGGGATCAGTAAGGCTGGCGGTGCCGCCCTGGAACGAGAGCCCGTACCCGCTCTGATCGCTTCCGCTAAAATGGCTGATGAGTAAAATATATTCATGGTTTGCAAACACATTGGGCATGGCGCTGAAGATGGGTTGGGGTGAGCCAACGGTGGCACATACCACGGTTGAAGTTCCGGCACTGCTGGCGCCGGTAATGCCGGTGGTGCCCGACCAGTTGCAGGCGACAAATAAAGAGGGATCAGAATATACGTCGTTGGGATTATGACCGGTAATGTCAAACAACTCCCAGTCATAATCATCGCTGAGGTTATTAGGCGTTAACAAAAAACCCAGTGTGCCGGAACTGAAGCATGTAAAACGGTACCAATAAGGGTTCAGGTCAGAAAGAATGTCCTGGCAGCCCGGTGCCTTGATCGATGTGCCACCGCAAACCGGCACGGTACTCTGTTGAAAAGTGCTGGTGCCGCAAACAGGAAATGCGCTGGAGGGATTTTGTCCCAGTGCGGTGCAGCTGCTTTGGCCATACCCGTTGGTTGTTACAACAAAGAGTAAGAATAAAATAGTAAATGTTTCAAATCTCATAACCGGATGCAAATCTAACCATTGATACCAAATCGCAATTGATCGTTGCATGAACGGCTGTCTTTTTAACAAGCCATTATACAGCCTCCAGGTACAATACGGATGTAAACGGTAAGGCGGCTATATTTGCAACTGAATTTTTATGCAGACGATCATCGGCGAAGATATTGAAATAGCCCGGCAATGGCTGGTGAATGGCGAACTGGTGGCGATACCTACCGAAACCGTGTATGGGTTGGCGGGAAATGCGCTTGATGAAAAAGCTGTGGTGAAAATTTTTGAAGCCAAAAACCGCCCGGCATTCAACCCTTTGATCGTACATGTAGGCAGTTGGGAGATGATTGAAAAATATGCTGCCACTGTACCCGCCAAAGCAAAACTGCTGGCGGAAAAATATTCACCCGGGCCGCTCACATTTTTATTGCCAAAAAAAGACAGCATACCCGATATTGTTACAGCAGGCAGCAGCAAGGTGGCGTTGCGGATTCCAGCTCATCCTCTAACACTGAAGTTGTTACGCACCCTCGATTTTCCGCTGGCCGCACCGAGTGCCAATCCCTTTGGCTATATCAGTCCAACTACGGCCGGTCATGTCATGGAAGGTTTGTCGGGTAAAATTCCTTACATACTTGATGGCGGCGCTGCCCGGGTTGGCCTGGAGAGTACCATTATCGGTTTTGATGAGGAGGAGCGGGTGTTGTTATACCGCACCGGTGGCATTAGTGCAGATGATATCACAGCAGTGTTAAATGAAAAGGTATTTCCTGCAAAAGCTTCCCCGCAGCAAAACCCTGAAACGGCCGGCAGGTTACGCTCTCATTACGCCCCACACACGCCTTTGTACACAGGCGATGTTGAACAATTGATGCAACAGTTTCATGGCAGGAAGATTGCCACGATCAGTTTTACAAAACTGTTTCCCGGCATCGACGAAAACTACCAGTTTGTATTGTCAGGAAACGGCGACCTGGCTGAAGCAGCCAAAAATCTTTTCGCTGCACTGCGGGCCACCGATAAACTGCAGGCCGACGTGATTTTGGCCGAAATTTTTCCTGAAACCGGCATCGGCAGGGCCATCAACGACAGGCTCTCCAGGGCCCGGGCAGCCAATAAAGATTGATGCTCATAAAAAAGGGTCACCTCTTGCAAGATGACCCTGAACTATGAAAACCCCTGAAACCTGCTTTGCTGTTAAAAAATAAAGTAAATAAAGGGGGGCTGAATAGACATTCACCCCCTCAATATCCATAGTGCATTCACAACACACTGCATAAACATAACCAGTATACGCAATCCCGTAAAGCACCAGTAGACGAACCCATCGTTTCAGTACAGCAACCTTGCAATAAAGTAGCCGAAGGGGTGGGCCAGGTAGATTAAAACCAGTAGTTTTATCCCCGTTAAAAATGAGCAATACACTTACGTATATTTTTGCAGATGATGATGAGGTGTACAAAGAAACCACCTTACAACAGTTACGCCTGCTGCCTCAGTTGGAATGCCTTGCCATTTGTGAAAATGCGTTGGAGGTAAGTGAAAAATTACTGGAGCATCAACCCGACCTGCTAATTTTAGACGTGGAGATGCCCGGCCTCAGCGGAATTGAGTTGGTAAAGAGCCTGACCAAAACACCCATGATCATCTTCATCACTTCGCATGCCAATTATGCCGCTGACGCATTTGAAGTGGATGCGATCGATTTCCTGGTAAAGCCCGTTGCCATGCACCGCCTGATGCGTTCTGTGGAAAAAGCGAGGAGCCTGCAGGAGATGAAAGCAGCCATACCCGCAGGTGATGGGTTTAAGCGATCAGCAGAGGAAGCTTTTTACATCAAAGACAAAAACGTTTTTACTAAAATAAATTACAGTGATGTGCTGTACATCGAATCACTGGGCGATTTTGTGAATATATTTTTAGAAGGCGGCACAAAAAAGATTGCATTGGTCAGTCTTAAAGCACTCGAGCAACAATTGCCGCAGCAGTTTTTTCTCCGTATTTCCCGAACACACATGATCAACCGCCAGCGATTGACCGCGATCGATAACAGCCAGGTTTCATTGGGGAGGATCCAGTTGCCTGTGGGCAAAACATTCAGCGAAACAGTGATGCATGCAGTGGTTAGCGGCAACCTGATCAGACGTTTTATTTGATATATCCATTGAATCATGAAACAATTATTTTTTGCCTGCCTGCTGCTGCTGGCACTTCCGCTTGCTGCACAAAAAGCCAGGCTGATCGACAGTTTACTGAAACGCACCGATGATGCATTGCCCGATACAGTGAGAATGCAGGCCTTTTACCAACTGGGCCGCAACTACATCGATAACAACAGTGCCAAATCGATCGAGTATTTTCAAAAAGCAAAAGCGATCGCCCTCGAAAACAATGCCTTGCTCATCGTAGCGAATTGTTTTTACAGCATCGGTCATTGTTATCACCTGCAGCTCGAGTTTGATAAATCCTTATCGAGCTACCTGCAGAGTGAAAAATATTATGTCCGCCTCAAAGACACTTTCCGCCTCAGCAACGCCCTGATGGCAATTGGAAATGTGTACCAGGATTATAAGAACATTGCCAAAAAGCGGGAATACTATACCCGGGCAGAAGTGTTGGTGAAACAAACCGACGATACCCTTCAATTGTCAAATATTTACAGTGAACGCGGTTTGATGTTTGACCAAGAACACCAGTATGATTCTGCGCTGGTTTACATCAACAAAGGATATGCGTTACAGTTACTGATCGCCGACAGCAACTATGCCTATTCTTCACTGTCGAATCTCGGGCTCACCTATAAACATATCACACCTTACGGAGAAGCCATCCGTTGTTTTGATTCTGTAATAAGCTTTTACAACCGCAACAACTTCGCGGCTTTTTACAAAGGCATTGTGTACAACAATATCGGCGCAACCTATGCCAAATGGGGCAAACCTGACCTCGCGATGGCTGCGTTCAACAGCAGTCTTGATTTTGCCAAACAGGCTCAGGCCACCAGTACCGAGATGGAAAATTACCGGAATATGGCTGATATGTTCGGCTTTATGAAAGACTACCAGAAGCAGTTGGGATACCTTACTAAGTATTATTCTTTAAAAGACAGTGTTTACAATATCGAGTCGCAAAACAGGGTCACCCAACTGGAAGCGGATTACCAGATCGAGAGAAAAAACTCTGAATTGGTTAAACAGGAAGCTGAACTTGTACGGCAGAAAAGTCAACGGAATTTTTTCATCACCCTGGCAGCAGCAGTGGCAGCGGTACTGGTGTTGTTGCTGTTTTTTTACAACAGGATCCAGAAATCCAACAACGAGCTCAAGGAAAAGAACTCCCAGATCAGCGACCAGGCAGCCCAGTTGCAAAACCTCAACCAGGTAAAGGACCGCTTGTTCAGCATTATCAGCCATGATTTAAGAAACCCTTTGGCAACGTTGCGATCGTACCTTAC
>CAYVLT010000078.1:0-15932 GCA_964452405.1 uncultured Ferruginibacter sp.
AGCCTCGAACGTTGCCTGCAACCCTAACAAACATTATAGTTCTAACACAAAAAGTGGTATAGAGAACAATGAAAGCATTTGCCGAAAAAGACAGTTATACATATAGAGAAGAAAAATCAAATCAGATTTTGAAGGAAATTCAGAATCTTCAAAAGGAATATATTTTGGGAGTTGATGAAAATGAGTATGTCGATTTCCTTGTTAGTAAGTATTCTTTAACCGAAATAGAAGTTGATCTAGATAATGAAATTATTAATGAGCCAAGCATTTCAAAAGAGTGGACAGAGAATCGATGGAGCGAAAGATACCAAACTGATGTTTACACATTCAGGATATCATATAAATTTTCAGGCTCACCGGAGGTATTTAGTGTTCGGCCCGACAGTTGGACTATGACGACAACTGAAATTGATATTGATGCTCGAAATAGTATTGTTTCTTTTAGCTTTAAGCTTTATGTTAGAGATCCAGCGGAATTTAATAGAGCAAAGGAAGATTTTAAACGTAGAGCGTTTGCTAATCTAAACAATTCAAGACAATTTGTTTCAAGATGGAACGGAAATTTAAAAGCCTTTATAGAATCAGTATTTAAAGACCACAAAAAGAAATATCAGCAAGAAAATGATTTCTTTTCAGCCATTAACGTAAAAGTAAATAAGAACACCGCTTCTGTATTTTCTACTCCCACAATCACAAAAAAGATTGTTCCTCAACCAACAATAAGTAAAAATCAAGAATTCTCATCTGAGCCAACCATGAGTAGAGAGATGTATAATGACATTTTAAAAGTCATTTATGAGTCTGGAAAAAACATGGAGAAAAAACCAGCGCTTTATCAAAACAAAGATGAAGAAGGATTAAGAGATCAATTTTTGTTTGTGTTGGAGACAAGATATGAAGGAACTACCGCTACAGGCGAAACATTCAATCGAGGAGGGAAAACTGATATTATTTTGAAGTATGCTAAAGATGGGAGTAATTTATTTGTTGCTGAATGTAAGTTTTGGCACGGAGCAAGTGAGTTTTTGAAAGCGATTTCACAATTATTCGATAGGTATTTGACATGGAGAGATTCAAAAACGGCTTTAATAATGTTTGTAACAAATAAAGATTTTACTTCTGTCATTAATGTGGTTCGTGAAGAGATAAAAAGACACGAGTACTTTACCAAGGAAACGGAGCAACGAGGTGAAACTTCTTTTAGTTTTATATTTCACTTGCCACAAGATGCTAATAAAGCTGTGTTGTTTGAAGTAATGCTATTTCACTATGACAAATAAGGCTTCCGATAAGGGCAGCAGGCAACAAAGGTATTACAGCAAGTTTGGCGGACGGAAGAACAATGAACAGTTGCACACAACCCAACTTCAGTTCGGAGCTGGACAAACAACGTTCAACAACTGCGGTTAGCTGCAACTTATTAATCAAAAATCAGCATCAGTGCCGGGCAGACGGAAGGAAAATACCAAACCTGCAGTAATACCCGGTCGTTGTAGGCAATTTTCAACAGCATTAAACTACTAATGAAATTCAGTCCACCCATAAAGACCATTTTAATTCTCTTACTATGGCTTGCTTGTATTTACAAACTTTATGTTGACTTTGACAGGGAGTATTTATTCGACAGCTTATTACATAACGCTTTAATAATAATAGCCAGTATAGTTTCGGCTTTTGCAATTAACTCTGACTATTCCCAATACAGCCAACAAAAAAAAATAATATCATTTTTCCCAAGTTTGACAGCCGTCTTGTGCATCGTTGGACTTCTATTGACAACATATTTGCTAAAACGCCAAGACCAGACACGAACTATTTATTATGCAGTAAGAAATACTGGTGGCTTAGGACAAATCACTCTTGATTTCAGAGAAAACAATACTTACAAATTAGGAAGACATCATTTTATGTCAGCCAACTATCAGCGGGGACACTATACAATTAAAGACAGTGTTATTTATTTGGACAAATCTTATGCTGCAGAACAAATAATGAGTGACAGGTTTTTATTCAAAGAAAATCCAAACTTTGACTCGACAAAGAAAGGCAATGTGCTTAAAATACTATTTGGAACACCCGAAGATGACGTAAAAGCAAAAACAGTTCTTTATCAAATAAATCACAACGGGCAGACAATGGATTTAACTATTTCATTTAAAGTTGTTGAGAAACCGTTTAACTAAAACTGCCTACAACATGGGTATTACTTCAAGTCTGGCTGGACGGAAGAACAATGAACAGTAGTAAAAACAAAACCTGGAGTTGGGCAGGAGAGACAATTCAGAGCAACTGAAGTTACCTACAACTTTTAAATCAAATTTCAGTATCCGTACAAGAAGTAGATTTATGAAAGTGTACTATATGAAGTGATACGATTGCAAATAGCGGACAACTAGCCTTTTATTGTTAAGCGATGACAAGAAATGTTCAAAATTCTGCAATAAATTATTGAATGTACTTAAGCTGCTACGAAACTTTGCTAAGCCCCACTATATAAATCCCAATTTATGATCACCCATTTTGTTCCATCCGATTGTACAGTAATGGTTGAAAGATGATATGAATATTGAGAAATAAAGCCCGATCCAAAATCTTTATAGTAAGAAAAATTGCAAAAGTATTGAACACTATTACCCAAGCCTGGTATAACAGAAGTGCCTGTGCCCAAAATCTTTAACCATACTTTGTCCCAGGTGATCCCGGCAAAATCCGAAGGCCCTGATTTGGGAACATCGCATTTAATATGATAAAGCCTACCTTTTCTGCCTACCGGCGAAGGCAGCCAAATGGTATTTTCTGTATTGGTATTGGCTGTTGACGTATAGTAAATGGTATAATCATTATCTGATACGGCATAATCAGAATTGCTGATGCTTACTATAGGCAGACTGAAAGAGCCATTAACCTGAAGATCGGAGTTAGGCGTTGATGTCCCAATGCCCACATTCCCATTACCTTTAATACGCATATTTTCGGTAAACGACGTGCTGCTGCCGTAACCAAAAGCGATATCGTCGGTAGCAGTTCCCGAATACATTTGCAATAATGCCGCCTGTAAGCCTAAGCCATACCGGTTATTTGGCGCACTATAATACAAATCAATTTTATTGCCTGTTAAATTATCAAATCCAAGGCTCGCCTGAGGGGTATTATTATTGATGCCAACTTGTCCCGAAGTAGCAATGGCAGGCCCCGTTCCACTGTTTAAAGCATAAATGCCTGGTGAAGTACTATTGTTAATTACACCTATTCCACTGCCGTTAGTAGAAGTTTTGGAAATATATAAAGAAAAGTTTTGTGTGGTACCATCGGCTATTTGCAATTTTGAGGAAGGAGCCGTGGTTCCAATGCCCACATTTCCGTTACCTTGTACTCGCATAACTTCATTAAAAGCAGTGCTGCTGCCGTAACCAAAACCAATATTATCAGCAGCATTCGCACAATACATTTGTAATAACCCGGTGCCTATACCAAAACCGTAATGCGGTGTTTCGGCATTGCCATACAAGGCAATTTTATTACCTCCGGAATTAGCAAAGGATAACGCAGCCCGCGGGTTATTATTTCCCTGCAACCCGACATTGCCATTTTTCCCATTAAATAAAAACTTCCATCCAGCTCCTGTAAATCCATATAAACCTAGTAGACTATCATTATATGAGCCGATAAAATTAGTTAATGAACTACCATCTGAGCTGGTAAATTCAATCCCTTGCACGGTTGAACTGTTTATATTCCCGGTAAAGCGTAATCTTCCCTTATAAATATCAAGTTTCGAAGCAGGTGTCCAGGTACCCACACCTACATTACCGGTGCCTGTTATTAAAGAAGGACCGGAAGTGCTTGAAAAGTATCCCCCCGCTCCTGAAATACTAAACCCGGAAATGCCACTGCCAGAATTTCCCTCACCCTGAATGGCCACCTGACCTGAACTATTATATATCCTGAATGCTGCACCTGCAGCATCAGTTTCACTATAATAAGGCAGTGAAAACCCGGTGGCATCATCATTAATTTTTTGCCACGAACCATACTTACGAATGTTCAGGCAATAATCAGTAGTATTATAAACAATCATTCCATCCGGCGCAGCGGTCATGGCTGCAAGTTGGGAACTGGATAATTTGGGCAATAATAAGCCTTTGTTAATACCCCCGTCCAATTCCAGGACAGCATTCGCATTTGGCGTGCCTGTCCCGCCAATTTTTACCTGTGCATTAGCAATTGTTACGGTAAGCAAACCAGCCATCAGCAATAGAAAATTCACCTTCATAAATAGTTTTTTTATAACTAACTGATATTGCCTTACAAATTACACCTATGAGAAAAAATAAATTCCGGAAATCAGTAAACGGCATCAAATAATCGGTGAAGGAAAGTGTCAGGATAGTTTTACCTGTGAGGAGGTTGAAAAGTTGTCATCAGAAGAAAAAAGAATAGTTGCGTTTATTCTGTAGCTTAATTCAGCTACCGTTTTTAAACCGAAGCCCGAGAGCAATTGATCATTTGTGTCGCTATTAATAATACGCTCATAATCAGTCTGCGTGAATGGGTTACCGTTACTATTTATGTACAGCGTGTTTGATTTAAACAAAACTGTAATATTTTCGTTTTCAGGAGAGGCGTTAATGGCATTTTGCAGTAAATTCCGGATTATAGTTTGCAAAATATTTGCATCACTTTCTACCAGTTGCATCAGTGGTATTTTATTAATAATTATTAGTTTTTTTGATTCAATATTTAACTGCAGCAGATTCAGGCATTCAACCATCAGGTCATACAATTGGATATTTTGTATTCTTGGCTCAAACTGGTTCAATTGTGTTTTGCTCCACAACAATAGATTTTCCATAGTTTCTAACAAAGATCCAGCAGCGGATTCTATTTTTTCGTTCAATCTCACCTGTTGTTCACTGCTTAGATTTACATGATCCATTTGTTGCAAACGTAAAAATTGATAAACCTGGCTAATTGGCGATCGCAGGTCGTGGCTAATAATTCCAAACAGTTTTGCCTTTGTTTGATTAGCCTCAGCCAATGCCGAATTTAAGACTGAAAGTTGTTGATTTTGGCTGTTTAAAACATTGGCAGTTCTTTTTTTATTTCTATAAAATATGATCAATAACGTAACAATTGCCCCCATTAAAAGTAAGCCGGCTAAGAATCCGATTTTTTGCTTTTTGTTGTACGTAAGTTGCGCCTGTTGCACTTCAATTTGCTGTTGCTTTTCTTTGGTTTGAAATTTAGCCTCAGCATTCGCTATGTTTTTGGTTGAATATTCTGCTATAATACTATCGTGTAGCTGATTATATTCATCGTACTTAAGATATGCTTCTTCCCATTTATCAAGGCCGGCATATACCTTAGCCTGAATAAGTCGTAAGGCTGCTACATTATCCCGTCCAAAAGAATAAATATTTTTTTCTGCAATTGTTAAATGCTCTAACGCCTCTTTATAGTTTTGCTGTTTACATAAAACCTCGCCCAACAGCAAATGACTACTTATGATTTCAAGAAGTTCATTGGATTTTTTGCTTAAATAGAATTGCTTTTTTGCAAAAAGAAAGGCCTGTATTAAATTATTTCTTTCTAAATAATATTTTGCCAAACTATTATTTGCTCCCGCCAGTATTTCAAACAATGTATCGTTTGGCTTCATCATCCGGTACAAATTATTGTAACAGGCAATGGCACTATCTGATTGGTTTAAATTGACAAATGCAGTAATAAAATCGTTGATAACAGTAGCTTCACCTCTATAATAATTGCGGTAATAATTTTTACTTTCTCTCAGGTATTCCAATGCCTTTGTTGATTCATTCAGCATAAAAAATGTTTCCCCAATTTGAGCATAGGTTACAGCAATGTTATTACTTGCATTATCAGGCAAGGGGAATTTTTTATTCTTTTCAAGGTTGATATATTTAAGTTTATAATCAATAGATTTTTCGTACAAGCCCTGATCATAATAGTATTCTCCCAACATTCCTATCAATACTGCTTTTGCCTTTACGTTATTGGTTGTATCTATTATCGAAATGGCCCTTTTCATCATAGGCTCCCGTTCTTTACCCCTCCCTGCATAATAGTATATATAATGCAATCTAAGCATAGCATCGGCTTCACCTGAAAGATCGCCATCTTTTTGGTATAGCTCAAAAGCCATCAATGTGTTTGAAATAGCACTATCAAATTGTTTTAACTCATGAAAGGCATAACCCCTATAATAGGCAAAATATGCTTTAGCCGAGTTGTCGCGGCCATAAGAAATACCTTCGTTAGTAAAAGCCAGCAACTCGTTAAAGTTTCTTGATTCTACAGCTTTGCTTATATATTCCTTTAGGGTGTCAATTTTCTGTTCTGTTTTTTTTATCCGCTCAATGGCTTCTGAGGATGGTTGTGCGAGAATATTAACTGAAAATAAAAGAGTCAAAAAAAAACCAATAAGCTTATACATAAGCCATCATAATTTTATTTTATCAATTAATGAACGGTAGGTTTTTCCAACAGGAATTACAGTTTTTCCACAAATTATTTTATTGTTTTGCATCCCGCTTATTTTATTAACAGCTACTGCATAACTTCTGTGAATCCTGCAAAAATAATTTTGTGGCAATTGTTGCATTATGTTACTAAGCGTACCTAAAGTAATAAAACTTTTTCGCTCGGTATGGAATTTGGTGTAGTCATTCATCGCTTCAAGGTAAATGATTTCGCTTGCCGGCAGCCTCAACTTATTGTGACCTTGTTTAATCGTTATCATTTCCTGTTCTATGATAATGTCGTAAGCATTTGACTTGTGTTTCATTTCCCAATATTCTTCCACACGCTTTATACATTGATCAAAACGTTCTTCAGTAAAAGGTTTGAGAATATAATCAAACGCTGATAACTCGAATGCCTCCAGAGCATATTCAGGAAGCGAAGTAATAAAGACCACCATTGGTACCGCATCTTCTATCCTTTTTAGCAGCTCTACACCTGAAATATCAGGCATCCCGATATCTAAGAATAATAAATCAGGTGGATTGACTGCAATGCTATTAATTGCATCTGAAGAATTGGGAAATTCATCGATAAGTTGAAGTTGTGGCTTTGTGGCAACCAGCGATGAAACATGCAGGCAGGATATTTCATCATCATCAACAATTATGCATTTAATTGGCAACAGATCAAACATTACTGGTATGTAATTTTTAAGTCAAATTTAAGGTTTTGTCAAATGTTGTATATTCTATGAGAACTATCTGTTAAAGTATAAGAGTAAATCTTTAGGGTTTTCATGAAATTAATCATTCGCTGACTATCACCTGGCAACCAATCCTTTTGTTTTTACTTAAAAAGAGCTTTAGGGTTTTATCAGTATATCAAATGTCCGGGCTGTTACATCTACCGTTTTCGGCTGCCTGGATTTTTGAGCTTACTAGTTAATGCAATGTGAGTTTACCGTTCGACCGATTTTTGGCTCAATGGCACTTTTCTGGTCAAACTGATTAAACTATGGTATAAAACATTCTTCTATTAACTTTCTCTAATTCTTTCGGCTACATCGAGTTAAAAAAGCCTGCTTCAGCCAAACCGCCGCCGCAAAACTCAAGATGTGAGTTGAATTTCGACTTTGAATTTTTTTTATCTTTTAAAATAGCCAAAGGTGGAACGGAAAAATCGGGAAAACCAACTGCGGATCAAATTGAATACTGAATGGTACTACTGCCACTCTGGCTGGACGGAAGAACAATGAGCAGTTGTAAAAAGCCAAACTTCAATCCTTGCACCACTAACAACTCCCCAAAGAATCTGTAAACTGAAATGCCCGTAAATTCACGTGCAAAAACTCACCTGTAATGAAGTCGATAGTAAAAGCTGGATTAAAAGATGCTGGTATAGTTGCTCATATTGGCAGGGTATCGGTTGAGGAAGCTCATAGAGACAGTTGCTCAGTTAAAGACATGAATGAGTTTTTAATTGCCACTTACAACGAGGAGGCGGTTACCAGCGAATTAGCCAATTCAGCAAACCTGTATCACCTCATTAATTTCAATGGGCAAACGGCAGGTTTCTCAAAGATTATT
This sequence comes from uncultured Ferruginibacter sp., assembly GCA_964452405.1. Lineage (GTDB taxonomy): Bacteria > Bacteroidota > Bacteroidia > Chitinophagales > Chitinophagaceae > Ferruginibacter. Next base: position 8,073 of record CAYVLT010000078.1, read on the forward strand.
TTCAATGCAACCCATCCCAATATTGAAAGAAAAAATATCACAAAGCTGGATCGCATCTACCTGCTGAAAGAATTCTACCATCAACACCTGGGCTTTGAACTTTTGAAATACAATATTGACCTGGCAAAAAACAACCATCAATCGGGCATCTGGCTGTTCACATGGGTCGGCAATACAAGAGCCGTTAATTTCTATTTAAGAAATGGATTCAACATCATCGGAAGCCATAAATTTAAAGTAACAGAAACCCATTATAATGACCATTACCAGATGTTTCTCGACCTTTCCCACTCATAACATATCTCCAGCAACCTAACCTCCCTCCATCAATCAGAAACTCACCAATCTCCCCAGGCTCCATCCAACGATTCAATAACAATACCGCTGTTGATGCCGGTACTTAAGCTTAAAACCTCCGTGACATAAATGATGGTTAGTGCCGGACAATGCAAGTGCCTGCTCAAGGGCTGCCTGCCATCCAGGAGGCAAAGCAGCGCCGTAAGTTCAGGGCAGGTTGAACGCTCCAACCGGGCAAAACTGCTACGCCCAGTTTTCACCGATCATCCCGAAATCTGATTTCATTTTATTAAATGCTTTCCGGTAGGTACTGTAATGCTTTTTCAGCGTGGAGTGATTATCGGAGCGATATAATTTGCTGTCCATCGTTTTGTGCTCACGCGTACTGGCAGCCAGTTTCATTTTCTGCAAATGCATTTCATGCTTCAGATCATCCATTTCTTTCCTGAGGGCGACAAATTGTTTTTTAAATTCTTCTGCAATCGTTTTTAGCCGTTGCTTGCTGGCAGCCGGCAAGGCCTCAAGATAATCATCAAATATCCGCAGCGAGGTTACATCGGCATTCATCTCAGCGATCCATATCCGGTAACGCAGGTAGAGGCCCATGGAGGAAGGAGTTTTTGGCATATTGGGTGATTTAGGTTAATGGTATTTCAATCTACTCCTGAAAAATTAAAAAACAAAACGGGAGGCATTTTTTATCGCATTTTTGAAGAAAAAAAATGAGCAACACAGTCCGCAATCGTTGCCGGGTGGCAATTTGAAGTCATCTCATTAAAATAATAAGGCGAATGATTGCCAGGATAAAACGATTGGTAGTAATTCAACTACAGCAGGTTTATACCGAATGCTATGTTTTGATTTGCCAACAGCGCCGATCTTTGTACTGTTAATAAATCAACGATCCATTTATCCAAAACCAGATCCTTTGAAACAACCCCGGTTTCTGAAATGAATCTATTACCTATGAAAAAAAGATGACATCTGTCGTCATTTAAAAACCATTTCTCATTATGAAAAACCTTCATTCCTGGAGGTTTTTTTAATTATACCCGGCTGCCATGGCACCTGTAACCAAATGCCGGGCAATATTTTAATGTAAAAAGCGTTGACTATGCGGATCATTGTTTTTTATCACATTAACCGTTTGCATACAGCAATTTTCTACTTTTACATTCTATGCCTGTGGAAATCAAACAAAATCCGGGGACCTCACTCAGGTACAACCCGCAGTTGGATGGACTACGTTTTTGTGCCGTCCTGTTCGTGGTTTCCTATCATTGGTTTCCATCCATTTCGCATACCACTACCGTAAGCTTTTTAGGTGGCATGGTGAATTTCTTTTTCGTACTGAGCAGCTACCTGATCACCACCATTTTATTTTCTGCCCGGCGCAAAAGTGAACAACAGGATATTTCCACCTTCAGGGTGATGACCGTATTCTGGTTGAGACGTACCATCAGGATATTTCCCGCCTATTACTTTTTTTTACTGGTATTGTTGCTGGTACCTTCCATAGGGGCCGAGATCAGTGAACATGCATCCACTTATTTTACCTACCTCACCAATTACCAGATATATAACAGTCATGATTTTCCCAAAGCCACCGCACATATCTGGACGCTGGCCGTGGAAGAACAGTTTTACCTGTTGTGGCCATTTGTAATATTGCTGGTACCCCGGCAGCACCTGTTGAAAACATTCATGAGCATCATCATTGCCACGGTATTGATCCGCGTGATCACTTATGAACCCACCAACGGAGTATCGCAGGTGATACAAACACAATATTGCGTGGATGCGTTCGCGGTAGGGGCATTGCTGGCGTTTAAACCGATGGCCACCGAAGCACAACAGAAAGCCATCCACAAATACCTTAACCTCGTTCTCTGGATAGGCATACCACTGGCCCTCGCCACCATACTGATGCATTGGCATTTTATTTCTTTTGTGTTTAACCGCTTACTGTTTTCAATTGTTTCTTATAAAATCATTGAGGGCGCTGTAAAAGGATACAAAAACTATTTCGGTAAATTTTTGGAAAACAAAACCGTGGTGGGATTGGGAAGATTGAGTTACGGCATCTACCTGTATCACCTGCTGGTGCCTGTTGTATTCTGGAAATTGTATAAGCTCGTTTTCGATTACGAAAAAGCGCATCATCCCGGTTTCTTTACGCGGCATAAAGAAGGTTTTACTATTTTTCAAAAGATCATGGTAACAGAAGTGGTGGGATTCGTGATCTATGCTGCTATTGTGATTGTAATCGCACGCCTGTCGTGGAAATTTATTGAACAGCCTTTTTACCGTTTTAAAGTTGATTACAACACAAGCATTCGCAAAAAGACTTACCTGTTTTTTTCAAAAATATTTTCACATTGATCCTGTCGCAGGTCGCAGGCAGGGATCAACTGTAAAAATCGATCAGTTGTCCGAAATAATTATCGTCCCAACCCTGTAACATTTCTTCATACACTTCATCGGGTATATTCGTATGCATCAGCTCCGCTGACGTACCCATTTTATGCGGGTGTAATTTGATGGTAACAATTGAATCAGCATCCTCCTCATCGAAATACCATTGCTGTACGATCTTCTTTCCCTCTTCAAACCCAATGTTTTTACCAACGATGCTGCCTTCCCACAATGAAAATTCACTGCCCGGTTCGGTGCTCATCACGGCATTTTCGCCCGTCCATAACCGGAGTGTCTGGGGCAGGGTGAGGGCCCGGTAAACTTCGATCGGTTCAGCAGGCACGATATAATATTTCTTAAAATCTTTCATCGGCAATTTTGTTCAAATATACATTGCCTGCCCTTCATCATCCATTTCTTTTGTTGCAGCGCTTACCACCCACGGTTGATGTAAACGTTGTTTCAGTAATTCAATAGTAACTTTAAGCCGGTTCCTCTGCCGGGGTGCAATCATTTGTATCCTGGTTTAATAGCAATATCATGGCAAAAAAAATATCCTGGCTGTTGGTTGCGGGCTGCATGCTGTGCAGCGCTGCCTTTGCACAAACGAATAAAAAGCCATTTGTACCGGTTTACAAAGGGTTGTTCAACGCACCGTCAACACTTATCCCTACTGCCTTTACACCCGATGCACCTGTAGCGGGCAATGGAGATATTGGTATTGTGCTGGGCGGCACACCGGGTAAACTCTGCATCTACATCGCTAAAAATGATTGCTGGAAAGCCATGCCCGGCTACCCGGATGGGGGACTCTGCCTGCCGGGTGGTATCAACCTGAATATACCTGCATTGGAAGGTGCGGATTTTCATGCAGAACAGGTACTTGCCAATGGAACCATCGTAGCCGGTTTTAAAAAGAACGGGTTGCAGGTAGGTCTGAAAATATGGGTGCCTGCACAAAACAATCATGTGATTGCTGAATTGTCTGTGACCGGCGGCAATTGTGAGGCAGGCGTACATCCATGGGCGCAAAGCGGTTTTGGTGCCCGCACTGAACTGGGGAAAAAAGAAAAGGTGAATTATGCCATCCGCCATTTTGATTCGCCTGACCTCGACTGGCCAACACATGTAGCCATTGCATTGAACATAGTGGGATCCACATCGGATTCTTTTTCCCTGACGCCCGCAAAAAAGATCACGCTGGTTGCCGGCATCTGCAGCAACCACGAAAACAACAATTACCTGGCTACTGCCGTCAGCAGGTCAACAAATGCTTCCGCCACGGTGATAGCCGCCATGAAAAAAAACAATGACGGCTGGTGGCAGCGGTTTTGGAATGAGTCCTATGTATCCATCGGGGATACCCTGCTTGAAAAATATTACTACGGATCACAGTACCTGCTGGCCTGCTGCAGCCGCAACAAACGCTTTCCGCCCGGGCTTTGCGGCAACAGTATCACGGCTGATGCTACCAGGGCCTGGCAGGGCGATTACCACACCAACTATAACTACGAAGCCACCTGGTGGGCCTGCTACTCCTCCAACCATATCGCAATCACCGATCCCTACGACAGTCCCGTGTTGGATTATATGGCGAAGGGGCGTGAAAATGCCCGCCGGCTGATGCATTGCGGGGGCGTATATTATCCCGTAGGTATAGGCCCGATGGGGTTCTCAGCCACCAGGTATCCGCTTACGGAACAACAGATGATGAAGCAGTACGGCATCAGGGATGTTGGCCTGGAGGGAGGCGATATGTTCTGCGGACAAAGAAGCAACGCGGCATTTTTAACCACCAATATGTTCCAGCGTTTTTACCATACTTACGATAAGGCCTATGCGATAAAAGTATATCCCTACATTAAAGCCGTGGCAGATTTCTGGGGCGATTACCTGGTATTTGAAAACGGCCGGTACAACAGCTACAACGATAATTTCTGGGAAGTGGGCCCCTGGGCGCAAAACTGGCGGGCCGACCTGCAAACCGGTGATACCAATAATACCGCCACCTTAGGACTACTCAAAATGCTGTACCGCGGCATTGTTGACATGAGCCGGTTCCTTGGAGTGGATACCAATAACATTGAAAAATGGAACTTTATCAATGAACACCTGTACCCGTTACCGTTATACAAAGAGCCGGGCTTAACAAGATTGAAAGCAACGGAAAGAGGCATCAGCTCCGGGAATATGAAACGAACCCCGCCTGGTTTTGGCAGGGTGATGGCCTATACCTGGGTATTCCCGGCGGGCAATACCGGCATGCGGCTGGATCCTGCACTCACAAAGATTTTGCAGAAAGAGGTTGACCGGTGGGAGAAAGATCCCGGGGGTGATCCGGCCTGGAATAATTTCGGTAATGGCTTCGAAACTTATTTTACAACGGCGGCCCGCCTGGGGTACGACCCGGAACGCATCATTGCCAAATTAAAAGACCGGATTGCAAAAAAAGCATTGCCCAATCTCTGGATCCCGCAATCGGGTGGTTTCACTGAAACGCTGAGCGCTGTGCCATCCTGCATCAATGAAATGTTGTTGCAGGGCTATGAAAATGTGATCCGGCTTTTTCCTGACTGGCCGGCTGCCCGGGATGCCCGCTTTGAACGCCTGAGAACCTATGGTGCCTTCCTGGTATCGGCTGAACAAAAAGACGGGCGGGTAACCAGGTGCACCATCAAAAGTGAAAAGGGAAGATCCTGCGTGGTGGAAACTCCATGGAAACAGGGATTACGCATCACCTGCAATGGCAAAGCTGTTACGGCTGTTGTAAACGGAACCGATTACAGTTTCAAAACAAAGGCAGGAAGCACCTATGTGTTGAGCGAGGTAAAAGGCAAATAGGTTTCAGCAAATTATGTTTCAGGCACTCACGGTGAGTACTACCCGGTTTTAAGCAGGTATCAGCCTGCCCCTGGTAGCAGCGTATATATTACCCATTGATCATTTTCACAATAAAATTTTGCAGCCCTCACTACCATCGTCGTCCTTTTTTACATACCCGCATTTTAAACAACGAAGGCGCTACCTGCCGGTTCCCGGAGCCTGATCCATATCAAACATAACTGGCATGCTTTTGCAACTACTACAGGGGTACAACAACAGGGATGCGGTACCGGTATGGATTTTACAAGGAAATAAAGAACATCCGGCCCGTAAAAGCCAGGCAGGTGTGGAGTTAATGCCGCTTAACGGGATTGCACCGCCACAGTAAGTTCATCTATTATTAACCAAAAACAGCATAAGTATGAAAGCAGTTGGAATCATCCTGGTCGTGGCAGGCATTTTAATGTTTGTCTTTGGAAAGATCAGTTTCACCAAAAAAGAAAAAGTGGTTGACCTTGGCCCGGTGGAGATCAATAAAAACGAAAAGAAAACACTGGACTGGCCCGGGTATGCCGGTGGCATTGCCGTATTGGCCGGAGCGGTGATACTGGTACTGGACAGAAAAAAAGCAGCCTGATCATTCAACAACATTATTGTATGGAAGACAAAAAACAGGATCGAACCAAAGAAGATCCGCAACCCGATCTCAAACACGATTCGATGGATTTTGCAGCCTCCGCTGAAGGAGACGACCGGCTTGATTTTGACGACAACAGTTACGAAGAAGAAGAAATTTCAGCAGATGAACTGGACATGCTGGAGCCCGGCGATTATAATGAAATGGCAGCGGCACTCAACAGCGCTGAAACAGACCGGTTGGCAGATGAAGACAACCTGCCGGAAGAAAACTGGACGGAAGACCTGCCGGATAATGACCCGGCAAAACCACATTATCCCGGTAACCGGAAAAAATAAAATACCACCCGGTGTGAAAGTTAATAGCCATCAATCGCGGATTGAGGGGATACTAACCCCATCGTATATACTTTTTTTTACCTGGCTGCGTAATTTCTGGAAAGATTCCAGTGGTCCTTTTGTTGCAAAGAGGTTGATAAGCCAGGCCGGAATATTTCCCCCGGGATCAACCTGTAACACGTATTCGATCTGTACCTGGCCTTTTTGAACGGGCGTGATCAGCCATTTTGAATAAGATTGCTGAATGCGCACGATATTTTTATTTTCCGGTAAATAGGAGGGAAGGTTTTCACCCAATACCGTAACAGCCCTTGTGGCCGCATCCTGTGATACGATGAGTTTTACAATAAAATCGCGGTTGCTCACGGGCCATGGAATATCGAGCTCAGAATAATAAAATAATTCTGTGGGGGAATATTGCTTAAGCACCGTGCAGCTTTTGGTTGAATACACCCAGTCCTTTGCATTGGGAATGTCCAGCAACACCGCCGTAAGCCGGCTGATGGACGCATTCACGGTGCAAACCGTTTTCACTGCCTTATAAGGAGAATTGTCAAGATTTTTAGTGTACACCTTAATCCCATCCTTATCAGCCTTCAACGTCCAGTCGCTCTGCGGGTAGGCAGTACCTGCGGCAAAAAGCAGGCTAACGGTCAATAAAAATGAGGGTGACAGTTTCATAAAGTATGGTAACAATAAAGAAAAATTTTTGTTTGATCAGCCCGCTCAGCCGCCTCTTATACGTCAGCTTCGTTAAATGACAATGAAATGCTGCTGATCGTTGCATGCACTTTCCGGTAAACAACGCCGGCCTTATCCAGCATGATCTTCGATGCTTTAAAAACATCTGTTCCTTCATATTTGTCAGACAGGTAGATCACTTCCCGGATGCCCGACTGGATGATGGCTTTACTGCATTCATTGCAGGGAAATAAAGCAGTGTAAATCTTACAACCTTTCAAATCCATCCCGATATTATTCAGGATCGCATTCAATTCAGCATGACACACAAAGGGGTATTTGGTCTGTAAAAAATCGCCCTGTTTTTCCCAGGGAAATTCATCATCGTCGCATCCCATGGGCAGGCCATTGTACCCGGCTCCCACAATCTTGTTTTTTTCATTCACGATGCAGGCACCCACCTGGGTGTTGGGATCCTTACTCCTGCGGGCGCTCAGTAAGGCTACCCCCATAAAATATTCATCCCACGAAATATAATCCTGCCTTTTCTTTAAACCGCTCATAATGGTTTGTTTTGCGTTAAGCCTGCTTTCTTACGTATTTGGTTAAGATCACGATCACCTGTCCTTCAATCTTACCTTCAATCTGCTCCGTATTATCCGGCACCAG
>CAYVLT010000079.1:0-15874 GCA_964452405.1 uncultured Ferruginibacter sp.
CCTGCTGCAATGTGTACACGAGGTGCACATTCACCAGCAAACCATCATTGCGCAACAACTTACAGGCCCTTACACCTTCCAATGATACCGGGATTTTGAACACGGTTTTCTTTGGATCAAGGCCGAGGTTCAACTGGCGGTGGGCTTCTTTCACCACATCTTCCGCAGTATTTCCCAATGCTTCAATCTGTAATACCGGCACGATCTTGCTCAACTTAACGATCATGCCATCGATATCGGTTACACCTTCCCGTTGCATGAAGGTGGGTGTGGTGGTTAACCCATCTAAAAAACCCAGCTTAAACCCTTCTTCAATTTCTTTCAGGTTGGCTGAGTCGAGGTATAATTCCATAATAGTGCTTTTAATTTTGGGGCGAAAATAGGTATTAATTTGTGAATGGTCAATGCAAAGCGATCAGGTGCATGCAGCCGGCAATGAATTGAATTAATCACCGTACCGGTTGTTTCATGCATCAGGACTGCCTGTACTTTACTTCAATGGCGTGCAGTTCGAGCAGTGGTTTCAAAAACTCTTCGAGGTCGTATACCGATAGCTGGCTGGCCGCATCGCACAAAGCACAGGATGGGTCAGGATGTGTTTCAATAAAAATTCCATCCACACCGGCTGCAACACCCGCCCTGCTCAATACCGGTAAAAATTCCCGGTTGCCGCCTTTTGCATCAGAACTTGGAATACCATACTTACGCACGCAATGGGTAATATCAAACACCACCGGGTACCCGATTTTATTCATGTGATAAAAGCTCCGGGGATCAACCACAAGGTCGTTATAGCCCATGGTATAGCCTCTTTCGGTTAAAATGATTTGGTCATTGCCAGAATCAACCAGCTTGCCCACCGGGTGTTTCATGTTATCCGGCGCCAGGAACTGGCCATGCTTTACATTGATCACTTTGCCTGTTTTGGCAGCAGCCACCAACAAGCCGGATTGCATACACAGGTAAGCGGGTATCTGCAACACATCACACACTTCGGCAACAGGAGCAGCCTGGTCGGGATAATGAATATCGGTTAACACGGTAAATCCAAATTGCTCTTTTATTTTGGCAAGTATACGCATGCCTTCCACCAGCCCCGGCCCCTGGTAATAACTCAGGCTGCTGCGGTTGTCTTTACAAAAAGAAGATTTAAAGATGATGGGAATGTTCATCTTTTCACTTACTTCCTTCAGCTTCTCCGCTGTTTTCATCATGATGGATTCGTCTTCGATCACACAGGGACCTGAGATCAGGAACAACTGATCCGCTCCGCATTCGATATCGCCAACTTTTACTTTTTTTAGGCTCATGGTTATAATCTTTTGTATAAATCTTTAATGGTTTCGATTGTGATCTTTTCTGTCCAGTCTTCCCCGATCGCATGGCGCCACATATGTGACAGGTTGTAGGCCACCTGTGCCATGGCAGTGATGGTTTCGTCACTCCAGTTTTTACTTAAGCCCTGCGGCAGCGTTACATTGTGCTGTACCAGCATCTGCTTTAATTCCCGCACACCCTCCCCGTAATAATCTTCCAGGTGTTGAAAGGCGAGGCAGTTGGCGTAACAATGTTTTTCATGAAGGATCTTTGAAAGCCCATAACTGAGTGCATGACATACACCTACTTCTGAATAGGTAAGACTAAGGCCACCCATCATACTTGCCACCATCAGCTTGTCATCATTTTCAGGATTTTGCCCGGCATTGTCGCCGAGATAAATTTCGCGGCATAGTTTTAGGGATTGCTCCGCAAACGCATGACTGTAGGCATTGTTCAACATTCCATTTTCACTTTCTATGCAGTGAATGTAGGTGTCCATACCGGTGTACAACCATTTGTCTGTTGGCACCGTGGCGATCAGTTCGGGATCCAGTATTACCTGGTTAAATACAGTCCAGTCGCATTTTAACCCGAGTTTTTTTTCCGGGCCTGTCAGCACCGCGGTCATCGATACCTCGGCACCAGTGCCGGAAATGGTAGGAACGCCCAGGTGATAGATGCCCGGGTTTTTCACCAGGTTCAGGCCCTGGTATAGAGTGGATGAACCTTCGTTTGTGAACATCAATGACAGTGCTTTGGCGATGTCCATGATGCTGCCCCCTCCTATGCCGATGACTCCGGCAGGAATGCCGCGGCTGCTCAGCACTTCATCCCTTAATTGATCAACCTGGTCGGTGGTGGGTTCGTCTGGATCAACATCTATCAACTTAACGATATCGGTTGGCTCAGCAGGAATCCTCGTCAAAAGTTCCTTCCCGGCAAAATAATTGTCGACCACGAAGAGGAAAAACCCTGCGTTTTCCTGCCGTTTTTCAGCCAGTATGCCGGGCATATTGGCGAAGCTGCCGCGGCCAAAAACGACTTTATCAATATTTTTAAAATTCTTATGAATCATAGCCTGTTCAATATTTGAAATCAAAATTCAGTAATGTGAAAAAAGCTGCCGTATGGATGCCGTACCAGTGTGCGACGCCACCGCTGCCGGGACTGGTTACTGCAGCCGGCAACCCAAACACTTATCCTACCGGTACCATTACACTTTTGATACACCTGGAGATGTTGTTCGCAAGGGATCGCACTTCTTCTTCCGTCCAGGTACAACGGATGCCAAATGAAATCAGGCGGCCAATCACTTCCTGTGACTTTGGCAGTTCAAGATTTGTATAGTCCTGCGGTGCACCAAGTACCTGCACCGGTAAGGCTGAAGCCGTTTTCAGTTCTTTGATATGATCCCATTGGTTAATGAAATGATACATATTGATGTACCAATAGTTGAATCCACCAACACCGGCAGTATTGAAAGCATCAACAACGGCTTTGGCAGTGGCTGTATCGGGCAATAATAAATTGAGGAAGGTAGCAGAGTCACCGGCCGGGTCGGCCAGTGTTGCAAATGAAACGCCTTCCGTTGCAGCAAGTATTTCGGTGAGCAGGTTTTTATTTTCCCGGTTGCGGCTGATCACTTCGGGCACACGGCTGGTTTGCACTTTACCAATGGCAGCATGCAATTCACTGATGCGGTAATTGAAACCAACGATCGGGTGTTGCTCCATGCCGCGGTTGTTACCTACATGATCGTGCCCATGATCGCTGTACGAATCTGCAAGCTTGTAGGCGTTTTCATCATTGGTTACCAGCACACCGCCTTCCCCTGCAGTGGCGATCTTGAAAAAATCGAAAGAATAGCAACCGGTTTTACCAAACAACCCAACAGGAGTGCCTTTGTACGAAGCTCCGAAAGCCTGGCCGGCGTCTTCTACCAGCACCAGGTTATTTGCTTCTACAACCGCCATGATCTCATCCATGTTGGCCATTCCGCCACACATGTGCACCAGGCAGATGCCCTTGGTTTTAGGCGTCAATACTTTTTTAATACCTTCAGCACTCAGGCACAATGTTTCATCAATTTCGGCAAAAACAGGTTTTGCTCCCACAAACAGTACTGCTTCTACTGTTGCCGCATAAGTAAAGGGTGGAACAATCACTTCATCTCCCGTTCCGATACCGGCCGCAGCCAGTGCGGTGAGTACCGCCGTAGAGCCGCTACTTACAGCATGTGCATATTTTGCACCGGTTATTTTTTTCACTTCAGCCTCAAATTCTCTTGCTTTCCAGATATTGTTGCGCTGGGCATCGTGGTTGTACCGGAACAGTATTCCCGTTCCCATCACATCATTTACTTCTTTTTGTTCTTCGGCACCAAATAATTCTGATCCTGGCATAATGTAAAATTTAGTTTGCAAAAATACGGGTAATATAAAACTTCCCCGTACATATAAATTGAAATAAATGGCAGGTAGGAACGGTAAAGCCCATGCGGTGATTCGAGGTAAAAAGGAACTTTATTTTGATGAACCGGGGCTAACAATGACCGAAACTTTGAGCGATTTCACCTGAAGGATATGGGCTAAAAAAAGAGATTTGTCTTGCGGCAAATCTCTTTTCTACCAATGGGAACTGATTCTCCGGCACCAGTCATTTCAATCTTTCAATTCCCTGGAATTGAATTTAAAGCGGGACTCTAATTTGTGTTGCAAAGGTAAGCTGCTATTAAAAGCAATATTTTTCAAATCAGTCAATGTTGTAACCGTAACCGGCAAAACTGCCAGCTTCAATCAACATTGTGTAATTGAGACGCAAAGCTAAGCCAGATTCAGGCCAGGCCGATGGATAAACGGGCGTCTATCTAACCGAAAAAGGCATATTTCGGGTGTAAAAGCCAATGCTACAGTTCGCTCGGCAGCTTATTGAATTGCTTTTTGAAGGCAATGGTAAAATTGCTGAGGTTTTTAAAACCAAGTTGGGTGCCCACTTCTTTTACGGAATATTTGCGACTGGAAATGAGTTGCCGGGCTTTTAACATCCTGTTCTTCTGATAATATTCATACAGGCTGTAATCGTACATTCTTTTGAAAAGATTTTTAAGCTTCGTCTCGCTCATCATGGCCAGGCGTGCCAGTTCCGGCACAGGCGGGGGCGCTTCACCGGTATTTTTCACCAGCAGGGCTTCTACCTGGATCATTCTTTTAAGGTCATGCTCCGAAACAGGCGTCCCGCCTGGCGGTTGGCTGATCTTACTGTACAGATTCCGAAGAAATTTTTCCAGCAACAGCATCACCCTGTTCTGCAGGGCGGTGTGATAAAGCTGTTGCTCTTTACGCAAGGCAAAAATATCTTCCATCAACTCGCGGTATTCGATCGTGAGCACCTCAAAGTGAGCAGCGGAAGCCTGCCGGGGCAATATCTGCTGCCAGGTTGAATCTGAAATATCAATTCCAAAATGCTGTTGCAACCATTCGTGGGTGAAATAGATATTTACACATCGGCTTTCAGTAGCAGCATTCACAACATATTCCAGGGCATCATAAGGGTTGCTGAGAAAGGCGCCGGAATACACAGCCGTATTTTCTTCCAATACCTGGTCGCCCATTTTGGCCGAAAGCTGCTGCAGGTTGTGCAGTTCATCAAAGCGAAGCGTGAAATGGGTTGCAGCGGCTTTTTTTCGCCTGATAAAGAATGCCTCATGCAGTGTACACTCGTTTGTAAGCACCTGCAGGCCGTTGGCGAGCGATTCCACTTTTATGTAGCCGCTGCCAATACCAGGCGGCAGCCAGATACAATTGCCTGCTACCGGCACCTGCAGCGCAGCCGCCAGCAGATGCAGGTATTCCAGGTGATCACAGTATTCATACGTAAAACTGAACATCGGGTAAAATGGCTGAATCAGCAGAGCAAAAACCTTACCTAAGATTGCCGGATGATAGCCGAGGGCAAGGTATGGAACTGCTTTTTAAAAGCGATGGAAAAATTAGCCGCACTGTGAAAACCCAGTTGCCGGGCTGTTTGCTGCACGCTGTGCTGACCACTTAATAAAAGTTCCTTTGCTTTTTGCAGGCGGGCCTGTTGGTAATAGGCGTAGATACTGCTTCCGTATACCCCGCGAAAATGTTTTTTCAATTTGGTGGCGCTCATGGCTGCCATCCTTGCCAGTTCGCTGATGGCGGGCGGTGTTTCCGCCAGGTCGTGAACCAGCATTCTTTCCACCTTTACCAGGCGATGCATTTCATCATCGGTGATGAAAGGTTTGCCAGCCAGTTCCTTTACCCGGGTAGCCAGCCTGGTAAAAAATCGTTCAATCATCAACGTTACCCTGTTCTGCAAAAAAATATTCTGCAGGGGATCTTCTTTGCGTGTATTCCATAACTCATCCATCAAACGCAGGTACTCGGCATCAAGCGGCTCCATGTCGAAACTGGCCGTTTTAAGCAGCACGTATTCCTGCAACACATCCACTTCTTCCCCCAATCCGAGGTATTTCTGCAGCCAGTCTTCACTAAAAAAAACTTTCACTGCTTTTACCGGGGTGTTGGCCGTAATCTCTTCGGTATTGGAAAAAACGTTGCTGGTAAGTCGCACCACCGCATGCCGGGTTTGCTTTTTTTGAAGCGTATCACCGTCAACACTAAAGGTAACCGTTCCCGTTACCTGCACGTCTTCAAAATGAAGTATGTAATAGCGTTTATCAGCGCTGGCCCTTGAAGCCAGCAGGTGGCGGTAAAGGGTAACGTCTGCAAGCAGCACCTGTAATTCTTCTGCCAGGTCGATCACTTTTATGATGCCGGTGCCTGTTGGAGGATGTAACTGGATAAAATCTTCTCCCTTGTAAGCTGTACCCGCAAGCGCTGCCAGGTTACGCAGCAGGGTTTTGTTGTCGGTATGTTTGAGTTCGAGAAAGATCATACAATACGGTATTACCGCACCGGGAAAAGAAAATGATGTTCTCAGAGATAACGCAACGGATTTCGTCTTGCATTCAGGATATATCTTTTGATATTCATCCAGAATGCCACGAAAAGGTAAATGATTACCGGGGAGCCCATGGTAAGAAAAGAAATGTAAATAAAGTATTTCCTGATGGTGGAAGTGGCAATCCCCATTCTTTCACCAATCGCATTGCACACACCGAATACGTGCCATTCAATAAAATGTTTGAAACGTTTCATTTTGTAAAGATAAAATATTTAATGTTTGCCGCCTGCAGCCAGGATTTTTTTATGCAGGGGTAGCCGTACAAAAATCAATCCACTCCGGGCGTAGTACCGTTAACCGGGGGCAAAACGCGGTTTGATTTCACAATTTTGAAAAAGTATTCTGCCCTGATTTCCGTACCTTCGCCATCCAATTTTGACAAGATGGAAGCCCTGGTGGTGAAAGTTTTCCAGCGTTCGCCCGGGTACCCATCTCTTATCAAATGGCCTAATTTTCAAATCTTCAAATCATAACCATGGCATTCGACATTGAAATGATCAAAAAGCTGTACAGCAACTTTGGCAGCCGAATTGATGCAGCCCGTAAAGCAGTGGGCAAACCTTTGACGTTAACCGAAAAAATATTGTATGCCCACCTTACCGAAGGCGATGCCAGTAAGGCGTACCAGAGAGGAAAAGATTACGTGGATTTTGCCCCGGACCGCGTAGCCATGCAGGATGCCACCGCACAGATGGCCCTGCTGCAGTTTATGCAAAGTGGCCGCACCAAGGTAGCCGTACCCTCTACGGTTCACTGCGACCACCTGATTGAAGCAAAAGAAAACAGTAAAACCGACCTGGAAAGAGCCGTGCATGAAAGCAGCGAAGTGTACGATTTCCTTGCATCGGTATCCAACAAATACGGCATTGGTTTCTGGAAACCCGGCGCCGGTATCATTCACCAGGTGGTGCTTGAAAATTATGCCTTTCCCGGCGGTATGATGATCGGAACCGACAGCCATACGGTAAATGCCGGAGGCCTGGGAATGATCGCCATTGGTGTAGGTGGCGCAGATGCCTGTGATGTAATGGCCGGCCTGCCATGGGAACTGAAAATGCCAAAATTGATCGGGGTTAAACTTACCGGCAAATTAAGTGGCTGGACTGCTCCTAAAGATGTAATATTAAAAGTGGCCGGTATCCTTACAGTAAAAGGTGGTACCGGTGCCGTAGTGGAATATTTCGGTGAAGGAGCCACCAGTATGAGTTGTACCGGCAAAGGCACCATTTGTAATATGGGTGCTGAAATCGGCGCCACCACTTCCACCTTCGGGTACGATGAAAGCATGAGCCGCTACCTCAAATCTACCGGCCGTGCAGATGTGGCTGAACTGGCTGACGGTATCAAAGAACACCTTACCGCCGATGCGGAAGTGTATGCAAATCCTGAAAATTATTTTGACCAGGTGATCGAGATCAACCTCGACACATTGGAGCCGCACCTGAACGGCCCTTTCACACCTGACCTGGCTACTCCAATTTCAAAAATGAAAGAAGCCGCCGCCGCCAATGGCTGGCCTACTAAAATTGAAGTGGGTTTAATCGGAAGTTGCACCAACTCCTCTTATGAAGATATCAGCAGGGCGGTGAGCCTGGCAAAACAGGTGAGTGAAAAAGGATTGACGCTTAAATCAGAATTCACAATCACTCCCGGCAGCGAACAGGTGCGTTACACAATTGAAAGAGACGGTTTCCTGGGCGTATTCGATAAGATCGGCGCCACTGTTTTTGCCAATGCCTGTGGCCCCTGCATTGGTATGTGGGCAAGGGTTGGCGCTGAAAAAGCCGAGAAGAATACGATCGTGCACAGTTTTAACAGGAATTTTGCCAAACGTGCAGATGGCAACCCGAATACTTATGCCTTTGTTGGTTCACCCGAAATTGTAACCGCAATGGCGATTGCAGGTGATCTTAATTTTAACCCGCTTACCGACACCCTGATCAATAATAAGGGAGAAGCTGTAAAACTTGACCCGCCAAGTGGCGATGAGTTGCCACCGAAAGGATTTGCCGTGGAAGATGCAGGCTATCAAAAGCCGGCTGAAGATGGCAGTGCGGTGGAAGTAATCGTATCACCCTCCAGCAAACGCCTGCAGTTACTGGATCCTTTTGCCGCCTGGGAAGGTGTGGATCTGAAAGGATTGAAACTACTGATCAAAGCAAAAGGAAAATGTACCACGGATCACATCAGCATGGCGGGTCCCTGGTTGAAGTTCCGCGGCCACCTCGACAATATCAGTAACAACATGCTCATCGGCGCGGTAAACTTTTTTAATGAAAAAACGGATTCTGTAAAAAATCAGCTCACCGGAGAATATGGCCCCGTACCTGCCACCCAGCGGGCTTACAAAGCAGCGGGAATTGGCTCCATTGTGGTAGGTGATGAGAATTACGGGGAAGGTTCCTCAAGGGAACATGCGGCAATGGAACCAAGGCATTTAGGCGTAAGGGCCGTGCTGGTAAAATCATTCGCAAGGATCCACGAAACCAACCTGAAGAAACAGGGAATGCTGGCACTTACCTTTGCCAATAAGGAAGATTATGATAAGATCCAGGAAGATGATACCATTGATATCGATGGACTGGTATCATTTGCCCCCAATCAACCGTTGCAATTGGTGCTGCATCATGCAGATGGTTCCAGTGATACCATATCGGCAAACCATACTTACAATGATCAACAGATCGAGTGGTTTAAAGCCGGCGGCGCATTGAATATCATCCGCAGAGAATTCGCTTCAAAATAATCACCACCGGAGAAATATAAAAAGCGAAACGCCAACATGCGTTTCGCTTTTTTATTGGAACTTTTTGCGACCTGGCCCGATGCCCCATCTTTTAATAAAAAGATTTGTCCGGCAGCCAATCGATATTTTTTTTAAACAGCTTTATTGGAAAGAAAAAGGTGCCATACACTGCCAGCCGGCAATCATCGTTAACAGCCTGTTTGCAAAATGATTGCTTTTGTATTTTAATTAACAATATGTGACTATACATATACCCTGTTGTGGTTGTCATATGCATGAAATTTGTACAGCCAACTTAAAATTAATTGTATGAAAAGCGTGCAGCCATCAATGCCGGCCTTTGTATTAACCAGCCTATCCTTTAAACCAACCAAAACCAGGAAAAAGAACCAACCGGCCCAGGCTTCTTTTGCACTGGCCACCCATCACAGTACCATTGCCAAATTCGACTATTGCCTTCCACCGGAGGACAACTATTCCGATGCAGGTGCAGGTAATCACCTGGGTTCCTGACCAATGATGATTACGGCATTTACAGGCCGAGCGCTTCCCGGAGTTTTGCATAACCTCCCCGGCTAACGGGTACCCTTACCTCATTTTTAAGGATGGCAATATGCCCATCTTTTTCGTATGGGTCGATGCGGGTGATCTGTTGGGTATTCACCAGGCAGGAACGATGACAGCGGCAGAACAGTACCGGATCCAGTACCTGTTCAAAATGACTCATGGTTTTACTTTTGAGATAATACCCTTCAGTCGTATGCACTTTTACGTAGTCATCTGCCGCCTCCAGGTACAACACATCCATAACCGGTATAATCTTGATCTTACTGCCGTTCTTCACCACAATCCTGTTGCTTTGGGCCGGACTTTTGGAGACTGCTTCCAGCAGCTGGCCCGTTTCTGAGGGGCTTGCCTGTTGCTGTTCCAGCCATTTTTGCACCGCTTTGTCAAATCTTTCTTTACTGAAAGGTTTCAGCAGGTAATCAACGGCATGTGTTTCAAAAGCTTTCAGGGCAAACTCATCAAAGGCGGTGGTGAATATCACCGACACCGGGTGATCGACCAGTTCCAGCATTTCAAAACCATTGATCTTTGGCATCTGGATATCTAAAAAAATAAGATCAGGTTGTAGTTGCTGAATGGCTTTTACTCCCTCAAAACCATCATTACATTCCTGCACCACTTCCAACTGCGGGTAGTGCTGCAGGTACTCGAGCACCACGGATCTTGCCAATGGCTCATCATCTATAATTAAAACTTTTTTCATCCTGTCAGAATTTTATTACACCAGGCCTTTTGCATTACCGGCAGATGGCGATGTGCTGGTTACCTGTGGCACCCGGGCGGTTACTATAAACCTGTTTCCTTCCGTTCTTGTTTGCAGGAGATCGTCTCTTCCAAATAAAAGATACAACCTTCTTTTTACTGATTGCAGACCAAAACCGGTACCTTTTTCATCAGGGGCGCTGTCACTGTCAAATGGGTTGCTGATGATGACCTGCAATTGACCGTGTGCCACTGAAGAGGATATTTCGATGGTTGTTTCGCCAACGGTACCGTATAGCCCAAATTTAATGGCATTTTCAACCAGGGGCTGCAACAATAACGCTGGCAGCTTAAGCGCCATGGCTTCTTCAGTGTTTACAACAACAGTTTGCAGCCGGTTTCCGAAGCGTACCTTTTCAATTGAAAGATACAGGTCGAGTTGCTCCAGTTCTTCTCTCAGGAGCACCCACTGGCTTTCCTCTTTCTTTAAAGTGCTTCTTAAAAAGGCACTTAACTGCTGTACCATTGTCCTGGCCTCGGCGGGCTTGGTACCAATGAGAGCATTTATGGAGTTAAGACTGTTAAAAAGAAAATGAGGTTGAAGCTGCTGTCGTAATTTAAACAGTTCCGCCTCTCTCGCCAGCCTGGCAGTTTCATGTTCACGCAATGATTCTTTTCCTTTTTCTTCAAATGAATACCATAACACGCTGATCACTGCCATAAATGCCACCACCAGTACCATGATACAATACCGCAGTGTTCCTGACTGAGCCAGTATTTGCTGGTAGCCCGCATCATCGGCGGGTAACAATTGCAGCAGGTATCTGGTGAGCAGCCACACCACCGCCGCTATGAACACACTGCTGGTAAGTATGTACCAATACCGCTCTTTTTGTGGCAGGTAATATTGCAGGTTATTGCTCAGTAATATACAGGCACCACAGAGCAGCAGGTTGGTAATGCCGCTGTCGGCAAGCGCAAATTGCCATTGCACGTTCAAAGTGTGCAGCACGTATACCTGCAACAGTGACCATAACAGCCAGCTGCCGATGAATATGAAAAGAAAGCGTTTTTGTGATAATGGTGTCTTTGCCACAAGCGCAGTTTATACTAATTGCAATATCTCTAAGGTATCATTGTTTTGTATATGGTCAGCCTTTTTATGCACCATCTCAATATAGGTTTGGGCACAGTCTGTTTTTACTGTACTGGAATGTATCTCTGCACCATCCAGCAGTTCTTTTAACTGGTACAGGGAACTTACATTAACAAACCTCCACTGTATCAGTTGATGGTTGTTCACATTCACTATACTGCTTTCTTCAGCCGCTCCTAGGTGGAAAGCTTTGTGAAAGGCTTCCTGCTTGGAACCTGCCTGGATCACTCTTACCTGCTCATCAAACTCCGGCTGCTGGCTTGCGCCGCTAAAAACAACTTCGAAAACTATTTTTGCAATATACCAGTTCATACCCTGCAGTTTGGTTGTTGGAATTTTTTTTTAAGCGATTGATAACCTGGCGGGCGCCGGCACGGTGTTGGCTATCTTTAAATCCCCTTGAATATTTTTCAGTCAGTTGGGAATGTACCAGCGCCCGAAAGGCATCAGCGGTAACTGGCGATTTCAATACCGCCCATAAATGCAGTGCCTTTCAGCAACAGCACTTTATTTTGAACCGTGATCACGGAGTGCATGTCCCGCTTATCTTCCACGCCACCGAATATGGCAGCGATCTCCTGTTTAACCACCCAGTGTGAAGGCACCACCAGTTTTACGCCACCGAGCAATGCAGTTACATCTATCATTACCGTGCCGTTGATATCCGCTTTGCTCAGGTCAATCTCTGATCCACCGAAAATACTGGTGGCGTCACCGCCGCGGAAATTCTTTGACAGAATATTTTTTTTAATGGACCCGAAGATTGCTGTTGCATCCAGCACTTCTCCTGCAATATCTTCATAACTATCTCCCGTACCCGCTTTCGGCGTTTCTGTTCCAACTGCCGCCGCTGATGCTTCGCTGCTGAACGACTGTTGCGGCGCTGTATCAAATGAATTGGTCCACCTGTTCTTCCGGCCTCTCCAACAATCCTTTTTCCGGGGTCGTAAAATCACCATTACGCCCACTGCCACAAGTATGGCAGGGACAAGGTAGTTGCTGAGGTCGTACATATCCAGTATGTCATCAAACAAAAAGAAGGCGCCCACGATCACAAGTATGAGCCAGCCACTGCCCCTGAAATTATGTTTTACACCGCTGTACACGCCTACCGCAATTAATATCATCGGCCAACTGAACACCCAGTAGGGAAACACCACGAAGCCGGCCTGCTTTACAAAAAACAGCAAACCGATAGCAATGATGAACAAACCGGCCAATACCCGGCTGTTGTTGGTTTCAATTTTATTTTCGTCGCTCATTGTATTAATTTTTATCAAAAGTACAGCGGGTATATTTCCGGCACAACCATGCAAAGGTGACCGTACTGTAATTCCCGGTGAATGGCAGAATATAACCGGTGAACAGTTTTCTCCTGCCAGCCCATCGGCATGGCACATTCTTTTCGGATGATACAGGCAGGATTATGTAACGATTAAAATATATGATTATGGAAAACAAAGATCTGCTGGAAAAATTACTGGAATGTGCTGCAGCATGCAATCATTGTGCGGCCGCTTGTTTAAACGAGAAGGAAGTGAGCAGGCTTACCGGCTGCATTAAAACCGATCTTGATTGCGCTGATATATGCACGCTGGTGGCGAAACTGCTGGCAAGGGAATCAGCTCATGGACATCATTTATTGAAAGAATGCAGGGAGATCTGCCTGCTTTGCGCAGATGAGTGTGATCAACATGCGCACATGAAACACTGTAAAAAATGTGCATCCATTTGCCGGGATTGTGCAGCGATATGCGAGGAAGAACTTGCACAATAAAAGCTAACAAAAAAATCCCGGTGGTTACCGGGATTTTTTTTGTTGCCTTCTGTTAACTTATCTCAAGCCACCTGACACGGTTATTTTTTCACCATTCACCCAGGCTGCATCGTCTGACGCCAGGAACACAGCCACCCTTGCAATATCACCAGGCTGACCAATCCTTCCAAGCGGTGTTTGTGCCACCATTTGCTTTTCAAAATCACTACCGATGATACCTGCAGTAACGGTTCCCTGTGTTTCCACGCCTCCCGGGGCAATGGTGTTGACCCGTATCTTTTTACCGGCAAATTCTTTTGACAAAGCCACGGCAATGGTATCCACTGCTCCTTTGGTGGCTGAATACACCACAGAATATGCAACCGGGTTGTCGCTTACCACGGAACTGAGGTTGATGACACTTCCCCCGTTAGCATCAAAATGTTGCACGGCTTCCTGCGTTGCAAGAATGGTTCCCAGTACATTGATGTTGAACTGGCGGTGAAACTCTTCTTCAGTGACAGCCTCCAATGGTTCAAATTTGAATACACCGGCGTTATTCACCAGTACATCCACCTTACCATAAGCCTTTGTTGTTTCACGGAAAAGTTTTTTTACATCCGCCGCCAGGGCAACATTGGCCTGCACGGCAATTGCTTTACCTCCGGCCTCAACAATCTGTTTAACCACTTCCTCGGCCCCTGCCTGGTCGGTGGAATAATTTACCACTACTGATGCGCCTTCTGTTCCATAGGCTTTTGCAATGCCGGCTCCAATTCCTTTGGAAGCGCCGGTAACGATCGCTACTTTGTTGTTTAATTTTGACATTTTTTATTGTTTTGGTGATAATAAATTTCCTGTTCATCTTCCGGGCATGGCGCTGCCCATACCGACCGGCGGCAGTTTTATTCCTGTTTGGTACCCATGAAATCTCTTGCCTGTTAGAAATCGAATTTTACCCTGGCCCTGATGCCCCATTTTGATATATCCGGGTTATCCAGGTAGGTGAGGCGCTTTACCATATCCACCCTGATCACTTTGAGTATATTGGCCAATCCCACACTCACTTCCACATAAGGTTTATTGTTGAGTGAAAAAGAGGTAGGCGTTCCTGTTAGACCATTTTTTGGAAACCTGAGCACCGATTGCATGGTGGCAGGATTGTTCTCATCTCTTACACCTCCATAAAGGATTTTGGCGCTGGCCACTTCCCGCAGTTTTAATTTCTTCAGCAACGGAATTTTGTTCAGGATAAATCCGTTGAAATAATAATCGGTATTAACGGCTGCATAATGATCACTGATAAATTCAAGTGCATTCATGAGGTTATAAGAGTTAAGCTGGTAGGCATAGGTTTGATTGGCCCGGTGTACGGTGAGCAGCGGATAGGGCAATTTTCCGAAGATATATCCACCCTCCAGTGACACGTCGGCATAACCCAATTGCGAAAAATAAATACGTTTGAAAATATTCAGGTTCAGGTTATGATAATTGTATTCACTGTTGAACAACCCTTTGATTCCGGCTATGTACCTGAGCTTGAAGACAGGGTACTGGTTAAAGATCGGGATGCGGTACACTTTACCCTGGTAAAACTGCTCATGCGGTGCCCACCGCAGTTCAGCCGAAAGTTCGGTGGTGGTGATATCTTTTACCGCAGCGGTTTCATTCGTAACAGTTTTATCGAAGGTAATTGCACCGGCGGGCGTTTGCTTCCAGTATTTAAAGCCGATATTGTAAGAAATGTTTTTGCCAAATTCCCTGACCAGTTCCGCTTTAAAAATATTGTTGTACAAAAACTTGTCATTTTCACCCCGCTTGAATGATAACAGGAAATTATCTTCCTGCACAAACTGCAGTTCCTGGCCCGGTATCTTGGTGTCGTACTGGTAACTCAGTTTGAGGTAATTCATGGGAAATGTATAGATCGATTTCTTATTCAGCGAGTAGGCGGTTGACAGAAAATATTTTGTCTTTTGATCTTTAAATCCATAGGCCACATAATTTTCAAGGTAGATGCGTTTGCTGAAATGTGGCGTGGTTCTGCCTCCTACCCTTACCCGGAAACCTTCTACCGGGTTGAAACTGTAAAAAGCATTCACCGGCCCTACTTCATACCCGCCGAAATTCTTGTACCCGGCCAATAACAAAGTTGCCCAATCCATGAACCTGCGGTAGGAGCGCATGTGTTGCAGGCTATCAATATTACTGTACACATTCGTTTCAACCGTTGTTAAGGGAACGTGCCGGTTCATGGCCCAGGAGCTGTCTGTAAGCCCAGGTTTATCATCACCCGGATCAAGTTCCTTTTTCGCATAAATGCTGTCGGGCGCCGGTTGGTTTACCACAAAATTTTTATAGGATACAGTGCGTTCCCCCATGATGCCCCCATCGGCATTTTTACTCAGGGCAAATTCGGCCAGCATATTGCTCATCGACAGGTGGTATTTTCCATCTGCTCCTCTTTCAAAATCCTGGCGAATATGCAATTCCCTTGTCCAGTTCAGGTTTGCATTTTTACTTACCGTCATTGTAAGTTTCTGCACCGCGTAATTTCCATCGAGGGTAACGTACAGGGTACCACGAAATAAAAGATCGCTGGTATTGCGGGGAGTAAAATTGAGACGAACCAGTTTGA
>CAYVLT010000080.1:0-15849 GCA_964452405.1 uncultured Ferruginibacter sp.
TGCAATGCCTGAAACTGATCAGCCGTCCGGGTTGCGAGAAGATTGTTCGCTATGCATTTGAATATGCCCGGCAATACGGCCGCAAAAAAGTAACCTGCTTCACAAAGGACAATATCATGAAGCAAACGGATGGCTTGTTTCATAAGGTGTTTGATGAGATAGCAGCTGAATACCCCGATATTGAAAATGAACACTGGATCATTGACATTGGTGCGGCTAAGATGGCGGATACACCGGAGGCTTTTGATGTGATTGTGATGCCAAATTTATATGGAGATGTACTGTCTGATGTCGCTGCACAAATCACCGGTTCTGTTGGTTTGGCCGGCTCAGCTAATATTGGTGAAACCTGTGCTATGTTTGAAGCCATACATGGTTCTGCACCACGCAGGGCAGGGCAGGATTATGCCAATCCTTCGGGCCTGCTGCAGGGTGCTGTAATGATGCTGAATCACATCGGGCAGAATGAAGTGGCAGAAAAAATTCAGAATGCATGGCTTACAACCATCGAGGACGGCATACACACGGCTGATATTTATAAAGACGGTGTAAGCAAACAACGGGTGGGAACAAAGGAATTTGCACGTGCCGTGATTAAGAACCTGGGAAAAAAGCCGGCCCGGTTAAAGCCGGTGCACTATGCAAAGGGAAAAACCATACAACTGCCGGAATATGTTCGTAAAGCGCCCCAGGCAAAGGAATTGGTGGGGGTAGACCTGTTTGTACACTGGAATGGCAAAGTGCCGGATGAACTGGCAAAAAAAGTGGCAGCGCTTAACAGCACAGACCTTGCACTTACCATGATCACCAACCGGGGAATAAAGGTGTACCCTGATGGTTTCCCGGAAACATTTTGTACCGACCATTGGCGCTGCAGGTTTAAGCCGGTATCCGGATCCAGCATTACCAAAAAGCAAATTGTGGAATTGCTGCAACAGGCAATCGACAAAAATATTGATACCATCAAAACGGAAAATCTTTATGCCTTCGACGGCAAACCTGCTTTCTCACTGGGACAGGGTCAGTAAAAACACATCAAGATGAATAAAAGCCACCAATTTAAATTGATCCAGGGAACATTCGTTCCCGCTGATGCTGCTGAGATACTGCTGGACATGATCAGTAATAAAATACGGTTTCATTCCCTGCAGAATTTCGGCAGCCGGGAGAGAAATGGGAAAGATATCCCTCATTCACAAAAGCGGGTAGCAGCATTGAAAAAGATGGAGCAATCACTCAGGAAAATTTTTGACAGCGCTGAAAAAAAGAACCACCAACTGGTGATTGAAGGCACCATCGATATCCGGGTACTGGCAGATTGATCACTCTATTGCTGCCAGCAACAATGCGATGCATTCAACCAAAAAAATTTACACATGAACCTACAACTGATTAACGGAAATTTTTCCGCAGCGGATGCCACGGAGATACTCTCGAAAATGGTATCGGCAAAAATCAGGTTCCATGAAGAAAAAATTCATGGCGGCCTGAACGAAGAAGATATTAAAACAAGGGAAAAAAGAATAAAAGAACTGCAGAAGGAATTGGCGGCAATAAGAAACTTTATCGCCACAAAAAATGCGACCATTGAAATGAACGCAGTGGTGGAAATAATGTAACATCCTGTCCGGCATTTGCTGTGTTACAAAAAAAATGGATGGATTGTGTTACTGCAAACCATCCATTTTATAATCACTCGCTTTAATCATACGCGGTAATACCCCAACCTGTAAACACAAATCCTGTACTGAAACCGGGAAAGATTCTCCTCCACCGCAACCATCCTCAAGTAGATCAATTACTGAAAGATCTAAGCTGCGGGCAGGTGATGATTGATGCTCCGGCTCAGGTATGCAAACGGGATTCACACCAGCAGGATTTCAAACCCCTGTACTTTACAGGTACAGCGGCAACCCGGTCATTCACTTTTTTTATGCTTTACCAAAATCGCTTTTTCCGCAGCCAAACCAATGTGGGCAATGGTGCCGCTGTTAAAGTGTAAAAAATCTGCTTCAATGCCATCACTGAAAATAACACCGTTGGCAGGCATCAGCGATTCAATGGTTAACTGATGATTATCCCTTAATAAGCCGGCTGTGATACCTGTTTGGGTTCTTACGCTTTTGAATGGTTCCCTTACTGCAAACAACAGGTCATTCTCTTTCAAAGATGGTTGTTTGCTTTTAATATTCTTATCAAAAAGTCCGGTTACCCCGTAGGCCATATTAAACACCGAACTGAGCCAGCCGGTGGAGCCGGCCCTGGTGGATACCAGTAAACCGCTGGATGACTGTTCCTCGGTTTTGTTATTGTAACTGATGCGGTAGCGGGCTGATACATGCGAGGCTGCACCGATGAAAAGATCGTTGAAGGCCAGCAGCCGCTGCCCATCGTTGAGTGTAGCTTCCGCAAACCTCATGGTGTGATGGGAATAATCATTTCGCAACACCTGCTCAACGCCTGCTGTAAAATTACCCGGACTAAAAGGCAGGAGTACTCCGTCGTAGCGGTGCTTGTCGGGGTTCACCGCCACTATAGGAACCGCATTTGAATATTTGGCTGTGTTGGCCACCAACCCGTCCTGTCCCACCACCACGATCAGGTTCTTTTCTGTGAAAATATAATTCAGCAGGTACGACCGGTCGATCATTTTATTTTTTATCAAACCTGAAAGAGAAGATTGCACCTGGTTAAGCGAACGGTGAAACTGCTCATGCTCGGTTTCATAGTCCGCAAAATTTCCACCGGCTCGTTCAATATAAAATTTTGCCTGTGCCCGGGTATTGAACCGTTCAATTAAAGTTTCGAGGCGGGTTTTGTTGGTAACGATGATGGCATATTCTGCACTCATTTTTTATTGCTCTTGTCGTTCAGGATTGAATCCAGTAAATCGGGACTGATGTTGAGGTTGCCGATCTTATCAGCGTTTTCCGCCAGTTGCCGGAAGGCTAAGGATATATTGAGTTTGGGATCAGCATTGTTGTTCAGGGCAGTGAGTGTTTTCCAGTCAATATCCCTGTAAGGCTTTAAGGTGGTTTCAATCACGTATCCTTTGGTATCCGCTTCTTTTTTATCATTCAGGGTTTTTTGTTCAATCAATTGCCTGCGCTGGTTTTCCACCGCGATGTCCGCTGATAGTTTCATCTCCCGCAGTTTTTTGTCGTTCTCTGCTTTCTGCACTTCAGATTCCATTTTCTTTTCTGCGATCTGTTTTTGTTTTTCCTCCACCGCTATCTCGGTATTCAACTCAGACTCTTTGATCTTTCTCTCCTGTTCCACCGCGAAATTCCTCCGTTCATAAATGGCCTGGTCTGCCTCCTGTTGTAATTTTTCCCTTGTTTCGGTTTCGAGTGCCCGCGCCATTTCCGGCGTAGCTTTGATGGCAAGGATATTGGCGCCTAAGATCTCTATGCCCAGCAAATTCACTGCTGCAGAGCTTTTCAGCCCGTCGAGTATATTCAATTCAATTTTTTTGGCTGAGCGGATGGCTTCCTTCAGGGCGATGCCATGAATAAAGGAGGCCGTAGCCGTTTGTGCTTCGTTGATGATACGCTGGTTCAGTTTTTCAATATCATTTTTTTTGTATTGGCCATTATCTGTTACGGTAAAATCAAGATTGTCAGACAGTGTTTTTGGATTGCCCACTTTGTAACTGATCTGTCCCTGTATCGACACGGCCTGGTAATCGTTGGTGGTTTCTGTAAAAATGAAGGGCAGGTCGTTGCTGCCCATAGGAATCGCCACGATAGAACTGGTGGGAACAAAATAGAAAAATGAAAGCCCTCTTCCTTCTCTTTTTACCGACCCGTTTTTGTAATGGAGTACATAGGTCATGGAATCGAACCGGATGTGTTTAATGCCGAACATAATGATTGGTTTAAAAGTTAAAGCTGATCAAACCGGCAACTATTCACCGGTGAAGAAAAGCGATGGGTAAATGGCAGATGTGTAAATATAGAATAATTCCCGGCAAGCCGGGATGGCCTTGCCTCCGGGTGCAGGAGCGTGGCCAGATCAAACATGCCTGCTGCACGGTTTACCTGCACAGATGCCTGCGAAAATAAAGCGGCAATATTTTTATTGTTTCTTCTTCAACCGGTACCGGATATGCGTGGTAACGGGCGACGGGATCACCTCTGCAATCTCAATATCATACAGGTCTTTTTTCATACCCTCAAACAAACGGATACCGCTGCCTAAGAATACGGGGGCGATATGGATCATGCATTCATCCACCAGCCCTGCATGTAAGAATTGTTGAATGGTATCGGCGCCGCCTTGTATGCGGATATCTTTTCCGTTGGCCGAATGGCGGGCGCACTCCAGCGCTGCCGCTATGCCGTTATTAACAAAGTAAAAAGTAGTGCTGCCTTTCTGTACCCAGGGTTCTCTTTTCTCGTGGGTGAGCACATATACATCGGCTTCATACAGGTCTTCCGCCCATACGGCCTCACCTTCTTCAAACATCCGCTTGCCCATGATATAGGCGCCGGTTCTTGCAAACACCTGGTCTATCAGTTCACTGTCAGCCCCATATTCTTCACCACCTTCCATCTTGATATGTTTCCAGAAAGCTTTTTGCTTAAACATCCACCGGTGGATCTGCCCTGAAACGCCGCCCATGGGGTTGGCCGGACCGCGGTTGTCGCCGGCAAAAAAGCCATCGAGTGAAATGCCGCTGTCAACAATTATTTTACTCATCGCATTGTTTTTTTCAAAGGTAAAGCTTGCCGATACTTAGTGGCACCAGTTGCCGGAATAAATACTGTTGGTGGTTGTGAGCGCCGCAGTTTGATTCATTGGGTAAGCGGTTGCAATAAAACCGGGGTTTTATTTTCCCATAATGGGGAATAGGAACGATAGATGCCCAGCCAACGTTCTTTCCTGTGCTTTCTGTATGCAAACAGTTTACCCGGCTTTTTTCAATGAAACAGCTATTGAACAAAACAGTTTTGCGCCAACTGTTGATTGATTTATAAAACAATACCCGGTTTGATCGAAAGGGCGGGTTTTTTGCAGGAATCTCTCCTTACATAGAAACGAGCATTGCTTATAATTAAACCAAACCATCCATTGCTTATGAAAGGCTTTATAGCAGGCTGCCTGCTGTTGCTGTTACCTTCAGCAGTACTGCAGGCGCAGGTGGATACCAGCAGGGAAGTGCAGAAACTGCTTAACCTGTCGCTGGAAGAACTGATGAATATTAAAGTGATCACCGCGGCGGGCTACCTGCAGCCGGTGGCCGAAGCGCCTTCCACCATACAGGTGATCACTGCCAAACAGATCAGGGAGCGGGGATACGAACAACTGGAAGATGCCCTGCGTGACATACCGGGTATCGACATGATCCACCTCAATGGCTATGCGCCCACGCTCATTTATTTCAGGGGTATGTATGGCGCTGAAAACCTGCGGGCCCTGTTGATGATCGATGGCATCGTGGAGAACAATATCATTGGCAGCAACGACATGGCGGGCCCGGCCTACAGCCTGCACAACGTGGATCGCATTGAAATTATCTGGGGACCTGCTTCCGCTCTATACGGTGCCAATGCCTTCGGCGGCGTGATCAATATCATCACAAAAAAAGGGTCCGACATGGATGGACTCTACCTCGAAAAGGGCATGGGCAGTTTTAATACCAGTACCGCAAAAATGAGCCTGGGCCTGCGTCACCGGAATATTGAATTTTCCATTTCCAGTTCTACCTACAGTACTGACGGGCCGGTATTCGCCAACAGGGATCCCCTTTACCATGGGTCATTTGTTGACCGGGCTTATTCTGTAAATGCCCAGGTGAGCTACTACCGGGCAAGATCTAAAACGAGTATTGGTTTCCGCACCTACCGCACACCGATGGGATGGGGTACCTATTCTAATAGTCCCACCCAATACCTCGGGCTGCCGCCGCAGGGTAATAACAATACCGGCCCGGTAGGCGTACTGTCGAGGGATATAAGGGGAGAGAAACCCGGACTTGATGACTCTTACCTGCGCACTTTTTTTGCGGAACACGAGTTCAATGCCAGCAGTAAACTGAACCTGCTGGGCCGGCTCACACTCCGGCAAACAGGCACGGCCGATGATTCCTATATCTACATCACGGTGGATGGTAACCGGCTCATCCGGGCCAATATCGCCACCTCCTCTCACCGGGTGGCAGGTGAGTTGCTGGCGAAATATACGGTAAGCAGCACCCAGCAGTTGGCGGCAGGGGTGCAGGTGAGCCAGGACAACGTGGAAGCAGGCTCCCGGCAATCTACCTTCGATACCACGGTGTACCTCTGGGATGGGCGTGATACCATCATCAACCTGGGCGCCCGTTTTTTACCGAGGGTATATGATATCCGTACTAACGTGGGCGGCTACCTGCAATATGTACTCAATACCAACTTACTGCATAAAACAAATTTCACTGCCGGGCTGCGCTACGATCACAACAGTTATTTCGGTGAGGCGTTGAGCCCGCGGCTGGTGGTGGTAAACAAGCCCAACAAGCAGTTTACCTTTAAAATGCAATTCGGCACTGCCTTCCGGGCGCCTACAAACCTGGAGATTCACCAGGCGGGTCTTAATTTCAGTTTAACCACCGAAAAGATCAGGACCTATGAACTCAATGCCATCTATTCACCCGATATGGATTTTAAATTCTTCCTTAATTTTTTCCGGAACGAACTAAGGGATGTTATTTTTCTCAACAGTTTGATGGGGTTAAGCCCGGAGAAAAACCCGGGTAACATTAATGTGAATGGAATTGAAACAGGTCTTGATTTTTCATTGTCGAAAAATTTCACCGGCTTTGCCAATTTCACCTACCAGGATGGCACCAGCAAAAACCTGGTAACGGGTGCATCAGCCACCACTCCTGCAGTTCCGGTATTTAAAGCCAACGCAGGCCTTACAGCCCTGCTGGCTGATATGTTTTCGTGTAACCTTACGGGTAATTGGGTGGGCGCCCGCAAAGTGCAGCGTACCAACCCGAATGGGCCGGTGCCGGATTACCTGCTGGTGAATGCCACCATCAGCACCCGGCCTTTATTAAAAGAGCGCATCTCGGCAAGTATTGCCGTTCACAATATTTTTAACACTAAATGGCTCGATCCCGGTTTCAGAACGGCGGATGGAAATATTTACGCCACCGTGCTGGAACAGCCGGGCATCAATGGGCTGCTCAAAATCTGTCTTTATTTAAACAACCGCTGATCGTAAACGTTCATCAACCGGATTGCAATGTATACAAGGGCTGTATTGCTTATTTTGTTTTTTTGCGGCTGGAGTAACTGGGGATTCGCTCAATCTACAGAAGAAGAGTCGAACCTGAAAGCAGTGTTCATCTACAATTTCACCCGCTACGTGGAGTGGCCGGCGACTGCGCCTGCCGACAACTTCGTGATCGGCATACTCGGTAAATCAGTGATTGATGAAGCCATGGAGGAAGTGGCGGCAGCCAATACCGTAAACAACAAAAAGATCATCGTAAAACATTTCAGCAGGCCGGAGGATATTAACAGTTGCCAGGTATTGTTTATACCGGCCGGAACGCCTTATTCCATGAAGGCAATTTTGTCGGGCATCGGTAAGGGCGTACTGACGATCGGCGAAAAGAACGGCGCTGCCAAAGAAGGAACGGCCTTCAATTTTGTACTGATCAAAAACCGGCTGAAGTTTGAAGCCAACCTCGCCGCCATTGATGCAGAAGAACTGAAAGTAAGTTCACAATTATTAAAACTGGCCATCATTATAAATTAAATATTTGTTCAGCTTAAAAAACATATCGATCCGGAACAAGCTGGTGCTGATGCAGGTGTTCACAAGCGTGCTGGTGCTGGGAGCGTTCTTTGCGGTGTTCATCATTTCCGACATTGAAAGTTATAAAAAGCGTAAGGTGGAAAGCATGAACAGCCTGGCGCATATCATTGCCACCAATACCATCTCAACCCTGCAGTTCCAGGACAGTGAAACTGCGAGTGATATACTGGCCGAATTGAAAACCATTTCACCTGAAATTGTACATGCGGTGATTTACAATAACGAGGGCGCCCTGTTTGCCAGTTACACCAAAGCAGGTGTGGATACGGCTTCCATCAGTACATTAAAAACACAGGGTGTCACTCATTTTTCGGGCAACCGCCTGTTTGTGGTAAACAGTATTGAAGACGAAAACAAGCAGTTGGGCAGTCTTCGTATGCAGGTGGAATTGTCGGAACTGGCAGCGATCAAAGCCGAACGGTATAAACTGGTGACCATATTATTATTTGGCGCCATTGGATTTTCATTCCTGGTGGCCCTGGCGGTGCAGACCTATATTTCGAGGCGCCTGCTGAGGCTGGTGAACAGGATGGGCGAACTGCGGGCAACAGGAAAGTATTCAGCCGTGCAGGATGATGGAAAAGATGAGATCAGCGTACTGATACAGGAGTTCAATAAGCTGATGCAGGAGGTGAAAGAGAGCGGGCAGAAAAAAGATGAGTTTATCGGCATTGCCAGTCATGAGTTAAAAACCCCGCTAACTTCTGTAAAAGGATATCTCGACCTGCTGAGTACGATTGAAGACAACAGCACCCACAAACAGTTTTTACAGAAATCACTGGAGAGCGTGGATAAACTGGAGCGCCTGATCAAAGACCTGCTGGATGTTTCTAAAATACAAAGCGGCCAGTTGCAGCTTAATCTTAATCCGTTCAATATAGAAGAGCTGCTGAAGGAAACGGTGGATAGTTTTGGATTGGTGGCATCAACCCACCAGCTCATCCTGCACAACGAACTAAGCGGTGAAATGATCTACGGCGACAGGCATAAGATTGAGCAGGTGCTGGTGAACCTTTTGTCCAATGCCGTAAAATATTCGCCGGGACAAAGCAGGGTACTCATCAACAGCAAAAAGGAAGACGATTATATCTGCATACAGGTGAGGGATTTTGGTATCGGTGTGGCGCCGGAAGAATTGTCGAGGATATTTGACCGCTTTTACCGCACAGAAAAAATGGTAAAAAATATTTCAGGTTTCGGATTGGGTTTATACATCTGCCGGAACATTATTGAGCGTCATCATGGCAAGATATGGGCGCAACTGGAGGAGCAGGGAGCCTCCTTTGTTATTTCCCTGCCGGTAACAGCAACACCTTCCCTGCACGCAACGCAGGCCGGAGGATCAGTAAACCAATAAACGAACATGATGGAAACGATGCGCAAAATACTGGTGGTGGATGATGATATTGATATCCTGAACCTGTTAAAGATCACGCTGGCCCTGTACCGCTACCAGGTGCAGGGTATTTCAAACTGGCAGAACATAGACAACAGCATTGAAACCTTTCAACCCGACCTGGTGTTGCTGGATGTGTCGTTGGGAACTGCCGATGGGCGTGATATCTGCCGCCGCTTAAAATCCGACGAAAAAACCCGGCGCCTGCCGGTGGTGTTGTTCTCCGCCAATGTGGAAGTGGAAAAGAACTGGCAGGGTGTGCAGGCACAGGCATTTATTCCCAAACCCTATAATCTTGACTCGCTGCTGCAAACCCTCGATACGGTGATCAATGAAAGTAAAAAGTAGTTGATTGTGGCTACAGCCTGCCATTGGTGTACTCAACGGTAACGGGTACCCGCTTTTATTTCAACGCTGTTTAAACGATCCACGCCCGCGATATAGATGGTTTCGTTCTAAATATATTAATCCAGCGATCCGGGTGCTGCCCGGTAACGCCGCCTGCCGGTTCTTTTCCTGCAGGCACCGCTGCATTCATTTTCCGGTGACGCAAACTGGGGAATTAATTGTACAAAAAGCCGGTAGTGTAATAAAGATGTCAGCAGCAATGCGGCGCAGGTAGGGTGATTGGCTGCCTTGCACTCTGGCACAGGCATTGTCAAACTACTCTTTGATATCATAGCGCATCCACCGCAGGAAAACCAGCAACCTGCCTTCAACAGCAACGGATTACATCATGAATGCCAGTACCACCAAAAAGGAAAAATATTACTTGTCGAAAAAGATCGATGGCTTTTTTATCGGCATCGCCAAAGTGTTCCGTTTTGCCACCAATTATTTTTCAGAGTTACTGCGGCCGCCCTACGAGTTGCCCGAAATTGCCAGGCAGTGCTACCGCATTGGCTGCGATTCACTTCCGCTGATATCCCTCACCGGCTTTATCATCGGCGTGGTGTTCACCAAGCAATCACGTCCTTCACTGGCTGATTTTGGCGCCACTTCCTGGTTACCTTCCCTGATCGGGATTGCTGTTTTCAGGGCATTGGCTCCCCTGGTAACCGCATTGATCTGCGCCGGTAAAGTAGGCTCCAGCATTGGGGCAGAACTGGGCGCCATGAAGGTGACCGAACAGATTGAAGCGATGGATGTATCTGCTTCCAAACCCTACAAATACCTGGTATTTACGCGGGTTACCGCCTGCGTGCTGATGATGCCGCTGCTGATGTTGTACACTTCGCTGGTAGCGATGATGGGCTCTTTCATCAACATCAATGTAAATGAACATACCAGCCTGGCAACCTTCATCAACAACGCATTTGATAAAATTAATTTTCTCGATTTCAAAGCTTCGATCATCAAGTCGCTGGTATTTGGATTCACCATTGCGATGGTAGCCTGCTACAAAGGTTTTAACACCACCCGAGGCACCGAAGGGGTGGGGAAGGCGGCCAATGCTGCCGTGGTGACTTCGATGTATCTCATTTTTATAGAAGAACTGATGATCGTGCAGATCATTGGCTGGTTCAGGTAAAACATAAAGGATGGAAACAAATGCACCCAGAGAGATAGTGATTGACATACATGACCTGTATAAATCATTCGGCAATAACCATGTTTTGCGTGGCGTGAACCTGCAGGTGGCAAGAGGTGAAAACGTGGTGGTGCTGGGCCGGTCAGGAACCGGGAAATCTGTGTTGATCAAGATTATTTGTGGTTTGCTTTCGCAGGACGAAGGATCGGTGATCGTATTGGGTGAAGATGTGAAACACCTCAGCAGCAGGCAACTCGAACAACTGCGGCTGAAAGTAGGCTTCTCCTTTCAATTAAGCGCTTTGTACGACAGCATGACCGTATTCGAAAACATTGCCTTCCCCCTGGTGCGGAATTTTCCAAAGCTTCCCAAACAGGAAGTGAAGGAACGGGTGGAATCTGTGCTCAATTCAGTGTCGCTGCTGAAAAGCAGGCAGCAGTACCCGGCGGAATTGTCGGGCGGACAAAAGAAAAGGATCGGCATTGCCCGAACGCTGGTGTTGAGGCCCGAGATCATGTTGTATGATGAGCCGACCGCGGGACTTGATCCTATCTCGAGCATCGAGATCAATAAATTGATACGAAGCATCAGCGATGAGTTCGGTGTGTCTTCCATCATCATCACGCATGATCTTGTATGTGCGAAAACAACCGGCGACCGGTTGGTGATGATGTTTGACGGGGTGGTGCAGCGGCAGGGCTCTTTTGACGACGTGTTCAGTTCAAACGACGAGCGCATAAAAAGCTTTTACGAATACAATTTTATATAATCGATATGAGAAATTTAAAAGGAATAAAAGCAGTTTTAACGGGATTGTTTGTGTTGGTGGGTGTTGCCATCCTGCTGGTAGGTGTGTTTATCATTGGGGGAAAGGATAAGTCGTTCAGGAAATCAGTGATCGCCAACGCAGTGTTTGAGGATGTGAACGGGCTCGCCAAAGGAAGCAATGTGTGGTATGCCGGCGTAAAAATAGGGACCGTTAAAAAAGTGGCGTTTGTTGCACATGGCGTGCAGGTGAGTTTTTCCATAGAGGAAGATGTACAACAGAAAATACGAAAAGATACCCGGGTAAAGCTGGGTTCTGATGGCCTGATCGGAAATAAAATACTGGTGTTATATGGCGGCAGTACGGCGGCGCCGGAGATTGAAGACGGTAATACATTGCTGGTGGAAAATGGAGTGGGAACAGAAGAGATGCTGGCCACCCTGCAGCATAATAACGAAAATTTGCTGGCCATTACCGGTAACCTTAAAGTGGTGAGTAAACAACTGGCGGATGGAAAAGGTACAATCGGTAAGTTGCTCAATGATCCTTCCATCGCCAACAGCCTGCAGGCAACCATGTCATCATTAAATAAAGCAGGTAATAATGCGGAAATGCTCACTTCCAACCTCTCTGCTTTCTCCGGTAAGCTGAACCAGAAAGGTTATTTTCTGAATGATATTGCCACCGATACCACCATGGTGGCCTCCCTGAGGCAAACAGTGGGGCAGTTGAATGAGGTGGCAGGCAATGCCGGCCAGGTGGTTAAAAGCCTGGAAGCGGCAACGGCTAAACTTAATAACAACAAAGGACCCGTGGGCGTACTGCTGGCCGATGAAACGACTGCCGCCAACCTGCAGCAAACACTGGCCAATTTGCGGGCAGGCACACAGAAACTCGACGAAAACATGGAAGCGCTGCAGCACAATTTTTTATTGAGAGGCTTCTTTAGGAAGAAAGCCCGTGCCGAAGAAAAACGGGTGAAGGACTCCACCAGGAAAGCCAATGCCCTCAATGAATAAAGATCTTATTGCAGTGAATAAGCAAGTTTTCGTGTACCCTCAACCGTTAAAGGCTGCCCGCCGGCATTTGTGCCGGTGTCAATGCTCCCGGTTGCTGTCTGCAACGCTTGCCCGCATGGAATCCGCTGCGGTGATGCTTCCGCCTGTCATGCTGCTGTCTGCTGCAGTGCTGTCTGATACCTGGTGAATGCTGTCGCGTTGCATTGAGCCACTGTCTGCTCCGCTGCCTGCTCCTGCTCCATTGTTATTGCATGACAGGAAAAATAAACCACAAGCAAGCAGTATTGAAAAAGTTTTCATTGTAGTGATTTTTAGAAATACTGAAAATTTAACCTGGAAGGGATTTTCCTTTTCGCTTACGCAATTTTCCTTTTGTGTTGATCTCGTCATTGCGTTCTGCTGCCGGCGACCCTTGTTCCGGGTGCCTGGTATCTTCCAGCTTCGCAGGCTTATTACTCTTTTGTTCTTTTTTTTCTTTTGCCATAAAGTGATAGTTAATAGTAGTAAGGGCACTAACAACGTGCCAGTATCCCGGTGCTTTAATTGCGTAGCATATTGGGTGATGCTGCGTATTTTTTTTGACGTTTTGTTGAACCGGCTATCCGGTGTTGACCGGTGTGGCATTTCGTGGACAGCGTTTAGAAGCGGTACTGGTAAGGTGGTATAAAAAAAGCGGTGGCTGGTTATTGTTATCCAGCCATCGCTTTATGAACCCGCCAGGGTTGCTTTCCTGCAAAAGAATATCTATAAACAGCACGGACAGGTTACTCATTTCCAAACGGCCCAATTACCTGACTTTGCCCAGTTCACTTCGCCCATGGCGCCGCGGTAGGCAACTACGGTAAAGAAACTCGTATAGTCGGCACCGTTAAAGTTGGCTCCCGTTAACGCAACGGAGCCGGCTGCCGGCGACAGGTCAGGTCCGTCGGTTCCATACAGTGAAGTTAATTGTATGTCGGCCGAATTTTCCACCAGCCGGTTATTATTGATACTGTCGAGTGCAAATGCTGCCAGTACACTGTCGCCATACACACCGTAATCTTTATCCCAACTGAAAGTGCGGCTGGCAGTATCGCTGTGTACGATATTGTATTTGAAGGCTGAACCGTTGTTGGTAAGTAATACGGGCCGGGTTCTATTACAAACCATCAGGGCGCCCATCGGGTATTCAGCGATGATGGAATTGCGGATCACGAACCTGGTTCCTTTCCTGATATAAACGCCCTGGTTCAGGTTAGCGGCTGTACCGGTACCCTGTGGCCCGATGATCGTCATGTTGGATACAACGGGGCGGGTGAAAGGTGTGTTCACTGTTGGTACTTCATCGTTATAACTTTCAAATCCATTGGCACGCAAGGCATGGCTGGAGGAAAGCGTTGTGCGATAGCCCACCAGGTACTGCAGCTTGCCGGTATAACCCAGGTCGAAATCAAAATCATCATCGCCATTATTAAATGCAATGAGATAATTTGCATTCACGGTGCCTCCCACAAACTGGAATCCGTCATCGTTGCTGTGACTTACCATTACATGATCCACCATCGTACCGGAACCCACGCTTTCGAGACAGAAGCCGCTCACCTTATCCACCTGCCATTCATCTTCCGCATCGGGATTAATTCCGCCACAGTATTCCAGCCGCAGGTAATGGATGCTGCCGGAATTGTCGTCGGCCACGGTACCGCCATATTCTGTGTCAGCAGATAGTTCCAATCCTGCTGCATGCCCGGTAACGGTATTGGTGGGCGCTTTGCCGAGTATCACCAATGCACCCCAGTCGCCGGGGGCTTTTGTTGCCGCTGCCGAAGTGAACAGCACCGGCGCTGCCTCCGTGCCGTTTACAACAAGCTTTGCACCCGCAGTGATCACGAGGGAACTTTTATCCGTTTCGGCATCATATTTTTTCATAAATACAGTAACGCCTGCGGGGATCGTGAGCGTGGCATTGTTTTTTACAAACAGTTGTCCCGATACCAGGTAATCCTTATTGGCATCGAGAGAGAGATCGCTGCTGATGGTGTTGGGTAAACTATCCACGGGCCGGGTTACCGGGTCGGGCATAGTATCAGTATTTTTGTTACAGGCTGTCCACAGGCTGCCGGACAGCAGCAACAGCAATAGCGTACGTGTTTTCATACGATGAAGTTTGATGAGGAGAATTGTTGACCAGCGGTTACCATCAATTATCCTACCAAGGGGAAACAAATGTGGATATCTCTTTCTTTTTTTTACAGGTAGTTTTTTGGGCAGTATGGTTTTACCACTAACGCTAACGGGTATCCCTAAAAAAATAACCCCTGAAATGGGGTTATAATAAAGTACGGAATGTGGTGGTGAAAAAGTTAACCTTAACTGTGCGCCAGTTTCCTTCCGCTTTCCTGTAACTCACTTCCGGCCATTTGCTTCAATGAATCTGTCATGCCGGAAACCGCGTCAGTAATGATCTTGCGGGTTTTTGGAATCGCGAATAATGCGGCAATGACTCCTACTGCAAGTCCTGTTGCAATTAATTTTCCTTTCGTCATAGTTGTATATTTTAAGATTAAAAATCTGGTTCCAGTTACCTACTTTAAACATTGTGCCAGAATTTATAACTATTGGGGTACACTGGTGTGGAATGCCAGGATGCTTTACTGTAAAGGGTTTCAATAGCCTGATGGTGCGGGTTAATGTATTTTTCTTTCCTGCTTTCTGAAAGAGAAGCCTTTTGTGGCGGCATCATTTTGTAGAACAATTTCCCCCATGATTCCGGGCATAAAAAAATCTTTTTCACATTTCAACCCGCGGCACGATTGTAGTATGCCGCTTAGCGTAATCATATTTTTTACAGGCTATCGCCACAAAATTTGAACTATGAAAAAAATAATTCTCATGGCTGTCATTTTCTTCACCGGCCATTTTGCAATCGCTCAAAATATGGATACGATTCCAAAGAAAATGAGTGACAGTTCCATGCATGCAATGAAACCCGGCGCACAAGGTTATTATATTACGCTGCAGGCCGGGCAGGTAATGTTGATCAGGGATGGAAAGGCTGAAAAACTGGATGCCGATAAATTGTTGAAGGATGGTACTGTGGTCACTACCGATGGCAAGGTGAAAAAAACTGATGGTACAATTGTCACGATGAAAGAGGGAGACAGGGTGTACCTCGAAGGCGGCATGAAGATGAGTGGAAAAGACTGAGCATGCGGTTGCCCCTTTGCCCTGCTGTATTGCAGCAGGGCTTTTTAATTACCTTTACTGTTATACAAGTGAGTTAAAATTTTTGGTTATGAATACAGTGATCGCATCCGACCATGGTGGTTTCAATTACAAGCGTCTTTTG